>NZ_JACGVZ010000002.1:0-376558 GCF_014077465.1 Colwellia sp. BRX10-4
TATTCATTTAGATGATGATCTAGATGATCTGGACGGACTCGATGATTTAGATGATTTAGAAGACATATCACTTGATAGCGACGAGTTAGAAGGTGGCGAGTTAGACCAAAGCGACTTAGATTCCTTACTTTCAGGCCTTGATGACGATGATGACGACGTTCCAGCGGATAAAGATCAAATTAATAACAATGAAAGTAAAGAAGAGCTGCCAGGTGAAGCATTAGAAGGTGGTGAATTAGACCAAGATTTATTGAATGACCTATTAAACGGCATTGGCGACGATGACGATAGTGCTTTAGAGACAATTGAATCTGTACATGAAGAAGCTGCAACAGAACTAACCGATCCAGACGATATCGATGCACTGATGGACTCAATGGCTACCGCAGCGTCAAAACCTAATCCAGAGAAAGTAGCAGATGCAGCTGATGATAGTTCTGCTGAGTTAACTGACCCAGACGATATTGATGCACTGATGGATTCAATGGCCGCCGCAGCGCCAAAACCTGAGCCAGAAAAAGATGCCGCCGATGATAGTACTGCTGAGTTAACTGACCCAGACGATATTGATGCACTGATGGATTCAATGGCCGCCGCAGCGCCAAAACCTGAGCCAGAAAAAGATGCCGCTGATGATAGTACTGCTGAGTTAACTGACCCAGACGACATCGATGCACTGATGGATTCAATGGCCGCCGCACCGCCAAAACCTGAGCCAGTAGCAGATGCCGCTGATGATAGTACTGCTGAGTTAACTGACCCAGACGACATCGATGCACTGATGGATTCAATGGCCGCCGCAGCGCCAAAACCTGAGCCAGTAGCAGATGCCGCTGATGATAGTACTGCTGAGTTAACTGACCCAGACGATATTGATGCACTGATGGATTCAATGGCCGCCGCAGCGCCAAAACCTGAGCCAAAGGATATAACTGACAATAGTACTGAAGAGTTAACTGATCCTGACGATATAGACGCACTGATGGATTCAATGGTCAAAGAAAGTGCGGTTGCTGAATTAAATGAACAAGCTGAGAATTTTGAAATATCAGATCCCGATGATATCGACGCCTTGTTAGATTCAATGTCAGCCCCAGAACAGATGTTAAAACCCATTACCGCCGATGATATTATTGATCCTCTTGATGAAATGGCTGCTGAAAATATAGCATTAACTGACCCTGATGATATTGATAGTTTATTAGGTGATATTCAGGGTAATGCAACTGAGACTAAAGAAGATGAAAATAAAGCGCTTATCGATAATTTTACCAATGAATACGTAGCGCCATTTTTATCAGTAGATTTTAGTGAACTACTTAAAGATGATACCGAAGTATTAGTTGACGATACTCATGCAAGTCATGACGAAAGTATAAACGAAAAAATTAGTAAGAAAGATAATGACTTGTCAGATAATTTAGATATAGATGCACTTTTGGCTGAGATGGCTGACGGTGACAATTTAAACTCTGATGATTTAGATATTGGTGACGATATACTCATCGATGGACAAGTCAATGAACTAGAGCCAGAAGCAGCAACTGATTATACCGATAGTGATGTATTAGCTGATTTATTAGCCGATGAAAACATCTCTGACGATTATTTTGTTGATGAAAATAGTGAAAATAGTGAAAATAGTGAAATTGATGAGATTGATGCACTCGCTCATGTTGACTTTGATGACTTATTGGCAAACATAGCAGAAGAGAGTCAAACGACACCTTCAGATGATCTCGACTTTTCAACTGACTTCAATGCTAATGACATTGACTTAGACGCTGTTGATTCCGATGATGAGATTAAGATTGAAGTTGACACTGAAGATGATTTCGATATTGACTTAGATGATGTGTTAGATATTGGTGATGACCTCAATAGTGATAATAATTTAAATGTTGATTTTGAAGATGAAGATGAAGATGAAGATGACTTTGTCTCTGTCGACTCTTTATTATCAGATAGTTTAAGCGACACAGAAGACGAAGAGCCCTATAATAAAACTGATTTTAATGTGGGACTTAATGAGTTCCCTGAGTTTTCTGGTGAAAACGCCGCCGAAGAAGAAGATGATAACGGTATTGCCGCTAAATTAGATTTAGCGAAAGTTTATATTGAAATAGGAGATAACGAAAACGCCGAAGTAATACTACAAGACGTAGTAGCAAAAGGTGATGCCCAGCAACAATTTGATGCTCAACAACTACTTGATAATATTAGTTAATCAAGAGACGTTATTTCATTCTATAAAAGCCACTGTTGTGGCTTTTTTTATATAAGTGAAATAGGCGCAATAATAGAAAACGCCAAAGTAATATTCAAGACGTAGTAGCAAAAGGTGATGCTCAGCAACAATTTGATGCTCAACAACTACGTGATAATATTAGTTAATCAAGAGACGTTATTTCATTCTATAAAAGCCACTGTTGTGGCTTTTTTTATATAATCAAAGAACCTGATTGGCATAAACCTTAAAATATTGGATAATGCGCGCATTATAATCGGGAGTTATTGATGCGTTACGCTTTAGGTATTGAATACGATGGAAGCCGTTATCACGGTTGGCAACGACAAAAAAATGCGGTCAGTGTTCAGCAAAATGTAGAAAAAGCTTTATCAAAAATTGCTGATGAAAAAATTGAAGTTATTTGTGCAGGCAGAACTGATACGGGTGTTAGTGCGACTAACCAAGTTATTCACTTTGAAACGGACAAAGTTCGTAAAGATGTTGCTTGGACACTGGGCGTAAATACCAATCTACCTAGTGATATTGCTGTGTCTTGGGTTAAGCAAGTGGACGACAGTTTTCATGCTCGATTTAGCGCCACAGCACGTCGTTACCGCTATGTTATTAATAACAATCGTTTAAGATCTGCAATTTTAAGCCAAGGAATAACCTGCTGTCATTATCCACTTGATGAAAAGCTAATGCATCAAGCGGCACAGTCTTTATTGGGTAAACATGATTTTACTTCCTTTCGCACCGTTCATTGTCAGTCGCATTCTCCGGTTAGAACATTGATTCATTGCAATGTTTCACGACAAGGTGATTTTGTTATTATTGATGTTAAAGGCAATGCTTTTTTACATCATATGGTGAGAAATATTGCGGGTAGTTTAATGCGTATAGGCCAACAATTAGAAACAGTAGTGTGGTTGGGCGAAGTACTTGAAGCTAAAAATCGTTGTGTAGCTGGCATGATGGCATCTGCTGCAGGTTTGTATTTTGTTGGTGTTGACTACCCACAAGAGTTCAACATTCCAAAACCTCCGCTGGGGCCACTGTTTTTACTTTGAGATAAATAGTGACAGAATGAGTAATTACAAACTGCTAATTCCAACAAAACAGACCAGTTTTTTGTATTCATAGTAGGGTTAAATGTGCTTTAATTGTCGAATATAGTTAGAATAATTCAAAAAATTAATAATTTGCTGATAGGTTCGAAACCAATATTGGCAAGTTTTCCTATGTTCCCATGAACATATTAGGTAAAAGAAGGCAAAAATAAATTATGAGCTGGATAGAAAAAATTCTCCCAAAAGCAAAAAGCACCCAAAAACGTAATATCCCTGAAGGCGTTTGGAGCAAGTGTACTTCTTGTAATGCAGTACTATATAAAGCAGAACTCGATAGATTATTATCTGTTTGTCCAAAATGTGATCACCATATGCGTATTTCAGCACGCAAACGTATTGATTGCTTTTTAGATGCAAATAATCGTGCTGAATTAGGTGAAGAGTTTGAAGCACAGGATATTTTAAAGTTCAAAGATTCAAAACGTTATAAAGACCGCCTAAGCGCTGCACAAAAAAGTACCGGTGAAAAAGATGCACTGGTTGTTATGATAGGCGAACTTAATGGTATGCCTATCGTTGCTGCTGCGTTTGAGTTTGCTTTTCTAGGTGGTTCAATGGCATCAGTTGTTGGCGCTCGTTTTGTTAAAGGTGTTGAATACTGCCTTGAGCATAACCTACCACTTGTTTGTTTTTCTGCAAGTGGCGGAGCACGTATGCAAGAAGCATTATTTTCATTAATGCAAATGGCAAAAACAAGTGCAGCATTAGCGAAAATGAGCGAAAAAGGCTTGCCTTACGTTTCGGTATTAACTGACCCTACGATGGGCGGCGTATCTGCAAGTTTAGCTATGCTCGGCGATATTAACGTTGCAGAGCCTAAAGCGTTAATTGGCTTTGCGGGTCCACGTGTTATTGAACAAACTGTTCGAGAGAAGTTACCTGAAGGTTTTCAGCGTAGTGAATTTTTAAAAGAAAAGGGTGCTATTGATATTATTGTTGACCGACGTGAAATGCGTAGTACGCTTTCTCGTATGTTAGCTAAATTCATGGGACATCCAAGCCTTAACGCTTCATAACTAACGTTTCATAACAACACTATGCCAACAAACAACAAAAGCCATTTTGCTAGCAAGTCGCTAGCTCAATGGCTTTCTTATTTAGAAACAATACATTTAACTGAGATCGACTTGGGGCTCACACGCATTTCGCTTGTGGCTAAGCGATTAAATATTGATTTCAGTTTTGCCCAAGTGATCACGGTCGCAGGTACTAATGGTAAAGGCACTACCTGTGCTTTTATTGAAAATGCTTTGCTCGGTGATGATAAAACAGTTGCGGTTTATTCTTCACCACATATTGAAAAGTTCAATGAACGCTTACGTATTAATAATATTGACGTTGACAGTCAGTCATTGATCAACGCCTTTGAGCAAATAGAGCAACAACGTGGTGATATTTCACTAACCTACTATGAATACACAACATTAGCCGCATTTTTAGTTTTAATGGAAAGAAAACCTGCTTTTATTATTTTGGAAGTAGGTTTGGGTGGGCGTTTAGATGCCACAAACTTAATTGACGCTGATATTGCGGTTATAACCACGATAGACTTAGACCATCAAGCGTACCTAGGTGATAATCGCGAAAGTATTGGCTTTGAAAAAGCGGGTATCATGCGTGCGCATCAAAAAGTTGTTATTGGTGATACCGATTGTCCTATATCAGTACTTGCTCATGCTAAAAAACTTAAAGCCGTGTTGAGTCTGCGAGGCGATGACTTCTCTATTGAACCGCACCAAGTACCCGCTTGTCACTCTTTGTGGCGTTGGACATTTGGCGAGTACCAAATCAATGATTTAAATAAGCCTTTTATACCTCAAGATAATGTAGCAACAGCACTAACAGTATTGGCTTTACTTAATGATTGTTCTGTTGTTTTTAATACTGAAAGTGTAAATGTCTTAATAAACCAAACAAAAGTTGCTGGTCGAACTGAGCTTATCAGTAAAAAATCGTTAAACAGTCCGGTGCTACTTGATGTTGGCCATAATCCTCAAGCAGCACGTTATTTAGTTGAGTATTTAAAGTCGCAAAAGTATGACAAGCTTTATGCAGTTACCGGTATGTTAAAAGACAAAGATATTGCTAACACCTTTGGGCCATTATCCACATTAGTTGATAAATGGTATTTAGGCAGTTTATCTATGCCTCGTGGAGCTACCGCAAAGGAGTTAGCCGAAAAATTGTTATTAAATGAAGATTCAGCTAATTGTTTTGACAATATCACTGAGGCATTTAGAATGGCTAACAAAAATTCAACAGCAACAGATTTGATCTTAGTGTTTGGATCATTTTACACCGTAGCTGAAGTCCGACGTTTATTGCTGTAGTTTTTATTAACTGCAGCCTGGGAGTTCCATTTGTCTACACCTTTTCAAAACCGCTTAGTTGGCACCATTATTGTGGCTGCGGTTGCTATTATTATTTTGCCAGACTTACTAGACGGTAATAAAAAGACCTATCAAGATGAGTTTGAAAAAATTCCACCTCCGCCTAAGGTCGAGTTTGTTAAGAACACTCCAAGCTTTCCTGAAGATAAAATTTTTATAAATACCGACGAAATACTGAGTGATGAAACGGCGTTAGATGACGATATCTCTTCGACTGAACAAGCAATAAAAAATACAGCTGAAACAGAGAGTGACCCGAGCTTAAATAACGCTGTAGCGACCAAAGAAGACGATAAAGAGTCAACTGAGCAAGCAATAGATAATATTTTGCCAGAAAAGTCCGTGTTGCAACAAGCATGGGTAGTACAGCTGGGCAGTTTTCGTCATAAAAAAAATGTTGCACAGTTATTACTCAAGCTTAAAGATAATGGTTATACCGCTTTCACAAAGCCGATAAAAACAAAAAATGGCCCATTAATTAAAGTTTTCATTGGTCCTGAACTGATCAAAAACTCATTGATAAAAAAAATCTCAGCATTGAAAAAATTAACCGGTGTTGAAGGTAAAATTGCTCGTTTTTATCCGACAAAATAATAAGTTATAACCACTGCCCAATAATACAGTGTAAAAAGTAGTTGAGCACTTTCAATGGCAATGGCTATTTTAAATAAAACATTGGTAAAATAAGGGGCGTTTCTGTTAGAATGCGCGCCTTATTATGCTGGTAAATATTCATTGGTAACGATTAATTTATGGTTTGGATAGACTATGCCATCTTGGCAATTGTAGGCATTTCAACATTAATTAGCTTGGTTCGCGGCTTTGTCAAAGAAGCTGTTTCGCTAGTTATCTGGATCAGTGCCTTCTTTATTGCCAGCCACTTCTATGTAAATCTTGCTAGTTTATTGACAAACATTTCCGATCAAGTCCTACGTAATGCCGCGGCAATTGCTATTCTTTTTATTACCACGTTAATTCTTGGCGCTATGGTAAATTATCTTATTGGTCAATTGGTCAGTAAAACCGGCTTGTCTGGAACCGATCGCCTGCTAGGGCTTGTATTTGGTGCATTACGTGGCGTGTTAGTTATCAGCGCAGTATTATTCTTTATGGATGCATTTACGCCAGCGTCATCAACCGCATGGTGGGCAAGTTCTCAACTCATCCCCGAGTTTACACTCATTGTTGAATGGTTTTTCGAATACCTAAAGAATTCATCAAGCTTTTTGAAATAACGTTATTGTAGTGCCATGAAAATGGGGCTGATGTTCATTAGTATAATTTTTATTTACTTAGCGTTTATGTTATTAAAACGCCCTTAAACTTAGTTCTGTGGAGAATAAACGCATGTGTGGTATTGTTGGCATTGTTGGTAAAACATCGGTAGGTCAAGCATTATATGACGGATTAACTGTACTTCAACATCGTGGTCAAGACGCTGCAGGTATTGTGACTATTCACAACAATACCTTTAGACTACGTAAAGGAAATGGTTTAGTAAAAGACGTGTTTCATACGCGTCATATGTTGCGATTACAAGGTAACATGGGTATTGGTCATATTAGATATCCAACCGCAGGTACTTCAAGTTCTTCAGAAGCTCAGCCATTTTATGCCAATGCTCCTTTTGGTATTTCTCTTGCACACAATGGTAATTTAACCAACGCGATTGAATTAAAAGAGTGGTTATTTAATGTCGCACGTCGCCATGTAAATACCACCTCTGATTCTGAATTGTTACTCAATATTCTCGGTCATGAATTACAATTGACTGAAAATTTGAAATTAACACCTGATGACATTTTTACTGCAATATCTAATGTACATGAGCGTATTCGTGGTGCCTATGCAACGGTTGCTTTGATTATTGGTCATGGCATGGTGGCATTTCGTGATCCTAATGGCATCCGTCCTTTAGTATTTGGTAAGCGTGAAACGGCTACCGGTATCGAATATATGATTGCTTCTGAGTCGGTAGCGCTTGATGCAAACGACTTTGAATTTGTCCGCGATGTTGCGCCTGGCGAAGCTATTTATTTCACTGAAGATGGGCAAATTCACAGCCAGCAATGTGCAAAGAACCCAACATACAACCCGTGTATTTTTGAATATGTTTATTTTGCGCGTCCTGATTCAGCAATTGATAAAATTTCTGTTTACGGCTCTCGTGTTGAAATGGGCAAAAAATTGGGTGATAAAATTGCAAAAGAATGGGAAGACGTAGATATCGACGTTGTTATCCCTATTCCAGAAACATCATGTGATACTGCTTTAGAAATTGCTCGCCATCTTGGTATCCCATACCGTCAAGGTTTTGTGAAAAACCGCTATATTGGTCGAACTTTTATTATGCCGGGTCAAGAGCAGCGTAAGAAGTCAGTTCGCCGTAAACTTAATGCGATAACAACTGAGTTTGCTGGTAAAAATGTATTGTTAGTCGATGACTCTATTGTAAGAGGGACGACTTCTGGGCAAATCATTGAAATGGCTCGCTCTGCGGGGGCAAAAAATGTTTATTTTGCCTCAGCCGCACCAGAAATTCGTTTTCCTAATGTTTACGGTATTGATATGCCAAGTGCCAATGAACTGATTGCTCATGGCCGTGAATTAGACGATATTTGCCAATTAATTGGTGCAGATAAACTTATTTTTCAAACCTTAGAGGATTTAGTTAGTGCTGTGGGCAGTGTAAACCCTGAAATCAAACAATTCGAGACATCTGTTTTCGATGGTCAATATATAACTAAAGATATTACTCAGGGCTATTTAGAACGTTTAGATGCGATGAGAAATAATGAGAATAAAGAAGACTCAGATAAAAATGCTGATTCAATTATAGATATGCACAATGAAGGTGCTGAATAGCATCAGGCTTGTCTGAACGACACCATAGAAAAATAAAGTAAAATAAAAGCCCGTTTAGTTTATCACTAAGCGGGCTTTTTTATCATCAAATGCTAAAGATACATATTTATAATAAATGACTTATCGACTTAAATTTATAATAAAAGCGTTAAGATATATGTTCAGAGCCAAAGCCCATACCTAGCATAATAGCGCTAAATGCCATTAAAGAGACTAAAAGAACTAATCCGCAAGTAACCACCGAGCTTGAATAAATAAAGCCTTTTTCTTCTGGAATATTCATCATGATGGGTACGCCAGAGTAAAGTAAATAGACTGAATAACAAAGTGCGGCTAGTCCCGCTAAAGCAACAAACCATAAAACAGGAAATAAAGCGGTTACGCCAACCATTAATAATGGTGTTGCTGTGTAAGCGGCTAACTCTAAAGATTGGGTGAAATCAGGCTTAGCATCAAAAGTTTTTGCCATCCATTGAATTAAAAAAGCTAAACCAATAACACCAAAGATCAAACCAAAATACATACCGACAGACATAGTCATTGCGCTTGCCTGAGTTAATTTTATTGGATCTCCTACGCCTATTGTCCAACCAATATGAGCAGCGGCAAAATAACTACAAATGGCAGGTATTAACGCTATGGTTAAAATATGAACCATGCTATACATTAAGCTTTCGTGGCGCCTTTCTATTGTGTGCCACTCTTTCTTAGGGTCAGTATACAATCCCCATATATGGTTTAATATCATAATAAAATCCTCTCGCTGTCCCCAAAATTACATTTATTGCTTTTTATTTTTTATTAATAAATGTCTGTGTCGATCAATGTTTTTATTATTGATAGCTTATTTATGTAAGATGGCGAAGCTTTCGTCAAGAGATGAATAGCAATTAAGCTAAATTAAATGCAAATAACTTCTTTTTATACCGAAAATAACAGATGTTTATATAGTGATATATTATTTTGTTCTTTCAAAGAAAAGTGTGGGCTATTAAGAATGTCATTGTTAATTGAAAATCAGGCGACTTTTATTCTAACAATATTCATGACTTCTATCTCAAAGCCGGCAATTATTTCAGTGCTTGTGTAATAGGTCATGTTCACTTGTTGTTTGCTAAGCGATTTATAAGCTTTTTTCCGCTTATATTTAAATGGAGCATCACAGCCTTTTATCATTATCGTATTAATAAACCACTCATCTTGTTCGCGTTGAACATGAGAGACGACAGTAACATTTTCACTATGAACAAGTTTGTCATGTTTTTTTAAGAGACTGTTTACTGTTTTCTTTTTCATCTTTATTACCTTGACGAGACGTTGTAATGCCCGGACCTAAAATAGTAGCGCCATTGATATTGGCTTTGTATTAATAAGATAAACTATTCTAAACTTTATTATATCTTTTCGCAAAATTGACAATTAAGACGGAACATCATTAAAGTATTACCATAGTAAGGCGGGATATTAGCGAACTTATTAGGAGATTTTTTTTAAATTTAGCTATACTAGCTACTCTTAAGTTTGTATAACTCATCGTAATGGGGTGTTTGTAGTAATGAGCAAATCAATTCTTTTCCATACTATTTATCCACATAAAACCAGTAAAGTATGGGTTGTTTTTGTCCATGGTGCTGGCGGTAGTTCGGCAATTTGGTTTCGTCAGATCAGAGATTATCAAAAAACCTATAATGTGCTCTTACTTGATCTTCGTGGCCACGGAAAGTCCAGCCATCTGGTACAAACCTTTGTTGATAGTAATTACTCCTTTAATAAAGTCTCTGAAGATATCATCGATGTTTTAGATCACAACAATATTAAATGTGCACATTTTGTTGGTATTTCTTTAGGAACTATTATTATTCGTAACATAGCTGAAATTGCGCCTCAATATGTATCAAGTATGGTGCTAGGTGGCGCTATCACTCGTTTTAATGCTCGTAGTAATATCTTGGTTTATTTGGGAAATACCTTTAAGCATTTTTTACCGTACATGTGGTTGTATCGTTTATTTGCTTTTATTATGATGCCGAAAAAACGCCATAAGGAATCGCGGCACTTATTTGTTCGTGAAGCTAAACGTTTGTGCCAGAAAGAATTTATTCGTTGGTTTAAGTTAGCGATGGACGTGAATCCCTTGATGCGTTATTTCAAAGAAAAAGAAATTGATATACCTATCCTTTATATTATGGGCAAGGAAGACCATATGTTTTTGGGGCCGGTGATGGAAATGGTTAAACAACATAAAAACAGTTTATTACACACCATCCATAAATGTGGTCATGTCTGCAATGTTGAGAACCCCGAACTCTTTAACCAACATTCGTTAGAGTTTATCGCTCAACAATACTAATATTATAAGATATATCTACCCCTTGAGAACAAAGTTATGTTTTTTCTTTTATAAGAATTAGTCTATAGCGGTTAAACAGAACTGATTTGGTTACGCCCGTTTTCCTTTGATTTATACATGGCTTTATCCGCTCTTTTGAGAAATAAACCAACATCATCTGACTTAGTTAATTGAGTTGCCCCCATACTTACGGTGACCTTTACTTTTTTATTATCAATAATAAGAAAGGCATTATCAACAGCCGCGCGGATGCGTTCAGCAACAATTAACGCGAAGTCGATGTTGGTAGCGGGAAGAATGAATGCAAACTCTTCACCGCCAATTCGCCCCATCAGATCATTCTCTCTCAGTACCAATTGGCTTACGTTGCAAATAAGTTTTAAGACATCATCGCCAATCGAATGTCCATAGGTATCATTAAATACTTTAAAATAATCTACATCTAACATTAATAAACACAGTGGAACTTGATAACGATGGGATCGCTCTAATTCAAGCTGCAAAGATTTCATAAAAGCGCGTCTGTTAGCAATGCCGACTAACTCATCCGTTGTCGCCATTTTTCTTAATTTATTAATGTCTTGTTCTATATGGTTAGCCATTTTATTTAAATTTTTGCTCAGTGAGCCAATTTCATTTTTTACGATGACCTTGCTACGTGCTTGGTAATTTCCTTCGGCAATATTTTGTGCATCGTGAACCAGTGAAAATATGGGCATAACAATTTTATTTCTGACATAAAAAGTAATAATTAACGCCATAAGCGTTGAAATAACTAATAATAAAATGACATACCATAAATGTTTTTTTTGCTTAATGTTAAACTCATCAGCCTCGACAATTAACCTAGTTTCTACAGCTTCGATAAATTTTTGAATAGGTTGCATGATGGCCCTTTTTTCTTGCTGGTATTGAGGTGAAAATAATAGCTTAACCGCAAAAGCCCTTTCAGGCTCGCCTTTAAGGGTAAACGTACCTTTACCATCGTTGTAGAGTCCTGCCATTAATGCAAAAGCCTGTTTTTCTATAGTCATTAAATTATCTGAGCGGGCTTGGGACTGTTGAAGAAGTAACAACTCACTTTCTGTAAAGCCCATATTCCCCATAAGTGTCTTTAATGGGACTTGTACGCCTAATTTATCTGAAGTAAATCGTTCTGGCGTAAGTGAGGTGTGCCAGTAAGTGGGAGGGTATTTTTTTGGTCGAGGAGAATCCCCGTTTCGTATTGCAATGATGTCAAAGTAATACTCTTTATAAATTTCATCCCCGGTAACCACATAATTACGTGCCATACGTGTTAGGTCATCTGAACTTTGACGTAGTTCATTAGCAATGCCTAGCGAATATATATGGTGCTTTTTATCCTTAATTGCTTGTAGATCAAAAATACCAATAATATGAAAGACAACATAACCCCACATGCTTAATATGACGATAAAGCATAAAAAACCGATTTTATTGCCAGTGGAAATATTCATCAATAACCTATTGGTTTGGTGTTAGCTATGCAATAGTACACAGTTGTTACTATTTACTTATTTCATTCACTAAAGTCTAACCATGAAATTAAAATTTTACAGACACTTTTATTAAGTGTTGAGTTTATCCAAACGAGTATCCTTATAGATTTATAAATCTATAAGGTATGATATTACTAATATCACTGTTTTAAAGCTTACTTTGAGTATAGACACTTCTGATCATCTTGTGTAAATAAGCGATAATTCTTGATACGGGTATGATAAACAGGCATTAATTTAATCCCCATAGGTTAGTTATTTACGATATTTCGGCCACAACACTATTAGCGCCTAACTTCTTTTTATCAGTGTTAAACACCGAAGTGTGAGTTAATGGAGCCGTAATAAAATTTATTTATATTGTTAATTACTCACTTAGTGTCGGCTAAATGAAATCTTATTCATAATTACCTGGCTAAATGAAGGGGTAATTTTAGGGGATTAAATACTTTGGGGTGCTTTTGTAGTATTTTTACCATGATATTCTGCTTAATAATAAGGAGTTACCGTGATTTGCGTAAAAGACTTATCTTTTAGCCGTAATGATGGCGCCAACAAACAAAATATTTTAAATAAACTCGATTTATTTGTACCTGCAACACAGCACCTTGCATTACTTGGTGATAGTGGTTCAGGTAAAACAACCTTTTTGCATATTTTAGCGGGACTCTTGCAAGCAGATAGTGGCTCGGTAAGTATTAATAATCAAGAGCTTTCATCACTGAATGAGACAGAACTTGCGCTTTATCGTCGTAAAATAGGGCTAATATTTCAGCATTACCAATTGCTTGACTGTTTAACTGTAAAGCAAAATATTCTCTTTCAACACAAACTCAATTACCCCAAAGAAATTGCGGATGAATTTGACCATATCGTCAATAAACTCGGGCTCCAAAGTAAGCTTGATTCATTGCCAGAAAAACTCTCAGGGGGAGAACAACAAAGAGTTGGCATCGCAAGAGCTTTACTTAACAAACCTCAGATAATTTTTGCAGATGAACCAACAGGTAACTTAGACCGGCAGCGCTCGCACCAAGTCGTTAAACTTCTTACTGAGTTATGCACTGAGCAAAAAATCAATTTGGTGATGGTGACTCACAGTCATCAATTAACCGATTACTTTGATCATGTAAAAGTACTTAGAGATGGGCATTTTGAATAATTTGACCAATGAAATTAAACTTATTCTCGCCACTCATTTAGCCTTCTATCGAAGACATCCTTGGTTAATGGCATTATTTTTTCTTGGTTTTAGTCTAGGTAGTGCACTATTAACCGCAATTTCTGGTCTTAATCAAGAGGCTAATACACGCTATGAGAATTCTTCCGCATTAATCAATAACCCCGTTACACATTTAATTAAACCATTAACAGGGAAGTACTTTATTGATGGCAATATATGGCTCACTTTACGACAACATGGCTTTATCAATACTCAACCCGTTTTACGAGGTCAATTAAAAACCAACAAAGGGGAAACGCTTGCCATTCAAGGTGTGGATACTTTGCTATGGTTAAACCGTGCGCAATACCAACAAAGTGATGAAAATGTTAATAAAACTGCTCAACGATTTTCCCTTTCTACCTTATTAGTTGACTCAAAATTTGCAAATCGTATCGTGACAAAAACAGGTGAGCCGATAAATTTTTCGCTGCAAAACGCTCAGCAACAACCTGAAGTTATATTAGCTGACAATATCGGATTTTGGGCGATCACTGATATTGCCAATGCTGATTATTTATTAGCCGCTAAAGGGCAACTCAGTTTTATTGAGCTCTCGCATGTTAGCGAGCAGCAATTAATAGAAATAGCAGAGCTAATTGCTGGGCAAGCACAGTTGATCGATGCAGAGCAACAATCGTTCGATGTTTTATCTGAAGCCTTCTTTTTTAATCTGACTGCACTTGCCATGCTAGGTTATATTGTTGCGGCATTTTTGAGTTTTAATGCGATAAAACTGACCTTAACTGCGCGACAAAAATTAATAGAGCAAATGCAGCTATTAGGTTGCATTAAGTTAAGTGTTCAATTGAGCCTTGTCATTGAGCTTATTATTGTCAGTATTTGTACTGCTTTATTAGGCACATTAGGTGGTTATTTAATTGCTAATGCATTAGTGCTTGATGTGAACAGCACTTTAGTTGGCTTGTATCAACTCGATAAAGCGCTTGTGATCAATTGGCAATGGTCAAATGTCTTATTAGGGTTTGCCCTTAATATTTCGGCTTTGGCAGTAATACTTTTAGCGCAAGCCAAACAAGTTGCCCAAAAAAGTCAACTGATGTTCTATAGTTTGTTGGTCAGTACATTAGCGGCGGTCATAGGTTTACTCTATTATGCGACTAATGAGTATCAAGCCTTGCTGCTGTGTTTTGCGCTTTTAATGTTATTTATTTTACTTGTGCCTAAAGTACTGTCTCTCTTGGTTTCATTACCGTTCACCATTACAAATCCATTAACACAATGGCTTCATGCCGATACCCGACTCCATGTAAAAGATCTTCATATTGCTATTATTGCAATTTTAGTCGCGCTTGGTAGTGCCATCGGTATGCAAATTATGGTGAAAAGTTTTAGCCATACATTAAATGCCCATCTTGAAAAACAATTAAGTGCTGATATATATTTGCGTTCAGATAAGCTCGATAACAACTTAAGGCAAGCGCTCACTAACTTGCCTGAAGTTGATAAGTTAAGTATTTATATGCAAAGTGATGGTGATGTAAATAAAGTCCCTGCGAATCTTGCAAGCTTTGGTAATAGCTTTGAACATTATCAACATATTTCGCTGACTTCAGGCTCAGCCATTAATGGAGCAAATTTTTATGGTCAAGGCTGCTTGGCTAATGAACAAAGTAAAATTAAGTTTAATTATTCATTAAATGACGTGATGGTATTTAAGCAAAACTCAACTAAATTTACTTGTCGTATAACAGGGTTCTTTTATGATTATGGTAACCCAAGAATATCGTTACTTACGCTAGAAGAACGCCATAAAACAGCCGCACTAAATCATGATGTTTTTGGTTATTCAATACGGCTAAAAAGTAGTACTTCCGTTGCCGTTTTTAGCGAGCGTTTAATGGACGAATTTAAACAAGACAGTACAAAAATTTTAGCCAATAAAAGATTTAAAGAAATCGCTAATACCTTGTTTGAAGATACGTTTGTAGTGACCAAAGCACTCAATGGTTTTATTCTCGCTATTGCATTGTTAAGTTTGTGTACCAGCCTATTAAGTTTAAGTGTTAATCAATTAAAGCAATTAACCATATTACGTAATTTAGGCGTGACACAGCGGCAATTATTAACCATGAAATTGCTACAAACAGCAGGTGTAGTGGTTTTTACCGCATTGTTTGCTATTCCGCTCGGCTTCGCATTGGGCTTCGCGTTATTGAAGTTTGTCATGCCAATTGCCTTTGGCTGGACTATTCACTTTAGTTTAGATTTAAGCAGTTTATTAATAACTTGTTTAACGCTAGTTGGAGTCTCTGTTTTATGTGCCTATTTACCGATTCGAAAATTAACTAACTTATCGACTAAGGAGTCATAATCGCGTGATAAAAAGACAAGTTTTGGTCGGGGTATTATTGACTCCGTTTGTTTTTGTACGATTTACGCTTGTGCTGCTAATTTTTGCGCTGTCTGCGTGTCAACCTGCTGAGCAAGAAACAACATCATCTAAATTACAAGTGGCTATTGGCAAACCGGTAATACAGGGCACTGCTCTTATCTTCCCCGCAGATCATGGTATTCATGCTGAACAAGGTATTGAGTGGTGGTATGTGACGGCTAATTTGCAAAGTGACACGGGTGAGACTTTTGGGGTTCAATGGACATTATTTCGCACACTAATGCCAGGTAACCTTGAGTCAAAATGGTGGGATAATAATCTTTACTTTGCTCATTTTGCAATGCAACACCAACAAGATCATGTTGCGTTTGAACGGTTTTCACGAGCAAGGCAAGCTAAGGTCATTAGCTCGCCGTTTAATGCCAGTATTGATGATTGGCAGTTGGGCAGTATCAACAACGAATTTTTACCACTCAATTTAACCGCAGCCCATGAAAAATATGAAATCGCTCTAACTCTAAGCGACAGTCCAATAGTTTTGCATGGCGACAAGGGCTATAGTCAAAAAACACAAAGTGGTCATGCATCTTATTACTTTAGTTATCCCTTTTTAAAAGTAAAAGGTCGCCTAACTTTTGCGGGTAACACCTATAACGTTACGGGTAATGCATGGTATGACAGAGAATGGTCGGCGAGTTTACTCGACAAAAATCAACTCGGTTGGGATTGGTTCAGTATTGTTGACACTCAATCAGCCGCTCAATCAGAGAAGCAAGGACTCATGCTCTTTTGTATTCGAGGTAATAATAATAATTATGAGTATTGTAGTGGTACTGAGATAGCCCCCAATGGCGTAACAACACCACTTTTTACAGAAGATATTAAATTGTCTGTTATTGAAACCGTGACATTAAATAACAACGATTATCCTAGTAAATGGCAAGTTGAATTAACGAATAGACCAACCATTATTATTGAAAGCATTACCAAAGATTCACGTAATCAATTAACGATCCCTTACTGGGAAGGACGAGTAAAAGCAACGGGTGGTTTTAATGGTATTGGCTATGCTGAAATTACTGGCCACTAATTATTCATTATTAAGTTGTTATTTTATAAACCCTGGTCAAATGACTAATAAAAGAACTCATCCGTAAGTTATATGTAAGACTTGCAATCATTATTGCCTGATAATATTAGTTTCTTTGCTGTAAAAAAGTGGATTGAGTGAGATGATTTTGTTTCATAAAAGGCCCTTACTTTGTGGTATTAGCGTCTAAAGTAACGTTTAAAGTAGCATATAAAGTACTCAATATTATTTTCTCGTTAACTTTCTCTAAAATAGCCGCGCAATTATCAATAAGGGTATGATAAAATCTATTTAAATCTAGTGTATATAGTGAAGAATTTCACCAAATGTCGACTGCAAAATTATTATCTCCAATACTGTCATTCTTAAAGTGCGAAACACCACAAGCATGGCTTAATGAAGCCGTAAAGCCTGAAAATTTATCTGTGCTATTAATTGATCACCTGGTCTGTGAATTAAAAGCAGCTCAGTCTGCTATGTTTTTGATCCGAAAATATGCAGTTGATAAAGAAAGTGGTGATGCTTTGTTGGCATGGCTGCAGCCATTTGAGCAATTAATCTATAAAAGGCAAGGGGATTGGCGCTCATTACCGTCGAAAAACAAGTTAACTAAAGCCATATTACCTAAGTCAGGTTCAGCACACGGGCAAGGCCTTATCGACAAAATGGTCTTACTGATAAAAGAAGAATTACATCATTTTTATCAAGTATTAGAAATGATGGATGAGTATGGTATTGAATATCAAAGTATTACGCCGTGCCGATACGCGAAAGGCTTACTTCGCCATGTAAAATCTTTTGAACCTGATGCTATGGTTGATAAGTTAATTATCGGTGCCTTTATCGAAGCTAGGTCGTGTGAACGTTTTGCTAAAATAGCCCCTCATGTTGATAAACGTCTTGGTGATTTCTATATATCATTATTGCGCTCTGAAGCTAGGCACTACCAAGACTATTTATCATTAGCGACAGAAATAACCGGAAAAGATATTTCTGAACGAGTGAGGTACTTTGCCGATATTGAAGCGGCATTAATTATTAGCCCTGACGAAGACTTCAAGTTTCACAGTGGTTTACCAATAAAAGCTATTTAATTTTAGTAAGCATTTTCTGGGTGTTGTGTGGCAATTATACTCGCTAAAACACAACAATTTCGCCCTGAATTTTTAGCTTTATATAAAGCTTGGTCTGCATTATTAAATAATGTAGACCAAGTCATATTACTTTGTAGTTCGGCAACACCGATAGATACTGTTATTGGCGGCAGTTGCGTATTACTTTGGCGTTGGACTAACTTTAATGTTGAAATAGCCAGACGAATTTTTTCAGCCATTGAATGAGCAAATTGTTGAGATTTGTTTGATAGAATCACTATAAATTCTTCACCACCGTAGCGTACAGGAATATCATCTGATGCTACATGTTCTTTGATGATTTTAGCAACAAGTTGAATTACTTTATCACCGACACTGTGCCCGAAAGAATCATTCACTTTTTTAAAGTGATCAATATCGATAACTAAAGACGAATGAGTCTGACTCAATGATAGCGTTTTTAATCTTTGCTCACATCCTCGGCGATTTAATAATCCGGTTAAGGTATCAATTAAGGCCTCTTGACGAGATTCTTCTAACTTTTGTTTTAGCTGTGAAACTTCTTGAGAAGCCTTATAAAGTTCGGTTGATAAAAACTTATGTTTAACTTTTGACTGACCTATAGTGTTAAACAAAAATGTTGTAATATTTTGCAGCGGTTTATATACCCTTAATTGACCAAGTGCCTTACTTATTTTATTTAGGTGGCTTATCGCGGCTTTTTCATTTGAAACTTGATGATCAAGCTGCGCTAAGGTACTACTTAATGTGTACCCTAAAGGTGTGAATATTTTATCTTCAATTTGTTGAGTATTTGATAAAAACTTAACAAATAAAGAATCGAGGAAAATAGTGTCTAAGGGTTTATAGGCGGCTAATTGAACATCTATTTTACTATTGAGGGATAAAATTTCTTTAGTGAAATAATAATAAGCTACTGCGTAATGACTAGGTGTAGGTGCAACATTATGAAAAATCATGAATTTTTTTGCTTCTTCAGAAATAATCATAGCGTGATGAAAGTTCTCCTGCATAATACGTCCTTTTATTATTTTTTACATCATAACAGTTAACTAAAAGTAAACTCAATGTAAAAGCATATAGAAACGTGTGGTTTTATAAACTTTTATTGACCAAGCTATAAGTTATTTATATAAGTATTAATCAATTTAAAACAAATGGAATTTTAGTCAGTTTTAAAAGCTTGTGAAAGTAACTTTATACTGTTTTCTGTTACCTTTAACCAAGCGCCCTGTTCATACCAGTCACCTAGTACAATACGTTGAGCGGGAGCATTATTTACTTGAATATTGTGGATGTTTGGACGATGGGTATGTCCATGTATCATTAACTGACTTTTATATGACTCAAGTGCGTTTATAACTTCAGTTTCGGTAACGTCCATTATTTCTTGTGATTTCATTGCCGTTGCACTGGCACTTTTTATGCGATAGTTCTCAGCAATTTTTCGGCGTATAAACAAAGGCAAGTTTTTGATGATGGCTTGCCACCACCATGAGCGTGATTTTTTTCTAAAGGCTTGATAGGCAATATCACGCGTACATAAGGTATCGCCGTGCATAATAACAACAGGTTTACCGTATAAATTAATAAGGTCTATTTCAGGTAATAAAAGCATACCACAGGCTTTAGCATATTTTTTACCAAGTAAAAAATCTCGATTACCATGAATATAGTAAATACGGGTGCCTAGCTTGCTTAATGTTTTTAAGGCGTTGGAAACGTTTATAACAAAAGGATTTGTATCATCATCGCCAATCCAGTACTCAAATAAGTCACCTAATATATAAAGCGTTTCGGCTTTAGGCGCATCATTTTCAAGGAATGACAAAAAACAGGCCGTGATATCAGGCCTATTTTGAGCTAAATGTAAGTCGGCAATAAAATAGGTTACCGACTCTTTTAATACCGTGCTGGTCACTGAATGAAATTAATCAATAATCGCAGATTCAATGATAATTTCTTCTTTTGGTACATCGTCATGACCGAGCAAACGGCCAGTATCAACTAATGTCATTTTATCAACAATATCCATGCCTTCAACAACTTCGGCAAATACACAATAACCCCAACCTTGCACAGATTCGTTTTTAAAATTTAAAAAATCATTGTCGCTTAAGTTGATAAAAAATTGAGCTGAAGCTGAATGTGGCTCTTGGGTTCTTGCCATCGCTAAAGTGCCACGCTTATTTTCTAAGCCATTACTTGCTTCATTCTGAATGGTTTCACGAGAATCTTTTTCTTCTAAGCCAGAAGCAAAACCACCGCCTTGTGCCATAAAACCTTTAATGACACGATGAAAAATAGTGCCGTTGTAAAAACCATCTTCAACATATTGCTGAAAGTTTTTTGCTGTAAGAGGTGCTTTATCAAAATTTAATTCAATTTTGATATCGCCTAAGTTTGTTTTTAAAATGATCATTTTATTTACTCTTCAATTTCGATATGGGAATTGTAAACGAAAGCACAGAACTGTAAAGCAAACTTATGGATATTGTGTAGGTAAATAATGACCCTAGCGCTTTGTTCGGGTACAATTATCGAAAATTAATAGAATTTTTATTAACTATTAATTACCCCTATTTTAATCATGATCGGAGCCAGAAAATCTTATGTTACAGATATACAATACATTGACCCGCCAGAAGGAAGTTTTTATCCCAATTGAAGCAGGTAAAGTGGGTTTGTATGTGTGTGGTTGTACGGTTTACGATTTATGTCATATCGGTCATGGGCGCACTTATATTAGCTTTGACAACATTGCTAGATACCTAAGATTTTCTGGTTATGACGTAAATTATGTCCGTAATATCACCGATGTTGAAGATAAGATAATTAAGCGTGCACAAGAAAATAACGAAACACCAGACGAGCTTACCGAGCGTACTATTGCATTAATGCATGAAGACTTTGATAGTTTGAACATTGAACGACCAGATGTAGAACCAAGAGTGACGACGCACATGGACGAAATTATTGCCATGATCGTCACACTTGTCGAAAAAGAGCATGCCTATGTTGCTGCTAGTGGCGATGTGTTGTTTGCTGTATCGAGCTTTGCAGACTACGGCAAACTCAGCGGTCAAAATTTAGAGCAATTACAAGCAGGCTCTCGTGTAGAAGTTGATGAAAGTAAAAGGTCACCACTGGATTTTGTTTTGTGGAAGTCAGCTAAACCACGTGATCCAAGTTGGGAATCACCTTGGGGAGCAGGGCGTCCCGGTTGGCATATTGAATGTTCGGCGATGAGTGCTAAAGAACTAGGTCATCATTTTGATATTCACGGTGGTGGCTCAGATTTACAGTTTCCACACCATGAGAATGAAGTAGCACAAAGTTGTTGTGCGCTTGATTCCCCTTATGTGAATTATTGGATCCATACTGGTATGGTGCAAGTTGACCAAGAAAAAATGTCAAAGTCACTCAATAACTTTTTTACTATTCGTGATGTGCTCAGCCAGTATGACTCAGAAACCGTTCGGTTCTTTTTAACCTCTGGACATTATCGTAGTCAGCTAAACTATTCTACGGATAATTTGGAACAGGCACGTTCTGCTCTAGAGCGTATTTACACAGCTTTGCGTGATGTTGAGGTGCTTGCTGATTTTTCACTAGATAAAAATGACACGTTTGTTGCTCAATTTATTAAAGTAATGAATGACGACTTTAATACACCACAAGCGTTAGCGGTATTATTTGATTTAGCCAAAGAGTTAAATGTCGCTAAAAATGAAAGCAGTGATAAGGCACCTTATTTAGCTGCAACACTCAAAGGTCTGGGAGAATTGATTGGTTTGCTACAACTATCTCCAGCAAGTTTTTTACAAGGAAAAGGTGACAGCGATGAAGTCGCTGAAGTTGAAGCGTTAATAAAGCAACGTAATGATGCGAGAACAAGTAAAAACTGGCTATTAGCTGATGAAGCTCGAGATAAATTAGCGGCGATGAATATTATCGTTGAAGACAGTGCGGGCAAAACTACATGGCGTAAAAGCTAATTTGTAGTTGATTAACAGCCAGTGAGTAAAAGTCAAACCTCAATAACACATTGTTATTGAGGTTTTTGTTTTAAAAGGCATGTTGCTTTTTAAATTAAAGGATTGACACAATAATGTGTTAATTACTGATTATTTACGGTCCAGCGTTTAATTATTTTAGCAATTTCGCCGCTTTGTTCTAACTTGGCAATGGCTTTATTAATCAGATTAAGGGTTTCAAGAGTACAGGATTCACGGCTTAACATAATATGAATATTATCTTGGTATATTTTTAATGAGTGCATCTCAAACTCATCTTGCAAAAAGTATTTTTCAGAGAACACTTTCATCGTTACTGGGTCGACCAAAAATCCGTCGATGTGACCTTTTAGCAATAGCGCTACATTTTGCTCTAGATCGATAACGTTATTAATATGGCTATGAAAATCTTTGGTCGTAATAAGTTTTTGAAACTCCTCACCATAAAAATATCCTCCTTCTACACCAATCATATAATTAGAACTAGCCAGATCACCTAATGTCTCGAGCTTAATTTTATCAGCCATGCCTTTTTTGACAAAAAGATTAACTTTCTCAAGACGATAAGGTAAAGAAAAATAAGCGCTTTCTTCTCGTTCAAGCGTATAGGATGCACCCATCGCCATATCCATTTTGCCTGTTTTTATGTATTGTAAATGTCTTTTCCAAGGCAATTCAGTGAAGGTTACCTTAAAATTGGTCTCTTTAATAATCGCATTGAAAATATCGAAATCTAAACCAACAAGTTCTTGTTTTTTATTGTGGTATTGATAGGGATACCATAACTCCCAACCAACAGCATAATCTCTTGAAGGAGCAGTATGAGCAGGACTATTCACAATTAATAATAGAACTAAGAGTATATATTTTTTCATTCTATTTCTTCCATGCATCAGCTAATTAATGAATCGAGATCCTGATATTACGGTAACTTTACTTGCCTAGACGTGTTTTATAGACAAATTTATATCCTTATATTGCACTATCAATGGTATTAACAGCAACAATTTGTTACATCTACATTGACATAAGCTTAATTTAAAAGCAAAAAAGGGCATTTTTTGTCGATAAAAATAAATTATTAGCGTTGAACCCATTAATTATCCGCTAGATAAAGAGCCATACGGCTAGATTTAGCTTGCTCTGTAGTTTTTCGCTGCTTAACGGCGAACACGTTAACTTTATTATTGCTAAAGTCAATTTTGCTGAATCTCACCGCCATTTCCGTGATGTACAGGGTCTTATTATTTTCATACTTTCCTATCAGCTCAATAACTCGAAGATGTTGCACTTGCAATATTATGGAGTTGTACTAATGTATCTTTAACGATTAGTTTACTACTTTGAAATAGTTCTGGCGTTAGTTGAGCCACTTGCTGGCGATGAAAATGAAAACATTGTTGAGCTTGCCCGTTTTTTTAATGAAACGTTAGGTTTTTGTCCTAATAGTGTGCTGACCATGCAACGGCGACCAGCTATAGCTAAGGCGTTTATTCGTTTAAATATTGCTGTAATGGCAAATGAAGGTAGAGTAACCGCTGAACAAAAACGTTTGGTGGGCTATATAACCAGTGCTAATACAGGTTGTCGCTATTGCGAGGCACATACAATTTTAGCGGCAGAGCGCTATGGTGGAACTGACCAAAGGTTAGCTGATATTTGGTCTTTTCGAACAAGTGATAGCTACAGTAAAGCGGAGAAAGCAGCGTTTGAATTTGCGCTTGCGGCTTCAAGTGTACCCAATGCCGTTGACACTAGTATATCTGGCGAATTACATAAATACTGGGATAACGGTGAAATTATCGAAATCCTTAGCGTTATATCTTTATTTTGCTTTTTAAATCGTTGGAATGACCCTATGGGGACAACCATGGAAACAGGGGCTGTTGATGCAGGTAATCGGCTATTGAACGAGTCAACATGGACTCAAGATAAGCATACTTAAGGTTATTGGTGAAAACCAATAGTGGTTTTCTATTGGTTTTCTATTAGGAAATGTCCCAAGCGACGGGTGCTTATCTTCTGCTTTTGTCGTTGTAACTGTCTTTTTCTATGGGTACTTTGTACTTGTCGTCTAATTTTATTGTTCATTTTTCCTCTCCTTGAACTTATTTACTTACTGAGTATTGCTTAATTATATTTCACTTTGATGACAACCTAAAAGTTATTCAGTGAAACAACAGGTAACTTCACATTAACACAGATTATCAACTTAAGTTATTCTATTATAGCGATTGCTTCAGTTTCCAATGGTTGGGGAAGAACATTTTCTCTTGATTTATTATCCATCCAAGTCAAGGTGTCGTAGTAACGTCTGATGTTTTCAACATAATTTACCGCTTCATCACCACGGGCATAACCGTATCGAGTTGGTTTGTAATATTTTTTTTGTTTTAGTAATGGTAAGCGATCTTTGACCTCTACCCAGCGGTCGGGATCGCCACCTTGTTTTTCTGTTATTTTTCGTGCGTCATTTAAATGGCCTAAACCAATATTATATGAGGCAAGAGCAAACCATAAACGGTCGGGGAAAGGTACTCTATCGGGCATTCTATCGATCATTTGTTTAAAGTATTTAGCACCACCACGAATACTTTGTTCAGCATCTAAGCGACTTTTAATGCCCATTTGCTTAGCCGTTGGCAAAGTTAACATCATCATACCACGCACACCCGTATAAGAACGTGCGTGAGGTTCCCAATGAGATTCTTGATAACTAATTGCGGCCAATAATCGCCAGTCAATCTCTTGGCTATACTTTAGAAAGAGGGGTTGGTATTGAGGCAGTTTACCTTCAACCGCTTTAATAAACATGCGGGTATCAACATAATTAAACTCTTCAACATGACCATAATATTTGTCATTAAGCGCTAATAATGTACCGTCGTGATGTACTTTGCCAAAAAACTCAACAAGACTGGCATAGATTGATTGGTCATTATTTTTTCTAACAGCCCAAGCCAAAGGTTGTGGTTTTTTTATGGTAAAGCCAATGCTGATTTCAGGATAATAGCGGCGATTAACTGCTAGGGTATTGCTGTCGATAATGGTGTAGTCGATTTCTTCTGATAATACTTTTAGTAATAATTCTTCACTATCAAATTCATCACTGATTTGCCAAGTTAAGTCACGATGGCTATTTTTTAATTGAATAAGATTTTCTTCATGGCTTGAATGCGCCATGATCAGTAAATTCCCAGTTAAATCTTCTATGTCACGAGGTCGAACGCCACCTTGTTTAAAAACAAGTTTTTGACTGATATCATCATAACTAGGAGAGAAATTATATTTTTGACGTCTTTTTTCGGTTACCGCTAAGCCGGCTGCTAATATATCGACTTGGCCGCTATCTAATTTATCAAAAAGTTCTTCAAGGCTGTAGCTAGGCACTACTTTTAATTCAACACCTAATGAGTCTGCATAATTTTTTACCAGCTCATATTCAAAACCTGCAGCATCTTCAGCTTCTAGATAATAACTGGTTAAGCCATAAATAGTACCGACCTTAATATAGCCACGCTCAATTATTCGCTGCAAACTGGCATTATTTTCTGTTGGCTGACAGCCGAATAGCAAAAAAATACTCAAGAAGAATATACTTACAAACTTGCTGATTTTTTTAACTATTTTAAAATTCATCTTTATCATATAATGTCATTGTGGCGTGATTCCAGCTTTATTCAAAGCACTTTTTATCAATTATCAAGATTAACTGTTTAAGTTAATCTTTTAACGCTTATCAAAACCCTTTATATAAACTATAATATGCGCGATTTTTCTTCCATTATTTTAACTGCGAAAACGCAACTAAAATAAAACTAAACTGGTGATTACGTTTATGACGATGTTGATGAAAACCCTTCGCGGCGCTCCTGCTCTTTCAGACTTTCGAGTTAAAAAGTTATTGGCTCAATGCGCTGAATTAGAACTTCCTGTGACAGATATTTACGCTGAATTCACACACTTTGCACATATTTCAGCTGATCTTAGTGACGAAGAGTTTCAAGTTTTACAGCAACTTCTCAAGTATGGACCAAACATTGAAGAACATGAACCTGTTGGTCTGTTTTTATTGGTTACTCCTCGTCCGGGTACTATTTCTCCTTGGTCTTCAAAATCAACAGATATCGCTCATAATTGTGGTCTAGCGAAAGTTAACCGTTTAGAACGAGGTATTGCTTATTATATTACCGGCGAACCTTTGGATGCAAAGCAGCAGGCTCAACTCAATCACTTAATTTCAGATCGAATGATGGAAACTGTTTTTACTGAGATGTCAGCAACTACTGCGCTTTTTGCGACGGCTGAACCTAGTGAGTTAACCGTTATAGATATTGAAAATGGTGGTAAAAACGCATTAATGGCTGCCAACGTCGAATTAGGCTTAGCGCTAGCTGAAGATGAAGTAAATTATTTATTTGAAAACTTTACCAAATTAGGTAGAAACCCTCACGACATCGAACTCTACATGTTTGCTCAAGCAAACTCTGAACATTGTCGTCATAAAATATTCAATGCGGATTGGACTATTGATGGTGTTAAACAGCCGAAGTCGCTTTTTAAAATGATCCGTAATACCCATGAAATAAACCCTGACTTTGTCTTAAGTGCCTATAAAGATAATGCTGCCGTTATGGTTGGTAATAAGGGCGGTCGTTTCTTCCCTAATCCAGCAACCAACGTTTATAGTTATCATCATGAAGACATTCAAATTTTAATGAAAGTTGAAACGCACAATCACCCAACAGCTATTTCTCCTTACCCTGGAGCAGCAACAGGCTCAGGTGGTGAAATTCGTGATGAAGGCGCGACAGGTATTGGTTCCAAGCCCAAAGCCGGTTTAGTGGGCTTTTCAGTATCAAATTTACGCATTCCTGATTTTGTTCAACCTTGGGAAACTGATTTTGGTAAACCAGATCGTATCGTTTCAGCATTGGACATTATGTTGGAAGGTCCTTTAGGCGGAGCGGCATTTAATAATGAATTTGGTCGTCCAGCTATTTTAGGTTATTTCCGTACTTACGAAGAAGAAGTTAACTCGTTTAATGGCTCAGAGGTTCGTGGTTACCATAAACCTATCATGCTAGCCGGTGGTTTGGGTAATATTCGTGACGAACATGTACAAAAGCGTGAAATTATTGTTGGTGCTCACTTAATCGCACTTGGTGGTCCGGCAATGAATATCGGTTTAGGTGGCGGGGCAGCATCATCAATGGCTTCTGGCCAATCAGCCGAGAACCTTGATTTTGCTTCTGTGCAACGTGAAAATCCTGAAATGGAACGTCGTTGTCAAGAAGTTATCGATAAATGTTGGCAGCTTGGCGAAGACAACCCTATCGCCTTCATTCATGATGTTGGCGCAGGTGGTTTATCAAATGCATTTCCTGAATTAGTCTCTGATGGCGGACGTGGCGGTGTTTTTGAACTGCGTAATGTTCCTAATGATGAACGTAGCATGGCTCCTCATGAAATCTGGTGTAACGAATCTCAAGAACGTTATGTTATTGCGGTATCAGACAAGAATTTAGCAACTTTTGAACAAATATGTCTTCGTGAACGCGCACCATTTTCCGTAGTTGGGCGTGCTACCAAAGAAGAACACTTAACGGTTACTGATGCACATTTTTCTGGTAATGCGAAATGCGATACCCCGATTGATTTGCCGCTTGAAGTCTTATTAGGCAAAACGCCTAAAATATTTAAAGATGTCACCACAGCTAAAGCAGCGGGTGATGTGTTCTCTTTAACGGACATTACCTTAGCAGATGCCGCGGACCGCATATTATCATTACCGACAGTTGCAGAAAAAACGTTCCTGATCACCATTGGCGATCGCTCGGTAACGGGTATGGTTAATCGTGATCAAATGGTTGGTCCTTGGCAAGTACCTGTCGCCGATTGTGGTGTTACTGCCTCCGCGCTTGATTCTTACCATGGTGAAGCGATGTCTTTAGGTGAACGTACACCGGTCGCATTATTAAACTTTGGCGCTTCTGCTCGTTTAGCGGTCGCTGAATCACTAACTAATATTGCCGGTACAGATATCGGTGATTTAAATCGTATTAAATTGTCTGCTAACTGGATGTCACCCGCAGGTCACCCAGGTGAAGATGCTGGTTTATACGAAGCGGTTAAAGCCATTGGCGAAGAACTTTGTCCTGCACTTGGCTTAACTATTCCGGTTGGCAAAGACTCAATGTCAATGAAAACCAAATGGGAAGATAACGGCGAAGAAAAATCAGTCACTTCACCTATGTCATTAATCATTACTGCTTTTGGTGTTGTTGAAGATATTCGAAAAACAGTCACTCCTGAGTTAAGAATAGATCAAGGCGAGACTCGACTTGTAGCTATTGATTTATCAAAAGGTAAAAAGCGCTTAGGTGGCTCATGTTTAGCACAGGTTTATAAGCATTTGGGTAATGAAACCCCCGATGTAGATTGTCCTGAAACCTTAAAAGGCTTCTTTAATGCTATGCAAACCTTGGTTCGTGATGAAAAGCTTATTGCTTATCACGATATTTCTGATGGTGGTTTATTCACAACTGTCGTTGAAATGGCTTTTGCCGGTCACACCGGTGTTGATATTGATTTAACAAAATTAAGCTCAGTTTCAGGTAATGATATTGACGTATTGTTTAATGAAGAGCTCGGCGCTGTTATTCAAATTCGTGAAAGCGATGTTGCAGTCATTGATGCTATTTTAGCGGCTCATGGAATTTTAGATTGTTGTACTGATATTGGCCGCATTAATAACGAAGATACGCTTCGTTTTAGCCGTGATGATAAGGTAGTACTTGAAAATTCTCGTACTTATTATCGTACTGTCTGGGCACAAACCACCTATAGAATGCAGTCACTGCGTGATAATCCAGAATGTGCTCAACAAGAACATGATGTTAAGTACGATACCGAAGACCCAGGTTTACATGCTGAGCTTACTTTTGATATTAATGAGGATATTGTTGCTAAGTTAATTGCACAAGATTCATTGCAGGGCACTAACCCTAAAATTGCGATATTGCGTGAGCAGGGTGTTAACTCTCATGTTGAAATGGCGGCCGCTTTTGATCGTGCTGGTTTTGTTGCTATTGACGTGCATATGTCTGATATTTTATCAGGGCGTGCCGATTTAGCTGACTTTAACGGTTTAGTCGCTTGTGGTGGTTTCTCTTACGGCGATGTATTAGGTGCTGGCGAAGGTTGGGCAAAATCTATCTTGTTTAACAAAGATGCTAAAGCGATGTTTAAAGCCTTTTTCGAACGCCAAGATACTTTTACTTTAGGTGTTTGTAATGGTTGTCAGATGTTATCTAACCTGAAAGAAATTATTCCAGGTTCGGCAGCGTGGCCACATTTTGTACAAAACAAATCTGAACGTTTTGAAGCACGTTTCTCATTAGTTGAAATTCAAGAAAGCCCTTCAGTATTATTTAAAGGTATGTCAGGTTCTCGTATGCCGATTGCTGTTTCTCATGGTGAAGGTCATGCAGAATTTAGTTCTGAAGAAGCTATTGGCGCAGCCAATGATTCTGGCACAGTTTCAATGCGTTATGTTGATAACTATGGTCAAGTTACTGAAACTTACCCAGCTAACCCGAACGGCTCGCCAGACGGTATTACCGCCCTAACCACATCAGACGGTCGCGTTACCATCATGATGCCACACCCTGAACGTGTTTTTAGAACGGTTGCTAACTCATGGCACCCCGATGAATGGCAAGAAGACTCACCTTGGGTACGCATGTTCCGTAATGCGCGTGCTTTTATTGGTTAATTTTTTCTAGCTTGTCTAGTTAAAAATAAAGCGCTTAACCATTTAATGCCGTTCACTTAAGGTGAGCGGCATTTTTTTGTCTAAAATTATTTTACTCAGAAAATTATTTATAGCGTTGTTTTAATCAATGTAAATAATTTTTGCTCAGTGGTGTGGCTTATTTGCATGGTTATTAGATTGCTTTAATGCTAACAAGTGACAATGTAAGTTATTTAAAACATATCAAGTGTGTGACCTTTAATTCTAGATAACTATCCTTGGTGTTCCCCATAGCCCATAACCAAATCATTGGCATTATATTTATTTGCTAAAGATGGAATAATATCATCGTCTAATCCTTCCTTAACGTGTAAATTTTTACCTTTAAAATGATAAAGCTTAACGAATGATGTTAGATGATCTAAATGATTTTTAGATTGTTTCTTTGAGTTCATTGGCTGAAAGTAAACACTGCAACTTTCTAAATAACAGTTAAACAAATGAATATCACTCATTAATAGTTTTACTAAATCAGATGACTTTTCAATAATTTTATTATTAAATGTTTTATGCGTTACGGTATTTTCCTCTGTTTCTATGCCGCTAGTACCTTGCCATTACTTAACCATTGATGGTCACCAACGAATAAAACTGATGTATCTGAAACACGTAATAAATGTGTATATTCTGCTTGTTCAAATGTCCAAAGATGTGATGCTTATCTTCGGTTTTCTGCTACCACCAAGTCATACTGATTTTCCTTTAGTTGCTTTTTTAGTGTGATAAATTGATCGCGCTGCTCCCGTATTTTATAGCTAATAGAAATACCTTCTTGTTTGGAAAGATGAATTAAGCGATTAATTTTTCTTCATTCACTAACTCAGTCGTTGTTTTATGATTAAGCCAGTGTTTATAGCGAGAAGGTTTTTCTTTTGTTGCTAAAACAGTGATGCGAGCGTGATTATTTTTAGTGAAATTAACTCGCTTGTTCTAGGCTGAACTAGCGTTAATATAGTTGAGAAGCTATCCATGTATGTGTCTCCAGTTACTTTAAAGCCAAATAATCAACTATAGTTTATTTATGAAAATACGTTATGTAGTCACAAGACTTACTTAAACTTAAACTTAAACTTAAACTTAAAAAGGAAGGATTTATAATAAAATAATTATAAAAATTCGAAAATATACATAGATTTTAATTTATTGAAAATATTAGCGTTAATTGTAAAGCGTGATTTGAATTTATTTAACTTATCGACAATAGTGTAAAATATAGGTAAGGAAAATAGCATGCTGACCTATAATTGTTGTTGCACTTGCAATATCTGAGCAGTGTTATATTCTGCTAGATGTTGGTATTAAATAAAAAGAGATAAATCTCGATGCAAGATCACGACTCAAGCCCGCTCACCGATTACATTGAATACCCCGTTGAAGAAATGCGATTGCGTTCTGAAAACTTCTACTTAGATATAAAACGTCGTCATAGCATTCGCAATTTTAGCGATCGCCCTGTGCCTAAAGATATTATAGAAAACTGTCTAAAAGCTGCTGCAACGGCGCCAAGTGGTGCCAATCATCAACCTTGGCACTTTGTCGCTGTACATAGTAGCGATATAAAAAATAAAATTAGAGAACAGGCTGAATTTCATGAACGAGGCTTTTATGAAGGCCGAGCAGGTAAAGAGTGGTTAGGTGCTTTAAAAGCGCTCGGCACAGATGCTAATAAACCTTACTTAGAAAATGCACCGTGGCTTATCGCCATATTCAGCCAAAAGAAAGGTGGCATAAGTTCAACAGAGAAAAACACTAACTATTATGTTCATGAATCTGTTGGGATCGCGACGGGTTTTTTAATTAATGCCTTACATACTTCTGGTTTAGTGACGCTAACCCATACACCAAAACCTATGTCTTTTTTAAGTAAAGTGTGTGGACGTCCAGAAAATGACCGCGCTTATATGTTACTTATTACCGGCTATCCAAGCGAAGATGCTACTGTGCCTCAGCATGCTTTAGTTAAAAAACCACTGAATGAAATTGCGACATTTTTGTAGTCATTATTTTAAAAACCCGAGGTACTCTCATTACTATATCTGCCAGAAATAAAGCGTTTAGGCTAACGAAAGAAATAGCTGAACCCTTAGATTTAACCAAGCACTTACCGTTTAGAGTCGCAGTTGTTAGCAATTTACTCGCTTTAAATCGTGACTGGAAAATTCGTGAACTCTGTGATCTAGAACCCAGAGAAATGCGCGTTCTATTAAATATTGGCTCATACATGCCGATTAAATCAGCGGACATAGCTTATCAATCTCGTATTGATTCTTATAATGTTAGTCGTGCAGTAAAAGCATTAGATAAAAAAGGTTTAATTGACATTCGTCGAGATGAAAAAAGTAAAAACATTAAAATTTTAGCCCTAAATGACCAAGGTCAGGCATTATATCAACAACTTACTACCGCGATGGAGTTGCGCTCAAAAGAGCTTGAAAGTGTTTTAACCGCTGATGAAACTAGTGCTTTTTATCATGCGCTCAGTAAAATTGAAGATAAAGTTGAACAATTACTAGCGAAACAAGCGCTCACTAAAATAGCGCAAGGTGAAGATGCTCCTGGCGATCAAAAAGAATTAATTCGTTGGTACAAAAAAGGGCAAAGTGGTGATGTGGGTTAAATAGCGCTGATGTAAAATTTTTACCCGTCCAACATAAACTTCAGTTTCAGGAAAAGGCGGCACGCCGTTATACTTTTTAACAGCGCCTTCGCCCGCGTTATAGGCCGCTGAAACTAAAGTAATATTTCTACCGTACTTCCTTATTAAACGTGCTAAATTCTTACTGTCAGCGCTAATATTTTGTTTAACATCGAATGAATTCCTAACGCCTAACGCTTTAGCTGTTGCCGGCATTAACTGCATGAGCCCTTGTGCGCCAGTTTTAGATAACGTTTGAGGGTCAAAGTGTGATTCGGCATGAATAACGGCAAGAATAAGGGCAGGGTCAATTTTATAAAGTTTTGCTTGTTGATTAATGGTTGTTCTGTAATGATCAATAAATAAGCGCGTGTTATGCCAGTTAACCATAGCGTTAAGTTTGCAGGAAAAGCAACCTATGCTGACTTGTTGATAATTTGAGGTGCTAGGGGGCAATATCAGAAAAAGAGCTAATGCCTTTTTCTGATTGATATTGGTAAACTTTGACACTATCTTCTGCAATGACATGATGAGTAAAGCACATAAATAGTAAAAATTAGCCGCAAGATAATTTTAATAAAACGCTCTAGGTTGAAGTAACAATAATACTGAGTATAGCGCTTATTTTTGAACTAACTTCGCTTGCTGTTTTAGCGCTTTTTTTTCAGCTCTGCGGCGTTTAAAAAAAGCGGACAGTAATTGGCTACACTCTTTTGCCATTATGCCGCAAGACAGCACAATTTGATGATTATGCTTTTCATCAGACAATAAATTAAAGGCACTACCTGCAGCGCCTGTTTTTAAGTCTGGCGTTGCGTATACCACGCGTTTAATTCGGCTATGCACCAATAAACCGGCGCACATTGGGCAAGGCTCCAATGTTACATAGAGCGTACAGTCGAGCAGACGGTAGTTTTGCAAAGCTAAGCCAGCTCGGCGTACCGCAACCATTTCAGCGTGGGCTGATGGGTCGTTAAGTGTAATCGACTGATTGTAGCCTTCACTTATCACTTGATTATTAGCGACAACTACAGCACCAACAGGAATTTCGTTAATCGCTTCTGCTTGTTGGGCAAGCTCAAAAGCTCGTTGCATAAACACTTGGTCTAATGCTTGTTGTGCTTCGCTATCCATCACTATAAAAACATCTCGAGTAAGTCATTTAAATAGCGATGACCTAATTTACTGACTTGCCAAGTGCCATCAGTGTTTTCTTGCATCAATTGTTTTTGTTTAGCGACTTGCAATGTTGGCAAGACAGTTTCAATTGATAAGCCTGTTCTTTGTTGATATTCCGTTAAGCTAAAACGTTCATGTAAGCGCAGTCTGTTCATCATATATTCAAAAGGTAATTCTTGTGCACTGACTTCAACTAAATGATCTAAGTGTGGACGACTCTCGTCTAAGTAACCTTTAGGGTGTTTTACCTTGATAGTACGGAAAACTTTACCATTAAGTGGGTCTGTTATTTTGCCATGCGAGCCACAGCCAATGCCCAGATAATCACCAAACTGCCAGTAATTGATATTATGCTGACATTCAAAGCCGGGTTTACTGTAAGCCGAGATTTCGTATTGCTGATATCCCGCGGCAGCTAATAAGGCGATACCTTGATCTTGAATATCCCAAAGTACTTCGTCTTCAGGCAACTTAGGCGGGCGAGAATGAAAAGCGGTATTGGGTTCTATTGTTAACTGATACCAAGATAAATGGGTTGGATTCAGTGAAATAGCGGTGGTTAAATCATCAAGGGCGTTAGCAATGTTTTGCTGCGGTAAGCCATGCATCAAGTCAAGATTAAAAGTTTTTATACCACAAGAATAGGCTAACTCGGCTGCTTTTTTTGCTTGGTTACTGTCATGAATTCGACCTAATTTTATTAGTTTGTCAGATTCAAAACTTTGAACACCAATCGATAGTCTTGAAACACCCCCATTAAAGAAACCAATAAATTTTTCAGCTTCAACGGTGCCTGGGTTTGCTTCTAACGTTATTTCAATGTCATCTTTATGTGCGAAGCGCGCGAGGACTTGGGTTAATAAACTTTCAATGGCCTGTGCAGAAAATAAGCTCGGTGTACCACCACCAATAAAAATAGTGTGTAATGGGCGATCACTTAGAGAGAACTTGGCGATATCTGCATCTAAATCATCAATAAGATGTTTTACATACTCTTCTTCTGGAACCGCTGATTTCAAAGCATGTGAGTTAAAATCACAATATGGGCATTTTTCAACACACCAAGGGATATGGATATATAAAGAAAGCGGGGGCGCTTGTAGCATTATTATTTAACACCAAAATGTTGCACAAGTTTAGCAAGTGCTTGGCCGCGGTGGCTTAAACTATTTTTTAAATCGCGAGGCAATTGTGCTGAAGTTTGTTGCTGTAGTTCTTGCCAAAAAATAGGGTCATAACCAAAACCTTGTTCGCCCAATCTTTCACGGGTAATTGTACCTTCCCAAACGCCATGACAAATTATCGGCGTTGGATCGTGCTCGTGTTTCATATAAACCAGTACACAATGAAAACGAGCGGTACGTTGTTCATCAGGTATGTTTTGCAATGCTTTTAACAGTTTATTCGTATTGTCACTATCACTAGCGTTTTCACCCGCATAACGCGCCGAATAAACCCCCGGTGTGCCATTTAATGCATCAACCTCTAAACCAGAGTCGTCAGCGATTGCCGGTAAGCCCGTTATTTTAGCTGCATGACGCGCTTTAATGATGGCATTTTCAACAAAAGTAGTGCCTGTTTCTGCCACTTCACTGACATTAAATTCACTTTGGGGTTTTATTTCAATGCTATATGCGGCTAATAAATGGCTGAGTTCTTTAATTTTACCTGGGTTGCCTGTGGCTAATACGATGGTTGACATTTTGTACCTTGAGCGTGTAGAAATGAAAAAATAAAATCAGGTAAAACCTGATTTTATATATTAATTATTTGTATGCAATTAGTGATTAATCAACATAAAATTTCTGTTTGAATTTAAGCTGGTGGGTTTCTTTGCCGTCACTAATGGTGATATCAAAGTAAAAGGTTTCTTCGTTGGTGTAATTAACTTGTGCTAAATAATAAATAGCATCACCTTCTTTTACTTCGTCAAATTCAAGGGTTTTGATTTGACCAATATCATTTCGAGCTTTTCCTTGAATAGTTACGGCTTTTGCTGGCGTTGACGGTTTAGTATCGTCTAAAACTGAAATATTAATTAAACCGTTAAAACGACTACGTTCAATATCATAAGCTTTTGCTACTTTTGGGGTCAAAAATGTGGCATTTATTGCCATATAATGAACTTGCATCGAACCCAGTTTTTTCATGTTTTCAGCAAAAACGTTACTGACTAGGGTCAATGAAACTAAAATAATAAATAAACAGGTTTGAAAGATATTTTTCATAATGTGTTCCTTTTTGTTTTAATTATCCATACATTTAATAAGACAGGTTTTATAGCCAAATTATTACAAAACCTGTTTTATTGTTTCTATGTTATTATAGCATTGCCCAACCTGGAATGGCGCCAGATAGGAAAATATTAATTACGTTTAGTAATAAGAAAGCAATAAGTATAGATAAGTCTAAACCGCCAATGCTGGGTACAATACGTTTTATCGGTTTTAAAAACGGTTCAGTTAACTGCTGGAAGATAGCTTGCGTAGGGTTGTACCCCTGAACTACCCAGCTCATTAATGCCATAACGAGCATTAACATAAATAGCAATACACCCGTTTGTTTAATTAAATAGATAAGACCTAAGTATAGCGCCGAAATAATATTGATATCACCACCATTAAGTAATGGGATAAGAATAAACTTTAACGCTGCTACGGCAAAAGCTAATAACAATGTTGATATATCAATACCACCAAAACCAGGTATAACCCGGCGAAGCGGAATAACGGCTGGGTTGGTTACTTTTACAATAAACTGGCTTAACGGGTTATAAAAATCAGCACGGACCAATTGTAACCATACACGTAAAACTAACAACATTAATAATGCGTCAAAGGCAAAGCTCAGCAAATAATTAATGGCTTCCATCTACTTCTCCAAAACTTAATAATTAATAAAATTCAAACGGTATTAAACGTTATTTTGCGCCATTTCTTTAGCGCGATGCAATGCACTGTTCATTGCATTTGTTACTATTTTATCCAAACCATCATCTATAAAAGAATTAATAGCAGCATTGGTTGTACCACCTTTTGAGGTGACCTTAGCACGTAATTCGCTGATTGGAATATCGTTGTTGACCACCATTTGCGCAGCACCTAAAGCGGTTTGCTGCACTAATTCACGGCTTTCTTTTACTGAAAAACCTAACGCTATCGCTTGTTTTTCCATTGCTTCCATAAACAAAAAGAAATAGGCCGGCGCCGAGCCAGAGACCGCAATAATATTGTCAATTTCATCTTCAGTGGCTAACCACTTGATAATACCCACCGAACTCATTAGTTCTTCGGCAACCTGTTTTTGTTGAGTATTAACATTTTCGTCGGCATATAAACCAGTAACACCTAAACCAATCTGCGAGGGGGTATTGGGCATAGTACGAATAATGCCACATGGTTTGGCTAAGGCTTTTTGCATTTGTGCAACAGTGCATCCAGCAGCAACGGAAATAAAGCACTTGCTGCTAATGTCAATTTCTTGGCTGATTTTTTGGCAAACCTCAACAATAAAGTGAGGTTTAACACCAAGTACAATAAAATCTGCAAAATTAGCCGCAACGATATTGTCTGCGGTTTCTTTAATACCAAGTTGCTCTTGTAAAGCCAGTCGCTTCTCAGGTGAAGGATTTGATACGATAATATCTTGAGCGGCAAAGCCTGTGTTTACTAAGCCAGAAATAATTGCGCCATTCATGTTACCAGCGCCAATAAAAGCAATTTTTGTCATGAAATACCTATGATAAATAAGAATGTGAATATTTTAACTATTGTAACTAATTATACTTAAAGAAAGTGAAATAGATTGTATCCGAATATAACTATTTATCTTCTCTAGCGCCAAAAATGGCTGAGCCAACTCTGACCATAGTCGAACCTTTAACAATAGCGTCACTCAAGTCTCCTGACATGCCCATCGATAAAGTATCCATACTAGGATGGTCTTTTTTTAATTGCGTATAAAGTTGCTGCATTTTTTCAAAACTTTGTTCAGAGGCATTTTTCTCAGGGATAGCCATTAAGCCGCGCAGGGTTAAATGTGGGCAATGCTCAATACAATCAATTAACGCTTTAATATCTTTAACGGCTATGCCGGATTTGCTTTCTTCGCCACTAATATTGACTTGTAAACAAACGTTGAGGGGAGTATCTTGGCTAGACCTATGATCATTAAGGCGTTTTGCTATTTTAATGCGGTCAACACTATGTACCCAAGCAAAGTTATCGGCAATTAATCGTGTTTTGTTTGACTGTATAGGACCAATAAAATGCCAAGTAATGTCTGACAAACTTTGTAATTCTTCTATTTTTTCAACGGCTTCTTGAATATAGTTTTCACCAAATTCTCGTTGGCCTGCTAAATAAGCTTGTTCGATCATGGCACTGGTTTTGGTTTTACTAACCGCGAGTAAGGTCACCTGTGAAGATGGACGTTTTGCTAGCTCGCAAGCATTAAAAATTTGCAGATTTATCTTAGCAAGATTATCTTTAATGGGTGTCATATTGTTTTGTGTCAATTTAGTTTCAACTTACTTTATATTATAAAATTATAAAAAATAATTATTAAGAGGTCTTTTTATGGATATTACCGAATTACTTGCCTTTAGTGTGGAAAATAATGCATCTGATCTACATTTATCTGCAGGCACTCCGCCTTCAATTCGTGTTGACGGTGACGTACGTAAACTCAATATCCCAGCATTTGACGAGAAAGATGTTAATGCTCTGGTCTATGATATTATGAATGATCGTCAACGGAAAGAGTATGAAGAAAATTTAGAAGTCGATTTCTCTTTTGAAGTGCCAAATTTGGCACGTTTTCGTGTCAATGCTTTTAATCAAAATCGTGGCCCTGCAGCAGTATTTCGTACTATTCCAAGCAAGATATTATCCTTAGATGATTTAGGCTGTCCTGATATCTTTCGTGAAATTTCTGATATACCTAGAGGCTTAGTTTTAGTGACGGGTCCAACAGGCTCGGGTAAATCAACCACTTTAGCGGCTATGGTCGATTATATTAATAACAACAAACACGATCATATTCTTACCATTGAAGATCCTATTGAGTTTGTTCACGAAAACAAAAAATGTTTAATAAACCAACGTGAGGTCCATCGCGATACACTAAGTTTTGAAGCTGCTCTGCGCAGTGCTTTACGTGAAGACCCTGATGTTATTCTTGTTGGTGAAATGCGCGACTTAGAAACTATTCGTTTAGCAATGACAGCGGCGGAAACCGGCCACTTAGTTTTTGGTACTTTACATACAACCTCTGCACCAAAAACCATCGACCGTATCATTGATGTTTTCCCCGGTGAAGAGAAATCTATGGTGCGTTCAATGTTGTCAGAATCACTTCGTGCGGTTATTTCACAAACCTTGATTAAAAAAGTGGGTGGGGGTCGTGTTGCCGCTCATGAGATAATGTTAGGTGTTCCTGCAATAAGAAATTTAATTCGTGAAGACAAAATAGCGCAGATGTACAGTGCCATTCAAACCGGTATGTCTCATGGCATGCAAACCATGGATCAATGTCTTCAAGGTCTAGTGAATAGAGGCTTGATAACTAAGCAAGATGCGATGGAAAAAGCGGTGGATAAAAATCAGTTTAGAGGTTTTTAAAGCACGCTCAAACCATGGGTGTCTATTACTTCACATTACGGTTTAAAAGATAAGAGAAAGATCAATGAATTTTCATGACTTATTACAAAAGATGGTAAAAGAAGGTGCCTCTGATATGTTTGTTACCGCTAAGCTTGCGGTAAGCGCCAAAGTAAATGGCGAGTTACAAGCAATCGATGATCACCTTTTAACAAGCGATGAATCGTTAGCTCTTGTTCATAACGCAATGAACGATAAACAGAAAAAGCAATTTACCGAAGAAAAAGAATGTAACTTTGCCATTTCAATTGACGACATTGGCCGCTTCCGTATTTCAGCCTTTTGGCAACGCGATATGGCAGGTATGGTTGTCCGACGTATTGTCACAGAAATTCCTGATGCTGACGAACTCGGTTTACCGCCAATCTTAAAAGATGTAGTCATGTCAAAGCGCGGTTTAGTACTTTTTGTTGGTGGCACGGGTACGGGTAAATCAACATCAATGGCTTCATTGATTGGCTATCGTAATAAAAATTCGCGTGGCCATATTCTTACCATTGAAGACCCTGTTGAATTTGTTCATGAACATGCGCGTTGTATGGTAACGCAACGAGAGGTCGGCTTAGACACTGAAAGTTTCGATGCGGCCTTAAAAAGCTCATTACGCCAAGCACCCGATGTTATCTTAATTGGTGAGATCCGTAACCAAGAAACCATGGAACATGCGTTAAGCTTTGCTGAAACCGGGCACTTATGTATTGCAACCTTGCATGCAAATAATGCTAACCAAGCGATTGACCGTATTATGCATTTAGTGCCTGCCGATCAACATGGCAAGTTATTGTTTGATTTAGCGTTAAATTTACGCGGTATTATCGCTCAGCAACTGATCCCTACCTGCGACGGTAACGGGCGTGTTGCGGCGATTGAGATCTTACTTAACTCGCCTTATATCGCTGAACTTATTAAAAAAGGTGATATTGGTAGTATTAAAGAAGTGATGGAAAAGTCTAAAGAACTTGGCATGCAGACCTTTGATGGTGCTTTGTTTGAGTTGTATCAAAAAGGCTTAATAAACTATGCTGATGCATTGCATCATGCTGATTCACCTAATGATTTACGCTTGATGATTAAGTTGCGCAGTAATGAGCAAGGAGGCACCGGTGCATTAAGTGGCGTGACCATTGACGGTTTTGGCCCTAAAGATATTTAGTTAACAGATGCTTAAGAAACATTGCTAGGTGTTAAGCTAAGTTTCCTGAACAGTGTAACAATAGATAGTCAAACCACTTGACGCATGAGCTTTATGTGGTTTGACTATATTGCTATTTTCTAGTCGTAAAGCGTTTCAAAATAGCTTTCAATAATTAATCTTGCTGACTCAGCATCAATATTATCTTTTTTTAAATTACGATAGCCACCAGCGGCAAATAAACGTTCTTTGGCATCCGCTGTGGTTAAACGTTCATCTTGAAATTCTACCTTCAAAGCGAATTTATTGGATAAGCGGTTACCAAATTTTTTGGCATCAAGGGTTAACTGTTGCTCACTACCATCCATATTTAAGGGTAATCCCACCACTAAATAGTCAGGTTGCCATTCTTTAATAAATTTGGTTAATTCCATCTCATTAGGAATACCTTCTTTAGCTCTAATCGAGCCTAAAGGAGAGGCACTTCCTGTCAGTTCTTGGCCAACAGCAACGCCAATATATTTTTTACCAAAATCAAAACCTAAAACGGTGCGTTGGCCGACATCTTTTGACACTTATTATTCCTTAATGTTGTTAAGCATGGCCAATATCCGTAGATAAATGAGCCATATCAATACCTAGCTTTTCTGTGGCTTTTTTCCAGCGCTGCTCAATCGGTGTATTAAAAACAATATCACCATCAGCAGGGGTTAAAAGCCAGGCGTTAGTTTTTATTTCTTCTTCTAATTGACCCGGCCCCCAACCAGCATAACCTAATGTGACCATATATTTTTCAGGGGCTTCTTCGGTACCTAGTGCCATTAAAATATCTTTAGAGGTCGTTATCATCACCTCTTTACTGAGTGATAACGATTGTTTCCAGCAACTTTGTGGACTATGTAAAACAAAGCCTCGGTCTTGAGATACTGGACCTCCAGTTAACACTTGTTGGCCTAATTCAGGTGCTTCTTCTTTTTTAGCATCTATTTGGACGAGCAACTCGTTTAAAGTAACGTTAACGGGTAAGTTAATAATAAGCCCCATGGCACCTTCTTCATTATGTTCACAAATATAGGTCACGGTTTTATTAAAATATGCATCGTCTAATGCAGGCATTGCGATTAAAAGTTGATTTTCTAAGCTTTCCATACCTTCACCTTTTTACATCTTAAGTTTAAAAAAAACTCTATGCATCATTGTTTTTATAGAGGTATGGTAACCCTTTACTTTAAAGGGTTACCGCTAGTAATAGACTCATAACTTTATTTTGGTGATAAAAAGTATAACTAAAAGGCTTATACTCTAGGGCGAATATTTTCTTCTATTGCATCCATTAATTTACCACTGATATTAATAGGATATGCAGCTTCAATTTCTCGGATACAGGTTGGGCTGGTCACGTTAATCTCGGTAACTTTGTCACCAATAACATCTAACCCTACAAAGTATAGACCACGTTTCTTTAATTCAGGGGCAATAGTTTCAGCAATTAACCTATCGGTTGCGCTAAGGGGTCTTGCTTCACCACGACCACCGGCAGCTAAGTTACCACGCGTTTCACCTTGTGCAGGGATACGCGCTAGACAATAAGGCATAGGTTCACCATTAACAATAAGGATGCGTTTATCGCCATCTTTAATTTCAGGCATGAATTCTTGCACCATGGCGTATTGATTACCGTGGTTGGTCAGTGTTTCTAATATAACACCAACATTAGCATCATTTTCTTTTATACGAAAAATTGACGCACCGCCCATGCCATCAAGTGGCTTGATAATAATGTCTTTTTCTTTTTGATGAAATTCACGAATTTTATCATTGTTACGTGTCACTAAGGTACGTGGTGTTAGCTCGGCAAACCAAGCGGTAAAAAGTTTTTCATTACAGTCACGAAGGCTTTGAGGTTTATTCACAATTAATGTGCCTTCAACCTCCGCACGCTCAAGCATATAAGTCGCGTAGATAAACTCAGTATCAAAAGGAGGATCTTTACGCATGAGCACCGCGTCAAGCTCTGAAACTGCTATATCGTTTACGTCGTCGAGTTCATACCAATGTTGAGGATCGTCAAAAACTTTCAATTTTTGTGCAGTCGCACGGCATTGTCCTTGGTCAAGGTATAAGTCTTTCATTTCCATGTAATAAATTTCATATCCACGCTTTTGCGCTTCAAACATCATCGCCATAGACGAATCTTTTTTTACATTGACCTGTGAAATAGGGTCCATTACTACGCCAAGTTTAATTGTCATTTATTTTTCCTATATCTTGCAAACAACTCAAATTAATTTCAATTGCACACAATCATTAAAGTATTATTACTAGTTAATATCGCCAAAGCGACATTGCAATGCGGTAATTGCAGTTAATGCTGCTGTTTCTGTTCTTAATATTCTGGGCCCTAATAAAACATCAACAAAAGAGGCTTGATTGGCTCGTTTAATTTCATCATCACTTAAACCTCCCTCTGGACCAATAAGTAAACGCACTCGCTGATTTGACTCATTGATGTTTTTTTCAGGCAAATTCATTATTGAGTATTGCGCTTTTGGGTGTAAATTTAGTTTTAATGAACCAGTTTGCTGAGTTAGCCATTCATCTAAATAAACAGCAGGCATAACAATAGGGACCGAACAACGGCCACTTTGTTCACAAGCACCAATCACTATTTTTTGCCATTGGTCTATTTTTTTCTGTAAGCGCTCACCTGTCAGCTTTACGCCACAACGTTCAGTAAATAGTGGGGTTATGGTATTAACACCAAGTTCAACCGATTTTTGTAAAGTAAAATCCATTCTATCGCCACGGGAAATACCTTGGCCTAAATGAATGTTTAGCGGTGACTCTACATGCTTCTCTGTGAACGACGTTATAACCACTTGTGCACTTTTTTTATTAACATCAGTGAGTTCAGCTTGATAATCGCCTAGTAAACCGTTATTAAATTCACCGTTGAAAAGAGTTAAGGAATCACCACTCTTTAAACGTAAAACTCGTATTGTATGGCCAAAGGCATCTTCACTTAAGGTGACTGTGTCGCCAATAGAAAAGGATTGTTGTTGATAAATTCTAGGATTGCTCATTTTATTTTATTTTTTATTATCTTAACAAGAAATATAAGGGCGACTTGCTCTTATTTCAATTATCATTTTATAAAATAGCTGAAAAACGGCTTTTTAAAATAAACATCGCCTGTTTTAAGTCTTTGATTACCTTTTTTGACTGAATTTACTATGATCAAATGTAATAATAACTTTTTAAGCAGCTTGATTTTTATTAGCTGTTTTCGTTTCCTGCTTATACATCCTAAACGGAGAACATAGATGTTCACAAAACACCTACCATCTTTTCAACCTATTTTATCTCGCGTGAGTCTTTTGTCAGTTATTGCTTTGACTGTTGTTAGTTGTGGACAAGCTGAGCAAGTTAAACAAAAAACGCCAGCTCCTGCCGTTTCTATTTATGAAATAAAAGTAAATGAAATTGGTAGCTATCGTGAATTTTTAGGGCGTTCCGTTGCCTCAAAAGAAGTTGATTTACGTGCTCGCATTGAAGGTGAATTAATAGCACGTCACTTTGACGAAGGTTCTATCGTTGAAAAAGATCAAGTACTACTTAATATTGAACCTGCGGCTTACCAAGCCTCTTTAGAATCTGCAAAAGCAGATTTAGCTAGTAGAGTTGCAGGTGCAGAAGGTGCGGCACGAGATTTAAAACGAGGGCGTGAAGTTGCAGGAGATGGCTATATTTCACAATCTGATCTTGATAAGTTAATCACTAATAACTCCCAAGCAAAAGCGGCGGTGCAGGTGGCTGAGTCAACACTAGAAACAGCTAAGTTGAGTTTAAGTTATACCGTGATTAAAGCGCCATTTTCAGGGCGAATTGGTAAAGTTAATTATAGTATTGGTGCCGTTGTGAGCCCGAGCAGTAATACCATCGCGACATTAACAGCAACAGACCCCATCTATGTGAGCTTTCAAGTAGAAGAAAGCGACTATATTTCTTATTTACAAAAAAATACGCATCACCCTAAAGATTTATCCATTGATATTTCATTACGTTTACCGAACAACACCACCTATGGCGAAAAAGGTTTGCTTATTTTTGCCGATACCAAGATAGACCAGGGTATGGGGACGGTTGAATTACGTGCGAAGTTTAATAACCCTGACGGTATTGTTGTGCCTGGCTTGTTTGTCACCTTAATTATCGAAGGCAAGCAAAAAGAGCAAATGGCGCTAGTCCCTCAAGTTGCCGTTCAAGAAAGCCAACAAGGCAAGTTTGTCCTTGTTGTTAGCGACGATAATAAAGTTGTGCAACGTTTGGTTACTTTAGGGCGAAGAATGAATGCGATGTGGGTCGTTGAATCAGGTCTTAAAGCGAACGAACAAGTGATCATAGAAGGTTTACAAAAAGTAAGAAGTGGCGTTGAAGTGAAGCCAGTTATCAAAAGAATTGACCCGCTTACCGGTACTATTTCTGACCTTTTAACTAAGTAGGACACTCCCATGATTAGTAAAACGTTTATTCATCGACCCAAGTTTGCTTTTGTTATCTCAATTGTTATTACTTTAGCGGGCCTTATTGCCATGGGGATATTGCCCGTTAATATGTACCCTGAAATAACACCACCGCAAGTTCAAATAACAGCAGTCTATCCCGGTGCTAGCGCTCAGGTTGTCGAAGAGTCAGTTATTCGTCCCATTGAAGAAAAAATCAATGGTGTTGAAGATATGATGTACATCGAGTCAACAGCGTCAAATAATGGTTCAGCAACCATTACTGTATTTTTCAAGGTGGGTATTGATGACGATATGGCGCAGGTCAATGTGCAAAATCGTGTGGCATTAGCCCAAAGCTCACTGCCATCAGAAGTGACCCGACAAGGGGTAACGGTTAAGAAAAAATCTAGCTCAATGTTAATGGCCATTAATTTATTTTCAAAGCAAGCGGGTATAGACCAACTTTTCTTAAGTAACTATGCGACCAATTCATTAACTGAGCCGCTGGGACGTATTCCTGGCGTAGCAGAAGCTAGTGTTATGGGTGAAATGACTTATAGCATGCGAGCATGGCTGCGACCTGACCGTATGGCATCATTAGGGGTTACGGTTACGGAGGTAAAACAAGCACTTCAAGAGCAAAATTTAATTGTAGCGGCAGGGAAGTTAGGTGCGAGCCCTTCATTGCCAAATCAACAGTTTGAGTATTCAATTCAAGCGAAAGGGCGATTAAAAACGGTTAAAGAATTTGGGCAAACCATCGTAAGAGCTCGTTCTAACGGTAACTTTGTCCGTTTATCTGACATTGCACGTTTAGAACTTGGTTCGCAAAACTATGGCGTTCAAGCACGTTTAAATGGTAACGAAACCGCATTTTTAGTTATTTATCAATTGCCTGGTGCAAACGCAACTGAAGTCGCTCGGTTAGTAAAGTTAGAGATAGAAAAATTATCAGCACGTTTTCCTGACGGGCTTGAGTATGCTATTCCATACGACACGACTGAATTTATTTCACGTTCTATTGATGAAGTAAAAACGACCTTATTTCAAGCAATAGTTTTAGTTATTCTCGTGGTTTTCTTATTTTTGCAAAACTGGCGAGCCACACTGATCCCAACTATCGCTATACCGGTTTCATTAATTGGTACCTTTGCTTTTATGTTAGTGATGGGATATTCCATTAACACCGTTACACTCTTTGGTTTAGTGCTTGCAATAGGGATTGTTGTCGATGATGCCATTATTGTTATTGAAAATGTTGAACGCATTCTAAAAGAAGAAAAACTCGACATAAAAGAAGCGGTGACTAAGGCCATGGAACAGGTTTCAGGGCCAATTATCGCAACTACTTTAGTACTGCTAGCTGTATTTATTCCTGTCGCCTTTATGCCGGGTATTACTGGTGAATTGTACAAACAGTTTTCAGTAACCATCTCATTTGCTGTTATCATTTCGTCTATTAATGCCTTAACGTTAAGCCCAGCTCTTTGTACTGTTTTATTAAGTAAAGAGAATATGAAACCGATCAAATGGTTGATGCCTTTTGAACGGGGTATTGAAAAAATGACAGGAAGCTATACCACAGGCGTTAACTTCTTATTAAAACGTGCTACTCGCGTCGGTATTATTGTCGGTGTTTTGTTTGTAGCTACAGGGTGGTTAACCACATCGGTACCCACGGGGTTTGTTCCAAGCGAAGACCAAGGTTATGTTTTTCTCGATATCCAATTACCTGATGCGGCTTCAAGTAACAGAACACAGGCACTTATTGATAAAATAACGCCAATGATAAAAGCAGACCCAGCCGTTACTGATGTTATTACTGTCTCAGGTGTTTCGTTATTAGGTGGGGCAGGCTCGAACAATGGTTTAGGTATTATCATGCTAAAAGATTGGGAAGAAAGAACGGAGCCAGCATTAGCACTGCGTGCTGTTATCCAGCGTTTAATGGGGCAACTGTGGACAATGCCAGACGCACAAATAATGATATTTAATCCTCCGCCTATTCCAGGTTTAGGGACAAGTTCGGGTTTTGAATTTAAACTACAAGACAGTGAAGGCCGAAGTCCTAGTGATTTAGCACAAGTGATGAATGGCCTTATTTATGAGGCAAATCAACGACCTGAATTAACTCGCGTTTTTAGTACTTACCGCGCAAATGTTCCACAATACTTTTTAGAGGTTGATAGAGATAAAGCAAAAGCTCAAGGTGTTGCTTTGTCTGATATTTTTATAACGTTACAAGCGCAGTTAGGGTCAATGTACATTAACGATTTCAGCCAGTTTGGGCGAACCTACAGAGTAACCGTTCAAGCTGAAAAAGAGTTCCGTAAAGATCCCTCTGACTTGCGCTACTATTTTGTGCGTAACCAAGACGGTGAAATGGTGCCGTTAACGACACTTGCTAAGCTTGAGCCTATTTTAGGCCCTACCAGTATCGGACATTTTAATTTGTACCGTAGCGCAAATATCACTGGCCAAGCATCGAGTGGTCATTCGTCAGGTGAGGCGATAGCGATTATGGAAGAATTGGCTGGAAACTTACCCCAAGGCTATATTTTTGAGTGGGCCGGGCAGTCTAAACAAGAAATTGAAGCGGGCAATTTAGCGCCTGTTTTATTTGGCTTAGCGTTGTTGTTTGTTTACTTATTTTTAGTCGCTCAATATGAAAGCTGGACTATACCGTTTTCTGTCATCGCCGCAGTGCCTTTAGCCTTATTTGGCTCAATGCTGACACTTTATATCTTAGGGATGGAAAACAATATTTATGCGCAGGTAGGGTTAATACTACTGATTGGCTTATCGACTAAAACTGCCATTCTTATTGTTGAGTTTGCGATGGAACTAAGAGCCCAAGGAAAGACGATCATGGAAGCGGCACTTGATGCTGCAAAGTTAAGATTTAGAGCGGTATTGATGACGGCACTGTCTTTTATTTTAGGTGTTATTCCTTTAGTTATGTCGTCTGGTGCAGGAGCCAGTAGCCGAATATTCCTTGGTGTTACCGTACTTTCAGGTATGTTAGCGGCCACTATACTGGGTACGTTGTTAGTGCCATATTTCTATATGATGATTCAACGTATGCGGGAAAAAATTAAAGGGTCATCGAGCTAGATATAACGGCTTAGAAATTTAGAAATTTAGAAATTTAGAATTTGAAAAGGCTTTTCACAAATGTGGGAAGCCTTTTTTTGGCAAGCTATTCTTACAACTACTGACAATTATTAGACACAAAAGTACTGAACTCTACAGTTGTTTTCTAGATAATAACGGCATATATCACCTCATCAAATGGTTAAAAAATGCTAAGTACACTAAGTCGTAATCAACAGAGTTTAGTTTGGACAAAAATTGCCTTAACACTCATTTCAATATTTTCAATATCAGCTCCATCATTTGCGTTTGCAAATAAATCCTTTCAAGAAGAAAAAGCCATAAATATAAAGGCTAAAGTTGAACCTATCGAGGTTATTGAAGTTGTCTCTCGTCGTAATCAAGCAAATACGGAAGTTTCTTTTGAAACTAAAAAACTTATGAAAATTGCTGGACTAGATCATGATCCACTGAGTGCCGTCTATAGTATGCCTGGTGTGGTTTATGCGGGTGGCGATAGTGGTGGAGAACCTGCTATTCGTGGTTCATCACCAGATGATAATGCATTTTATATTGACGATATGCCTGCGGGATATATTTTTCATTTATTTGGGGACAGTATTTTTAATGAAAACGTTGTGGGTGATTTTTCGCTTCATCCTGCTGCTTTTGGCAGTCAATATGGCAATGCAACTGGCGGCGTTTTCGATGTAAAACTCCGAGACCCTCGTAATCAAGACTTTACGACTACTGTGGATGCAAGTTTGATGAAAACAGGCGTAATGATAGAGAGCGGGATAAATGATGACCAAGCTTTTTATTTATCGTATCGCCGAAGCTTGATTCATTTGTTTTTACCCGAAGGTGAAGAAGAAGATGGCTACACTGTTTTTAAAGCCCCGGTGAGTGACGACTATCAAGGTAAATATCAGTGGCTAATTGGTGATGAACACAAATTAACTTTTACCTTAACAGGAGCCAGTGACATTGGTGGCATTAATGTATCAAAGGCTTCAGAAGAAGGTCGAATAGATCCTGATTTTATTGGCGACTTAAAAATAAAAAGTCAATTTGATAGCCAAGGAATTTCCTGGCAGTTCTACGGAGACAATGGTCGATTAATGCATTTAACCGTAGGTCATTCTATAGAAAAATCAGAAGAATCATATGGCGCAGGACAATTTATTAACCTTGAAAATGAATCTTATAATTCCCGGTTTGTCTATCAAATAGACTGGTTTGAAGCGCATAAATTGATTACAGGTATTGATTTAAGCAATAATGAAAGTACTTATAGCTTTGATGCTATTCCTTATTATTGTACTGATCATGATCCCGATTGTGAAAGTAAAAAAGGAGATCGTATTCAAGACAATGACAGTTTAACCAATAATAACAGTGCCGTTTATTTTAATGATATTTGGTCGTTCGATGAAAACTGGTCTTTAGAAATGGGCTTACGAGCTGAGTACAATGATTTTACGGAACAGAAATTTTTTCATCCGCGAATTTCGCTTAACTGGTATGTAAACAATGATTTAACCATAAAGGCGAAAACAGGTACATATAATCAATTTCCTGACCTTGAAACTGTATTAAAAAGCGTAGGAAACCCGCAACTTAAATCACCAAAAGCAACACACTATGCTCTAAAATTCAGTTATCAAATAAATGATTTATGGGAAAGCACTATTGATTTATATTATAAAAATTTAGGCGATTTAGCGCGGTCACTTGATGAAGACGATGTTAATGCTCACTTACATTATAGTAATGACTTATCTGGAGCTGCTAGAGGTTTAGAGTGGGTAATTAGAAGGGAAGAGGGTGACGGTTGGTATGGTTGGGCGTCATTGAGTTGGTCGAAGAGTGCCCGAACTGATGATTTCACCAATGTAACGACTGAGTATTATTTAGACACGCCGTTACTCGCTAACATGGTGGCCAACTATAAATTTAATGAAAAATGGGATTTCGGCGTAAAACTGAGCATCAGAAGTGGCGCAAAATATACACCAATTGTAGGTTTATATAATAACCCCGATCATCAAGATTATTACCTTCCTACTTATGGGGATTTGAACTCTGAAAAACTCCCTACATATAGTCGTCTTGATATACAGGCGAATTACAAGACAACCATATGGGGAAATAAAGCTGAATGGACATTTGCTTTATTAAACGCAACGGGGAGTAAGAATATTTCTGGTTATTATTATGCACCTGATGGTACTGAAACTTTAACTGATTTTAAAATAGAAGGAGAAGAAGGAATGGAACCATTTCCTTCTATTGGTGTAAAAATTCAATTCTAATTTAATTGATCAATGGGATAGGTACTTTATCTAAATAAAGTCTTTTGATAGAATGCGCGTCTTTCGCCAATGCTGATTATATCAGTGTTGGCTTTATTTCAATCTACAGCTCCAGATTTACGATTTGGCTGGCTCAATGGGTATTATTATGCAAAACATCACCGTGTGTGCACTTTATAAATTTGTCCGCTTAGAAAACTTCGAACAACTTAAATCTCCTCTTTTATCAGTCATGTTAGATAATAATGTCAAAGGTACATTATTACTTGCCAACGAAGGCATTAATGGTACCGTAGCAGGCACACAAGCTGGTATTGATGCAGTATTAACTTTTTTAGCAAGTGATGAGCGTTTAGGTCAAGTGTCTAACAAATACTCTTATGCAGATGAAAACCCTTTTCAGCGTAGTAAAGTTAAGTTGAAAAAAGAAATCGTAACTATGGGTGTTGAAGGTATTAATCCATTATTAACGGTGGGTACTTATGTGAAACCTAAAGAGTGGAATGCACTTATTGCTAATCCTGAAGTATTACTTGTTGATACCCGCAATGATTATGAAGTTGAGATTGGTACTTTTGAAAACGCAGTAAACCCGAAGACTGAAACTTTTCGTGAATTTCCAGAATATGTTGCTAAAAATTTAGATAAAAATAAACACAAAAAAGTAGCAATGTTTTGTACTGGTGGCATCCGCTGTGAAAAATCAACTGCATATTTGAAAGAGCAAGGCTTTGAAGAGGTATATCACCTTGAAGGTGGCGTACTTAAATATTTAGAAGAAGTTGATCAAGATGAATCGATGTGGCAAGGCGAGTGTTTTGTTTTTGATAGTCGAGTTGCAGTAAAACACGGTTTAGAGCAAGGTCAGTATGATCAATGTTTTGCTTGTCGTTATCCGATAACCGAACAAGAAAAGCAAAGTGAGCATTATGTAAAAGGCGTTAGTTGTCATCGTTGTTATGATAAATATACTGATGAGCAACGTAGTGGCTTTGCTGAGCGCGAACGCCAAATTAATTTAGCAAGCCAACGTGGTGAAAAACACATTGGTGGCCATGTTCAAAGTGTCATTGAGCAGCGACGAAAAGAAAAAGTAGCTGGTAAAAAAGCGCAGTCGACTGAATAGCCATAAATTTAACTCATATTTTACAATAAAAAAGCGACTCTTTAAGTCGCTTTTTTATGTTCAGGAGTAACGATTATGTTGAAACGTTAAAAATTAAAACCCAGCGGCTTTACGAAGCGTGTCGGCTTTATCTGTTCTTTCCCAAGTAAAGGCGGTAAAAGTATCATCACCTACTGTTACTTCAACAGGTTTACGACCAAAATGTCCGTAAGCGGCTGTCATTTGGTACATAGGGTGTAATAAATCAAGCATTTTAGTAATGCCGTAAGGTCGTAAATCAAAATACTCTCTAACTAACTCAATCAACGTTGCTTCTGATACTTTACCGGTACCAAAGGTTTCAATTGAAATAGATGTTGGCTCAGCAATACCAATGGCATAAGAGATTTGAATTTCACAACGGTCAGCTAGGCCAGCAGCAACAATATTTTTTGCAACATAGCGCCCTGCATAAGCGGCACTGCGGTCAACTTTTGATGGATCTTTACCTGAGAAGGCACCACCACCATGACGAGCCATGCCGCCATAGGTATCGACAATAATTTTACGACCTGTTAAACCACAGTCACCAACGGGACCACCAATAACAAAACGACCTGTAGGATTAATAAAGTATTTAGTATCTTTAGTTAATAACTCAGCAGGTAACACAGCTTTGATGATATTTTCCATTACAGCTTCGTGCAAATCTTCTTGAGAAATTTCTGGGTTATGTTGAGTTGATAAAACAACCGCGTCAATCGCTACTGGTTTATTATCTTCATAAATAAAAGTGACTTGAGATTTAGCATCAGGACGTAACCAAGGTAAGACCCCTGATTTACGCACTTCAGCTTGACGCTCTACTAATCGATGAGAATAAAATATTGGTGCAGGCATTAACGTTTCAGTTTCATTGGTCGCATAACCAAACATTAATCCCTGGTCACCAGCACCTTGATCTTCTGGGTTTGCTCGGTCAACACCTTGGGCAATCTCAGGTGATTGCTGGCCAATTAAATTCATAATGCCACAGGTTTCACCATCAAAACCGACGTCAGACGAAGTATAGCCAATATTACTGATTACATTACGGGTAATCGTTTCTAAATCAACCCATGCAGTGGTAGAAACTTCACCTGAAATAATAGCTACACCAGTTTTCACCATCGTTTCACAAGCGACACGGGCATTCTTATCTTTAGCGATAATAGCATCAAGTACCGCATCAGAAATTTGATCGGCGATTTTATCTGGATGACCTTCAGAAACTGATTCAGAAGTGAAAAATTGAGTAGACATAAAACCTCAGGGAAATTTAATAGTTTAAGATATTTTTATATTGAAGTTATTCTAACTGCAAGATTAACTATTTTCTAGTTTTTTTACGCCTAGAAGGCTAAACGGCTAAAAATAATTGTGAATTGCTCATTTAAAGAGCAGGGAGTCGTTGTAGTGAGACATTTTCATCAAAGAGTACTGACATTAACTGGGCTTGTTCCGGTGATATCTTTGAGCTAAAAAAATGTTGTTGGGAAATATGTTCATGACTTGCCAGTAATCCCTTAATTTCAAGTTGTCTGGCAAGCTGCTCAGTTACCGGTAGAGCAGTTTCCATAATGGTAATTTTATCACCGACAATATCTTGTATAAGTTGGCGAACAAAAGGGTAATGAGTACACCCTAATACGAGGGTATCAATATTACTTTGCACAAGTGGCAACAAGAAGACATTTAGTATTTTACGGCACTGTTCACTTTCATAAAGGCCTTGCTCAATAAGTTCTACTAAGCCGGGACAAGGTTGGATATAAATTTCAGTACCATTTCTATGCTTATTTACTAATGATAAAAAACGCGTATTTATAGCGGTTGCTTCTGTTACCAATAAAGCTATTTTTTTGGTTTTACTATGAATTGCGGCAGGTTTAATTGCGGGCTCAACCCCTATGATTGGAATTGAAACACGTAAACGTAGCTGATCAATCGCGCTAACGGTTGCAGTATTACAGGCAACAACAATTGCTTTTACCTGCTGGTTAATCAACCAGTCTGTGATTTTATTTACCCGTTCAATAATGTTTACTGACGATTTATCGCCATAAGGAGCAAATTGGCTATCTGCAACATAAATAATATTTTCATGTGGTAAGTTTTTATGAATACATTTCGCAATCGATAAACCACCAATACCAGAGTCGAAAACACCGATCGCTTGAGAATTTGCTGGAGCTAACTTTAAAGGGACTACTGTTTTTTGGGCGACTAGCTGATTTTTAATCATTATATCTGTCATTAATGAGTAAGGGATTAAATTTATATTTGTTATATTGATTTTAGTCAAAGAAGTAAAGTGATCTGAGTGTTATTTATTGAATTTATTGAATTTATTGAATAAATTAAATTTAAAGCACATGCCATTTACTTTTTAGCTTATCTAAAATGCCACTGCTTTTAATTTGATGATAAGCATCTATATATTTACTGACAACCTTTTCATCACTGTTAAGACTAAAAGCAAAATATAAATCATGGTTAATGACTGATATAGGCATAATTACTTTTAGGTTACTGATATCTAAGTTTAATTTATTTGCTCGTACTTTTAAGGTGTTCTTTGTACCCGTAATAATGTCAACCCTATTGAGATATAGCATTTGTAAGCTTTGCTCTGGTGAACCAAGTATATAAAGATAGGGGTATTCATGCTGCTGAAAATATTGTGCAGTACTTGATGAATTCGCTACGGCTATTTTGTATTTTTTTAGTTGCTGAATATCAGTTATTGATGTTTTAAAGTTTTCTTTTAAGCCCCAAGCGTAAATATCTTCTTTTGTTAATTTCCCCCCCCAAATGAATAAGTTTTCCCGAGATAAGGTACGAGAGAGTGAAAAAATAAGTGTATTAGGTTGGTTCAAGGCTGTTCTGTAAGCGCGTGCCCAAGGCAATATTTGCAAATCAATATTATCACCGGTAATTTTGAATATTTCTTTCATAACTTCAACTGAAAAGCCACTTAACACACTACTTTCTTGGTAGAACTGGTAGGGGGGTAATATTTCAGTGACAACAAGCTGTTCGGCAATACTTGATGCGGTATTACCTAGCCAAAATATAATAATCCAGAGATACTTTCTATTTATCAATTATCTAACTCATTTAACAAGGGTTAATAAACTTAGTATAGAGCAAATTAAGTTTTTGTTCTTCCTATGATATTTAAAAATCCAAACAAACAAATAATAATGTCAGTAAAGTAATCAATAAACTACCGTTAGCCTTTTAAAGTAAGATAAGTTACCACAATGTCTCATTGTCGCTAATACTCTGCGTCTGTTTATTTACGCACAAATGGACTTGTTGTTAATTCAATATTTAACTTGGGCTGAAGTGCCTGATCTTATTTTGCTTATTTCATCAATGATTGTTGCCAATTGACTGTTAATTATTTGCTCTGAGTTTGTTTTGTTGAAAACGATGGCGTTAGATAGTTGTATTCAAATTGGTTTACTGTTATTTGTCGTTTCGTAACTTTGGTTTGCAGTAAACCTAATTGATTTTTCTGGGGATGGATTGGTATAGTCTTAGTGATGACGTTAGCCGAAGTGATATTTTCTCCCTACCATTGATGTTCATATTGACCGTTTAGCTCCAGCACATTTAAGTGTAACATACCTTGGTGTAGCATTATTTTATTCTTTAGGCTTCGCTATAGTCCCAATATTAGGTGGTTTTTTTATTAGATGACTTTGGAGGTTTTGGGGGCTTCATGCCCCCCATCACTGCTGTGTTTTTTTGTTATATATATCGAAGACTACCCGTTTAAAAGTGGCTAAATTTTGATGATGGAGTTAGAGAAAAATAAATGTGAGAACGTTTTTAGAAATCAACAAAATGTCAGGTTATGGGGGCGAGTAAACAATACCGCTAACCTCTTTTCATGCAAGAGAATTAGTGCAAATATTGGTGGTTAGCTGATAACGTCTAATTGCCAAATAAATAATCTTTGCGTGATTTTAATTTCTAATTTTTATTGAAATAGCGATCCTAACCATATCCACTGTTTCTTATCATCACTTTAAAATAAACTTAAGTGTGAGTTAAAAGAATTTTTACACTTTATGGTTGCAAAACAACCTTAAGATTGACGTTGTTTTGATAGAAACCCCGCTTATAGTTACCCTAAAATATCATCATAACTATTAAAAACTTGATAGTTATGGCTCTTGATTTTTATCGCTATTTTTTGCCCCAACGTGAATAAAAAATTGCTATAAAAGCTCAACTGTTCAAATGATAAAGATAGGTCTCTATCAATACTACTCAGTAAATAGTGAAATCCATGTTCAGTGATAGAGATATTATCAACTTTGACATTGTTTTTCTCAAACCCGCCTTCACAATACACAATAGCTTGTGACTTCAATAACAATTGTAGTTGTTGAGGACACCCTTTGTAGGTAACCATATTTTCTTTTAAAAAAATATCTTCAGTTGATGGTAATTCTCCAACAGCTGATTGAAATTGGCCATTGATCGCCTTTACAGGTATCCAGCTACCTAATTGCAAAAAATCAGCAACTTGCCAGCTGTTTGGTGAGTGACAAACATCGGCAGGTCTACCTATTTGAAGGATACTTCCCTGATGCATTACTGCAATTTTATCTGCAAAAGTAAAGACTTCGTCTTTGTTATGAGTCACAAATATAGCACTCATTTTTAACAGCTTTAAAATTTGGCGCATTTCTAACATCAATTCATTGCGTAAACGTGCATCAATATTTGAAAAAGGCTCATCAAGTAATAATAAGGTAGGCTGAGGTGCTAATGCTCTAGCAATAGCAACTCTTTGTTGTTGTCCACCGGACAACTGATGTGGAAATCTTGCTTCTAAACCTGTTAACTTAAGTAAGTTGAGCAAATCAGTCATTCGAATTTTTTGTTCACTTTTGGGCAGTTTACTAATTCCAAAGCAGATGTTTTTTTCAACTGATAAATGAGGGAACAATGCATAATCTTGAAAGATCATACCGATATTACGATGTTCAGGAACTACATGCTTAAATGGCGTTATAGTGAGAACATCTTCTTCAACGATTAAATGAGTACTACTTGAATTATTACGTTTTATGTTTAACTCACCCGTACTGGGTGAATTAAAGCCCGCTATAGTATTAAGCAATGTGGTTTTTCCACAACCACTTGGTCCTACTAATCCAAGAATATCACCAAAGTTTAGTGTTAAGTGGGTATCTAACAAAATGACTTTATTATGTAATTTAACCGAAAGTTGCTTAACGCTTAATAATTCATTTTCGACCATTTACTATAAATCCTTACTTCTGTTGAGCCAAATAATAGGTAATAGGCCTAAAAAAACAATTAAAATAGCACTCAAGGCTCCTTGCTCAAGCATTTCGTCTGATATTAATTGATAAATTTGTATACTCAATGTATCAAAATTAAAGGGCCTTAGTAACAATACGGCGGATAGTTCTTTCATTGATTCAACAAATACGAGTAACCATGCTACAAAAATAGAAGGTCTCAGTATTGGCAGATGTACCTTTTTTAACATTTGTCCTAAACCCACACCCAAACTTGCAGGAGCAAGATCAACAGAATTAGGTATCTGTTTGATACCACTTGATATTGTTCCATTGGCAATCGCTGAAAAACGAACCACAAAGGCAAATACGACAGCAAAAATAGTGCCGGACAAGACTAAACCGGGTTCTTTAAGCTGAAGATACCTTGCTATATCATTAATAAAATGATCAAGGGGTCCAAAACTAGCCAATAGTGCCATTGCTAAAACTGTTCCAGGAACGGCATAACCTATTCCTGATAAACTTGAAGGAAGTATTCGCCATTTATCAAAGCTCAATCGACGATATAAACTACATAACAATGCAAAGAAAGTGGCAATAGTTGCGGCATAAAATGACACTTCAATACTGTTAAGGCTTGGTGAAACTAAATTTGCTAGCTGAGCCATACTGCTGTATTCAACTGCCATAATAACAAGTAAAGCGAAAGGTAAAAGAAAACCCGCTAAAACCAATATCCAACAAAAACTGCTAATGAGTAGTTGTTGAAATAATGACAATGTAATAATTTCAATATGCTGATTAGGCCTATTTGATTGATGATTTTGACCGGCTCTCGCACGTTGTTCACCAACAACTACAAACAAAATTATCAGCATTAATATACTGGCCAAAGCATTTGCTGTTGCTAAGTCACCATAGCCCAGCCAAGTATCATATATAGCTGTAGTCAGTGTATTTACCGCAAAATAATTTACCGTGGCAAAGTCAGCTAAGGTTTCCATAAGGACTAAACTCGCTGATATCGCTATTGCTGGCCGTGCCAGCGGTAAGGCAACTTTTAAAAAGCTTTGTTTTGCTGACAACCCTAATAAACGTCCGGCCCTTAATAAGTTTTGATCTTGTTGCTCAAGTGCAGTACGCGTCAACATATAAACATAAGGAAACAAAACTAACGAAATTACAATGGAAGCTCCAAGTAAAGTACGTATATCAAAGAACCAGTAATCACTCGGCGACTGCCAATTAAACCAACTACGTAACGCGCGCTGAACGGGTCCTGCGTAATCAAACAGATCAGTATAAAGATAAGCAACTAAATAGGCTGGCATTGCTAAGGGCAATAAAAGTAGCCATCTCAGAAAGTTTTTACCCAAAACGTTGGTATGAACAATGAAAGCCGCACTCAAGGTGCCAAAAATTAAAGACAAAAAAACGACCAACACCCCTAGTACTAGCGTGTTAGTAATATAGTCAGGTAAGACTGTTCGCCAAAGATGAGAAAATAAATCACTTGACGAACTAAAGCTGGCTAATACCATAACTAATACCGGTGTTATGAGTAAAAATACTATGAGCCAGCAGGCACTTCGCCAGATATTATTTTTTAATGGGGCTATCAAGAAATAATAATCATCCTTTATAAATCAAATTTAGCTTTATCTATAAGTTTAAGCGCTTCTTTTCTATGCTTTGCGATCGATTCTAACGACAATGAATCTGCTTTAAACTTACCCCATGAGGCAACTAAATCAGATGGCATTACATCAGTTCTCACTGGATATTCCATATTCGTTTCAGCATAAAGCTTCTGTGCTTCTTTTGACACTAAGAATTCCATTAAAGCTTTAGCATTGTCATTATTAGGAGCATATTTTGCCATGCCCATTCCTGATATATTCACATGAGCACCCCGGTTATTTTGATTGGGAAAATTAATATATACCGAATCAGCCCATAACTTCTGCTTTTCATCAACCAACATTTTGCCAAAATAGTAACTATTACCTAACGCTATATCACATAAGTTTTGATGAATTGCTTGTACTTGACCACGGTCATTACCCTGAGGTTTGCGGGCTAAGTTAACTTTAAAATTTTCTAACCAAGTGAGGGTTTCTGTTTCACCATGAGCAGCAATCATAGAGGCAACGAGTGCAATATTATATGAATGTTTACCGCTTCGAGTGCATATTCTTCCTTTATATTTAGTGTCAGCTAAATCTTCATAATTGATATTGATAGCACCCAAACGTTTAGCTGAATAAATATTACGAACACGTGTTGTAAGTGCATACCACGTATTGTCTGTAGCACGATATTGACTAGGAATTACATCAAGTAACGTTTTAGAGCTATAAGCTTGGAGTAGATCGCGGTCATGTAATTCAATGAGCCGACTAATATCCGTCGTTAATAATATATCTGCGGGGCTATATTTACCTTCTCGGGCGAGGCGTTCCGCCATGCCTTTTTTAGCAAAAATAACATTGACTTTAATCCCCGTTCTTTTTGTAAAAATGTCAAACAAAGGCTTGACTAAAAACTCTTGCCGGTAAGAATACACATTCACCTCATCACTAGCTTGTAAAGATGATGAAATAAGTAAAAAGCTAGTAAAAATTAGGAATAAATTTTTTCGGATGGACGCTATATTTTGCATTATATTACCCTGACAACTTTATGCCAGCCTCTGTCGACAGTATTTATAGGTTGGCAAGATTAAAGAAAATATTATAATTTGTCAATCTATTTGAGAATAATTCTTGTTTAGATTACTGTTCTAAGAATCTTGTTGTCTTAGGAAATCAGTAGACTCGGTATATGTTAATACCACTAATCACTATAACTAAAAAATATAGGGCAAAAATTTTTAATTGAATACCATTAACGTACTAAAAAAAACGTAAACGAAAACGTAATTTTCTATATACGTTGATAAAAGGTTGTAAATAAATACCCATTAGCGACTTATGCAATTCCCCTTCTTTACCTATACCAAAAGACAACGCTCCAACCTCAGACGCACGCATAAGACAGTTGAATAAGCGATCCCAGAGGGATAATACCGTACCAAAGTTTTTATCAAAATGCTTAACGTTATCACTGTGGTGAATTTGATGCTGTGCAGGGCTTAAAAATAACCCTTCTATTTTATCTCCCCAACTTATCCTAATATGGCTATGACGCAGATTTGAGCCCATAATATTAAAGGCAAAAATAAAAACATTGGCACCAATAATATCAATCATTTTTAATGTGGGCCCAAATAAGTAATAACACAAGCCAACAACAAAGCCTTGCGTTAACGCCATACGGCAAGCATAGAGATAATTTTCAATGGGATGTGAGCGATATATAGTAAAGGGTGTTAGTACGGTTGCAGAATGATGAACTTTATGGAACTCCCATAAATAATGACTTTTGTGTAAACAATAATGTAATAAGAAACGAGTAAAATCATCAAAAATAAATAGTAATATGGTAAAAATAACCATAATACTTGCTGAAGATAAAGTAAAGTGCGCTATAGGCCCAAATAACCATTCTATTGCTGATGAAATACCTAAAGCCACAGGCACCATTGTTAAGATAATAAAAGGAAATAACGCCGCCTTAAAAAGTTTATTTATAATAAATAAACCATAATCATTGAGTGCTGAGCGCGCTAAGAAAATTTTCCTAGGAAATAAAAAGGCTATTAATCCTCGTTGCTTTTTTTGCGTTGAGTCAGACTTTATTATCTTCTTTAAGTTAACAAAATATACTACGCTGGCAAATAGTAATGCCGATAAAATATAACCCCAAAATAAGCGTTGGTTAGGATCAAGGATATAAAGGGCTAATTCTTTAAAATTTGAGCTAAGAAAGTCCATAAATATAAATAACTTTTCGTAATAAGGTTACAAATAAAAACGATAAGTATGACACTTAACGCTTTTATTTAATTTTAAACACTATTAACGCTAATTAGAAGCTATATTGATAGCCAACAGAAGCAGATCTAGGTTTACTAGGGCGAGCTCCATAAGGGCGTCGACTAACTATTTCTTGATTATCGAGTAAGTTATCAAGCTTAAGATAGATACTGCCCATATCTCCTAGTTCATAACTTGCAGCCATATCAACGATTGTTAGTGATTGTGTTGTTACGCCAGACAGCAGAACATTTTCACCTGATGCTTCTTTCATTTCACCAATGTAGCGGGTAATTAAATTAACTTGCCAATTATTAGCTGCTAAACCGATATCAAGTGTTAACTGATTTTCAGGTAAATACGGTAAAGTATCTCCAACTTTGACGTCTCCCCACATACTAAAGTCAGAGCTAAATGCACTATCAAACTCGCCTCTAGTATAGGTGTAGCTTAACAATACGGGTAAGTCATAGTCCGCTGATAGCTCATAAGTGTGTTTTGCACTTAATTCAAGGCCTATAACATTTGCTTCACCACTGTTGAACTCGCCATCAGTATTATCTTGACAAAGCGAGGCAGTTGAAAAAGAGCAGCTTTCCTTTAAATTTTCTATATCGTTGTAAAATATAACCGCTTCAAGTTGACTACTCTCGTCATGATAACGAGCACCTAACTCATAATTAATGCTATTTTCAATTTTGACATTAGTTGGCTCTTTTGGACTCGTCGGCACAAAACCTTCATGAACACCAAAAAACAGCCCAGAATGTTCAGTTAATGTGTAAAATCCACTTAAACTTGGTAACCAAATATCAGTGCTTTTCTTTTGCCATTCACCTTCTTTACCTGGCGCTTGATTTTGGTAACTGGCATCAAGAAATTCACCACGTAGGCCAAAGGTTAAATCTAATGCACCTAACGTTATAGTATCTTTAAAAAATATAGAAATAGCATCAGTTTTTTCTTTGTTTGTGTCTCCAGGCAGCGTTGCACTATCATCACTGAGTAGTTTACCTGACGTCATTGTATATGTATCCGTAGTGTGACGTCGCTTGATTTGATCTTGATGAAACCTAAAACCAACATTAAATACATGTTTTACATTTAAAAGTGTATGGTAGAGGTATAACTCTGTTTGAATACCTTGCGAATAATATTCACGTTGGTTATCTCCTAATATAATCTTTTCATATTCTCTTTCTGTGTTTCGTTGACCCGTTAACACTTGATAAAAAGGTGCATTAGCGTCTGTTTCAGGATTCGTTAAAATATCCTGTAAATCAGTGACTACTGCCCCTGCTTTAAAACCGTTAATCTTATCCCAAGAACGCTCAAAATCGTTACGGTACAAGCGGGTTGTCACATCAAAATTGTCATTACCAATAAAGTGTGTGAACTGTACTTGCTGATGCTCCCAGTCCATTAAATCTTTTTGGCTGGCTACATAACGTTGATTAGCATTTTGCTTAAAATCAGCGTCAGTTAACCCTAAGTAAGTCTCATTTGATTTTTCATTAGCATGGGCTAGCTTTAATTCAATTATCTGATTATATTGGCTACTAGATAAGTCATATTGAAACTTAGCCATAATATCGTTTTTCTTAAATCCGGTATCACCACCACCGTCCAACGTTTTAAAACCATCCGCTTCGATATGCACCGCATCAACTAAATAGCCAAAATTACCATTAGTGGTACCAAAGTAAGCTTTCGTTTTAGCATACCCGTCAGATCCAAAGGCAAGGTCTATAGCACCTTCTTTGTTCTTAGGTACTTGGCGGGTTGTCATATTCAATGCACCAGCTACAGTATTTGGTCCATACTTAATTGCAGAAGGGCCTTTAAATACTTCTAGGGCAGTCATTTTACTGATCATTGGAAAGTAATATGCTGCGGGTGCAGAGTAGGGTGCAGGACCAATTAATACACCATCTTCCATGATGGTGATTTTTTTACTACGTTCCGGTGTCGCACCACGAAAACCTATATTAGGTCTTAAACCATAGCCATCTTCTTCACGAATATTAACGCCAGGTACGCTATATAGTACACGGTTAATATCATCAAACTTAAATTTTTCTAACTCAACTTCACCTATTAACGTAGCTGCTCCAGCTTCAGTACGCAATTTATCATTATGGCCAATAATTTGAACACGTTCAGTGTATTCAGAAGCCGTATCACTAGTACCATCGTCAGCATTAACATTAGGATGAAAGGCAAAGGCAAAAACAACAGCAATATATTTATGCTCGTTAATCTTCATTAATCGTTATCTCCTGCGGATGTCGCGGGTAAATTAAGTGATAAACTGGTAATAAAATCTATTTTAAGTTTATCAGTGACTTCTTTAACATTGGCATGAGTTTCTGTTACTTGTGCTTCATTATTAACAAGGGCTTTAGCCAAACTGTTCTGATAATTCTGCACACCATCAATGGCTAGCTGAACGCCTGCAGACATTGAATCTGCTGTATCTTGATCGCCAACATCAATCAGGTAATGAGTAAAACCAGTACCAGTTTCTCCAGTTAAAAGCTTTTGAAATGCCAGTAAGTTGTTTTCAATATTAGTAATAGAGTGATGTGCATATACTGATTCTACAACGTCAGGACAAGCTTGTGATCCACAGCTATTAGCCTGAAGCCCCAATGGGGTCGCTAACTTGCCATCCTTAGTGAATGTTTCTAAATAAAATAAACCATCACTGATAAGATTAATCGCTTTTAGTTCAGTGCTAAATTCGCTGCCTATACTACCTGCTGCTTTAAGTGTACTTGCAAAACCATTGTCACCAGACCAAGCTGTTATTAATTCTTTGGCACTATTATTAACATCGCGAGCAGCTTCAACCGCAAATTCACATCGCGCGACTTTTCGATATTCATCTGTTTGATTGTCCCAATTTTCAGGCTGAGTACTCGTAGTGCAACTATGATTAAGTTGTTCGTTAAACAATAAATATTCTATAGCGGCTAAACCACGTCGTGAAGGTGTACGTTCAGCAATATTAAATGGCTGCCCATTGACAATCCCAGCTTTAAAATTTACCACTTCAAAATCAACAGAACATGAATTGACTACAGGCCAAGAATAAATTTTATCCCGTAATAATCCCTCATTATCAACTAAAGGACCAACTTTCATTAACTCTGCTTGTTGCCATACATTCATGGTGTTGCGCCATGCTGTCTTTGCACTATCACGCATAGCGATAACTTGCTCGCTTGTTGCATTACCCAAAGCTGCGTCTGTTTCCATTTTACAGTAGGCTGCTATCTCTGGAATTTGTGCTGCTGATGCTGTTGAAAATTGTTCAAAAATTGGCGTGATTATATTATCAGTAATGTTTTCAAGTAACGCTTGCTGAGTAAAATTACTGCCAGGGTTTGGCGCAGGGGGCGTAGGGTTTGGTATAGAGACTGAAGTGGTACCAAAGTTTTCACCACTACTGCTGCTGGTACTTTCCCCACAAGCACTCACTAATAGAGCCGTAGCGACGGCTATAGAGAGTGCAGTGTGATTAATGTTAACTGACATTTTTTAACCCTATAATGTAAATAAAATGAATGTTATAGATATTAATAATTATTTATTTGTGACTATTCTATAAAAATTATTCACAAATAAATAATAACCAAGCCTTTATACGAAACAACTTAAGGCTTGGTTTAGTCTTAACTTAAAATACTACCAATTAGCAACGTTGTCAGCATCTAAGCCCAATGCTTCTTGCAATATATCACGCGCTTTCTCTAGGTCAGCAATGTAAGTAGTTACAGCTGTTTTATCAGCAGAGCCAAATGGGAGCAATACTGGCTTTTGTCCAAAGTAACTGTGAATCTCAGCAAACTCTGCATCTGTGATTGGCGAATGAGGATTAAATTGTAAGCCTAATGCAAAGCCTTTCATTTCAGACCAGTGTTTAGCAACGTCTTCGTAGCTATAATCGTCGCCTGATTTAGCTAAATCTCCACGAAGGTCATTAATATAATGAACAACGGTAGCAGCAATGGCTTTTTCCCATGCATGAACGATATTATCACGCTGTGTTTCAAGTGCGGTTGTTTGCTCTGCAGTAAATACAGAACCTACGTTATCATTAATCATTTTACGAGCTGATAAGAATGCTTCCATGGCATCTTTAGTATAATTCGTTGGATTGGCATTACTTGCAGAGCCGATGTCACGTTTAGCTGCATTAGCAGAGCTACCTAAATTTACTTCTGATGTTAAATCAAATAAGCCATCACCGTCAGTGTCATGTTTACCATTCCAATCAGTACGACCTGTGGTTGCATCGTCAGCCTTAACTTTTCCAGCAATCTCTTTATCGGTATATTCTAAATAATTACGAGCAGCGCCAAAGTAACCAAAACCTTCATCAAAACCATGTTCAAGAGCAGTATCTGCTTTACCAGTACCACGGGGATCAATATTGTCTATGTCTAAGCCTTCATCTAAATAATCATCAGTAGCTTGAGAGTAGGTGATGCTCATCAATAAGAACTTTTGAAGCAATTGTTTTAAGTCAGTACCATCAGTATTGACATAAGCTTTAGTGATAGGACTATTTGTCGCCTCATCGAGGCGAATATTAGCATCAACTGCGTTATCAGCCAATTGATCAAAATAAGCGTCAACTAACGTTTCTGGTGTCATGCCCGCGCCCGCGCCAACAAAACTAGTACCATCAGTCCAATCTTTACGCATGCGACTAGCATCATTACCGGCTATTTTACCGACTAAGTTTTTAGCGCTTGAAGAGATATCGGTAATGAATGGTTGTTTGGTATCATCCAAGAAGGTCAACGAAAAGTTGTTTTCATATTGATTACTGGTGGTACGAAAATAAGAGTTTAACTTCTCAATTACCTCTGCTTTATTTGCAAACTTATTGGCGTCTATATCAGCTTGTAGCCCACTACCAATATAGCTGGTTAATTCAGAAATTAACGCATGACGAGCGATTTGCCCTGTATAACCAACACTTGATTCATCTGTAATTAATTTACTTTCAAACTTATAAGTATCCAATAAGTCATTAACAGTAATAGTGACTTCTTTCGAAAATGAAAGGCCTCCACTGTCTGTAACTGTGATATTGGTAGCCAAAGATTCAGCATTTTCAAAGTTAGCCATAGCGTCAGTTTTTAAACTTAATTCATCGCCAGTAATAGCAAACAGTTCGTTATCAGTTGTATAGGTAAATGTATCACCTGAGTTTGCATCAGTTGCTGACAATGTTCCAATAACTGCGCCTGCAGAATTTTCGTCTACAGTGATATTGCTAACTGCAACATCTGTTGGGGCGGTGTTAGCTGGCGCAACAGGTTCAGGGCTTGCTTCGTTAGTGCTTGAACCACCACATGCTGACAAAGTTAAGGATGCTGCTATTGCTAGCACAAGAGCTTTTATGTTCGTTTTCATGAGAGACCTTTAAGTTATAAATAATATCAATTTACATGATGCTTTTTTTATTGCGGTAACATTAACACTAATGTTAATGCGAATCAATATCATTATCAGTTATATTTAATTCTTAAAAATTCTAAATCAGTGAAAATTCGTCTCTTACGTGAAGGCGTCGTTTTACCTGTTAACTTTAAGGAAACTGATTTTTTGAATGATAAACTGTCTAGTGAAAATGAAAAGTCCTGTTATCGTTAATAATTAAAGTGAGTACCCTCGAACAACAGCTAACTTTGAAGCTCTTTAAATTCTCTTAATATTAACTTAGTATTTTTTGAGCTTAAGTATTAACATCTCAATAGGGTTTAATGTCGCTAATTATTAATGTATATGTTTAGCTATTTATGGTTGAGACTTTAAACAAGTCGTCGCATAGATGGCATACTAAAGAGGTAATTAAATTGTTTTATACAAAATACTATTTTGAATCTAATTTTATTATTTATTTATTGATATTCGAATTTTATACGTATCATTCGTATTTTATCAATGGTGCTGGTTATTTATCTCTTTAAAATTGGATTAAGCAACGTGGTATATTTTATAGATACCTTCACGAGTAAAGGCAAAGTTATTCTTCTTCGACAAAAAGACACAAAAAAGGCTACTCTTAGGTAGCCTTCAAATAATTTTTTACGTGTGTTATTTTAAATTTATTACTCGTAATCAGAAGCGTAAGTTTCTTCGTAAGAATGCGAATAAAGCTCAAATAAGTTGCCAAACGGGTCTTCTAAATACACCATTTTTGCTTGTCTAGTCTCGTCTTCTGGATGGTAGCGCATAACGTCCATACGTACTTTTCCACCATATTGTTCTGTGCGCGCCATCGCACCTTCAAAGTCGTCTGTTTGAAGACAGAAATGGAATATACCTAAGCGTGAAAAATCAACGTCGTGACGTTCTTGCCGCTCTTTCATTTCAAACATCTCAACACCAATGCCGTCAGTTGTTACTAAATGCGCAATATTAAAGCCTTTGAAACCTTCACCAAAAACAGCCACACACATTCTACCAATGGCAGTCTCGCGTTCTTCTTTTACCTTGGTGTTGCCCATTACAATCTTTAGACCGAGCGCTTTAGTGTAAAACTCAACCGCTTTATTCATATCGCCAACCATGAGGCCTACGTGATTCATTTTCATAACTTACTCCAACATTATATTGATTAGTTCTTACTTCGTTTCGATGAGGTAATACTACGCCTAATGTTGCTTAATAAAAAATTATCAATTGTTATTATAATAATAACGTTTTGTTATGATTTTTTATGTTTTTAGCAGTGAAATACTGCTTGAAATTCACTATGACTTTCAAAAGTAAAAATGGGCATAGCCCGACAGACTTGTCCTGAATTCATGAGTGAAATTAATATTAATGCGCTAACGCCTAACGATCGTTTTATGGCAACGCCATTCTTTTTTAGTTAATTATTTAGGCGTATCGTTCTTGATGACCAAGTACTATAATTAAGAACCTATTCGTCAGCTCATCGTTAACATTTGACAGTGAATCAATATAAACTGATTTATGTTTGTTCTCATATCATGACGAAACTTTTATAAGGTTGCGCGAATTGTATTTGGAGGTTTATATGTACAAGTTTTTCAAAAGTGTTCGCCATAGCTGTGATGCTTATTGCCTTTATTGGGCAAGGAGCCATCTTTAATCGTGAGCACTTTATTTTTTCTAGCGTTGCGCGAATTTATTCGATTTTGACTAAACAAATAAGCCATACAATAATTTATTAAATTATTGTACGAAAAGGATGCTTCCAAGGTGCCGCAGTCGACTTTAGTCCTGAACACCGGGTGTTCAGGGCGGAGGTATCATTTCAACCGTAGGCTTCCCGATACGAGCCGGGCTTGCGCAATAGTTAATAATCAACTTCCTTAGTTAAAACTTATCGGCTCAGGGACATAGTTAACATACAAACACCCCAGAAGACGAAGTTAGTATAGCTAATTTTTCAAAGCGATTTAAGTGTTTTTTTGTAACTTAAGTTTGTTTGTTTTTTTAGTGAACAGAGGTTGCTGAAAAATCAAGCTTTCTTGAGGTATTCGGAAATTACAGCTTGTTTGATAGTCGCTTGTAGTAAATCAATTTTACTTTGCAGCGCAGCACGTTCATCGATAATTTCTTTACGAGCAGCTAATAAATCATTAGATAAGTTAAGTGCAGTCATTACTAGTGATTGTTCAGGTGTCTTTATAGAACAAGTTTTACTGTCTGTTAGTAAACGTTGGTTTAACTCTTCCGCGGCTAATAGTAAAGACGACTCTTGCCCGCTAGGACATGAAATCTTTAGTCTTCTATTAGCAACTTCAATGGTAACCGAGTGTTGACTCATAACAGGCTGATTCTCAAAAAAACATCTTAATTAATAGTAATATATACATATCTGAGCACTATAGCGATGAGCAGTACACTATGCAAGCGTTCTCTAGGGTTTTCTCCTTTTAATCTCTAGCATCATAAAAGCGTGAATGTTACGATACCTTGCATTAACTCACGAATTTTATTGATGATTAAAACATGTCCAACGAAACCTCTTTAGACTTTGCCTCAGTGCAAGCAATTCTTACAACAGAAAGTATTACCGTCCATGGCGCTGAATTACATGGGGTATTAACTGGCTTAGTTTGTGCCGGGTTTACCTTTGAAAGTGAGGACTATATCGTGATGATTAATGACTTGTTTAATAACGGTGAAGGTTTACCTCGTGCCGTTAAGTCGTTGGTCAAATCAATGTTTGCAAAAGTTTGGCATGACATTATTGATGACTCTTATGGTTTTCAATTAACGTTACCCGATGATGACGATAGTATAGTTGAACGTGGTCATGCTTTAAGTGTTTGGGTACAAGGCTTCAATTTAGGGTTCGGCCTACAACAAAAAAACAAAGCGGTATTATCAGAAGACGTTAAAGAAGTCCTTATTGATTTTGCTGAAATCTCTAATTTGTCTGACGAAATGGAAGAAGACGAAGATACCGAGCAAGCCTATTTTGAAATAGCTGAATATGTCAGAATTTCTGCTTTATTGTGTTTTACCGAGCTCGGCTCACCGCCAGAAAGTAAAAGCGCAGAAGATACTGTCCACTAAAAAAAGATTAAGTCATGAATACATCAACTTTAGTTAAAAATACTTTATTACCTTTGGCAGAATTTATCCAACGTCGTGCTCAATTTTTTACCTCGATGCCAGAAAATTCTATTGCGATATTTTCCGCTGGACAAGAAGTCACGCGTAGCAATGATACCGAATATGCTTTTTGCCAAAATAAAAGTTTCTATTATCTAACAGGATATAACGAACCTGATGCTATTTTAGTGCTGATTAAATCTGTTGGTAAGGGCGAAGAAAATCAACAAAGTATTTTATTTAACCTTGAAAAAAATGCCCTTCAAGAAGTCTGGCACGGTAGGCGAGTAGGACAAGCGATAGCGGTAGAGCATTATGGCGTAGATGAATGTTTTCCACTAACTGAAATAGATCAATACCTCCCTGATTATATTGCGGATAAAAGTCACTTGTTATTTTGCCAAGGAAAAAGTAGCCACTTTGATAGCCAAATATATGCATGGTTATCAGCAGTTAAAGCGCAAAACCGCCTTGGCGTAAAAGCACCAACACTACTGGTTGATTGTCGAAATATTATTGAAGAAATGCGTTTAATTAAAAGTGCTGGCGAGCTCGATATTATGCGCCAAGTAAATATTATTAGCGGTGCGGCTCATGCTAGAGCGATGGAGCAGTCAGCGATTGGTAAATTTGAATATCAATTAGAAGCGGAAATACTACATGAATTTGCCAGTAATGGTGCAAGGCACCCCGCTTATGGCAGTATCGTTGCCTGCGGCGATAATGGCAATATTTTACATTACACCAACAATGATGACGTACTGAAAAATAACGAATTGGTGTTGATTGACGCCGGTGGTGAACTTAGCGGCTATGCGGCTGACATTACTCGCACCTTTCCTGCAAATGGCAAGTTCACATTAGCACAACGAGAAGTCTATCAACTGGTGCTAGATGCACAGAACTTAGCGATTGATGCAATAAAGCCAAATGCAACCTTTGTCGAGCTTAATGTTTTAGTGAATAACTTCTTGACTTCAGGTTTACATCGTTTAGGTATATTATCTGGGAATTTAGATCAGTTACTTGAGGACAAAGCCTGTAAAAAGTATTTTATTCATGGCTTAGGGCATTGGTTGGGGTTAGATGTTCATGACGTTGGTGATTATCAGTCAAATAATAAACGCGAGCAATGTCGAGCGTTTGAACAAGGTATGGTGATGACCATAGAGCCGGGCATTTATATTCCACTTGATGATTATAGTGTTGATAAAAAATGGCGCGGTATAGCAATAAGAATTGAAGATAATATAGCAGTAACTGATCAAGGTCATGAAAACTTAACGGTAAATGCGCCAAAATCAATTGCTGAAATTGAACAACTAATGACTGCGAATAATTAACTGACTTTTTTTATTGTCAATTCACATTGCCATATGAACTTGTCATCATAGATTTACGTATTTACATTCAGGCAGCAATCATCAATCAATGTTTTATTTCACAGTCCAATGAAAAATTGGCAATGAACTTAGCATTTCACTTTGACGCTTTATCTTAAACGACTGTATTAAATAGCTAAAAAAGTAACTATGAAAAAAGAATTCGATATCGTAATTTCTGGTGGTGGTTTATCTGGTGCATTAATGGCGCTGAGTTTGATCGACTGCAAAAAACAACAGGGTCAGCCGCTATCTATTGCCATTGTTGAAGCTCACCCGGTATTAGAAGATCCAAGATTAACTTTTGACGATCGTGTGTTAGCGCTTTCACATGGCACAGCGACCTATTTAGAACGTTTAGGCGTTTGGCAACAATTAAAGCATCTAGCCGAGCCTATTAAAAACATTCATATCTCTGATCGAGGCTTTTACGGTAAAGCTCGACTTTATGCTGAGCATCATCAAGTTAATGCACTCGGCTTTGTTGTTGAAATGTCATTGCTTGGGCAAGCATTATTAAGCCGTTTAAAAGAGAAAAACAAAATAATAGGTAATATCACTTGGTTCACTCCCGATAAAATAACTGATATTACTTGGCAAAAAGAGCAGGTTGAACTGACGCTTAATTCAACAGTAAAGCTTAGCGCGAAATTACTATTAGCCTGTGATGGTGTTCATTCGGCCTGTCGAAAATTTGCTAACATTGCGGTGCAAGAGTCTCACTACGGTCAATCGGCACTTATTACCAATGTAAGTACGGCTATTGCCCACAACAATTTGGCTTTTGAACGCTTTACTGATAATGGTCCTATCGCGATGTTACCGTTGTCGAAACAGGGGAGCGCAACAAGTGATAGTCGTTGTTCTTTGGTGTGGACATTACTGCCTGAACAAGCAGATAAAATGCTAGCACTTAGCGATAAACAATTCCAAGATGAACTTGAAAATGCTTTTGGTAATTGGCTTGGCGCAATAACCCAAGTGGGTAAACGCGATGTTTATTCGCTTAAATTATTAATGGCTGATGAACAGGTTTTTCATCGGATGGCACTTATTGGTAATGCTTCTCACACAATTCATCCTATTGCCGGACAAGGTTTTAATTTAGGTGTAAGAGATGTTAAGCAAATGGTGGAACTGATCAAAGTAGCCTTAAATAACAATCAAGACATTGGACAGTTTTCTCTGTTAAGTCATTATGCCTCGCAACGAAAGTTAGATCATCAGCAAGTCATTGGTTTAACTGATTCGTTAGTGACACTTTTTTCAAATAAATTACCCCCTTTAGTTATAGGTCGTAATGTTGGTTTGAAAGTCATGAATTATTTATCACCTTTAAAAAGTCGCCTCGTTAGAAAAACGATGGGTTATTAAGGGTGAAACGAAGGTTACAAAAAATACTAAGTTAACCTAACGTAAAGCCATTTTAAAATTAAGAAGAATAACATGCAAAAATTTGATGTATTAATTGTTGGCGGTGGCATGGTGGGCTTAACCTTAGCTTTAGCGCTACGTCAGCAAACACAGTTAACCGTTGCAATTGTTGACACTTCACCGCCGGATGAATTATCAGAACAGCCTGATGTTCGAGTTAGTGCGCTGAATGTCGCCAGTAAACAAATTTTTGATAATCTGGATGTTTGGCCATTAATTCAACAAAAACGTATTCAAGCTTATACTGATATGCATGTTTGGGATAAAGCCGGCTTTGGCAAGTTACTTTTTTCTTGTGACGATTTAGCCGATACCTCAGCCAATGAACAGCTAGGTTGGATCGTTGAAAATAGCGTTATACGTCAGAGTCTTTGGCAAAAAGCACAAGTAGATCAAGGTATAATTTTTTATACTGAAAATACCTTAAGTAATATAAGTATTGGTGAAAGTGAGGCTTTTGTTAGTTTTACATCAACTAACGGCAACCCTATGCCAATAACCGCTAAATTAGTGGTTGGTGCTGATGGCGCAAATTCTTGGGTTAGACGTCAAATGGCGTTCCCCTTAACTTTTCGTGATTATGATCATCATGCTATTGTTGCTACGGTAAAATGTTCTCAAGGACACCAAAATACTGCATGGCAAGTTTTTCTAGAAACTGGCCCTTTAGCGCTACTGCCACTTAACGACGCTCATGGAACGCAAGACTTATGTTCGATTGTTTGGTCTACATCCCCCGAAGATGCAATTCGTTTAAATGGCTTAACCCCAATAGAGTTTTCAAAAGCATTAACGGCAGCAAGTGATGGGAAATTAGGGAATATTGAACTGCAGAGTAAACGTTTTACTCATCCGCTAACTATGCGTATCGCCCAAAGCTTCGTTCAAGAGCGTATTGCTTTGGTGGGTGACGCTGCTCATACTATTCATCCATTAGCAGGCCAGGGCGTTAATTTAGGTTTACTTGACGCGGTATCATTGGCGCAAATTATTAATGACAAAATAACCCAACAAAAATCCCCTAATGACGCTTGGTTAACCACTCGTTTGTTAAATGAATATTCGCGTTGGCGTAAAGCCGAAGCAACCGAAATGGTTGCGGCAATGGAGTCAATTAAACAAGTGTTTACACCTCAACAAGGCGCTATAAAATTGTTGAGAGGTCTGGGGTTGTCTTTAATTAATAACTTAAAGCCCGTTAAGCAAGTCTTAATTAAACAAGCATTGGGTTTGAAAAGTGATTTACCTAAACTTGCAAAAATCAAAGACAAGTTATTTTAAAATTAACGTTGCTTTGAGCATTTAAGTAAACGCTTTTTACATGACCGTAATAGCTTGTAATAACGTTTGCTCTGTTTTAAATAACTTATCTAATGATTGTCTTTTAAGTGTATGGTTAATCAATGAAAAATAATTTTATAAACGTCCTGATGTTTCTCCTTCCTTTTGATATTATTAGCTTTTAAATTAATAAGTTCTCCTGAAAAAAAATGTCAGTAAAAAACACAAAATAAAAACCCAAGATTCTATTTTTTAACGAAGTAAAACTGATTATAATTTTCAAAAGCTGTATTTTTAAAAATTAAATTTGGATTAAAATATTTATCTGGTTTAAAATTTGTATTATTGGCTGTTTTCTTTGTTTTTAGTTGAATCGGTTGCTTTGCGCGGCTATAATCTGGCCAATTATTTTGTAAATATACGACCTTTAAGCTTGGCTTAATGGTGAATTCAACAATTAAAGTGGAATACATACGATGACTAATAAAACCGTATTACATGCTAAGCACATCGAAGCTGGCGCAAAACTAGTTGATTTTCACGGCTGGGAAATGCCAATTAACTACGGCTCGCAAATAGAAGAGCATAATGCTGTTCGAACTGATGCCGGCATGTTTGATGTTTCACACATGACCATTGTTGATATTAAAGGTGTTGATGCCAAAGCATATTTACGCCGTTTAGTGATTAATGATGTTGCAAAATTAGCCGTTGAAGGTAAAGCCCTTTATACCGGTATGCTTAATCACGAAGGTGGTGTTATTGATGATTTGATCATTTATTTTTTCACTGAAACTTATTATCGTTTGGTTGTTAATTCAGCAACGCGCGTAAAAGATTTAGCGTGGATGAATGAACAATCGGCTGGTTTCGACATTACAATTAACGAACGTCCTGAATTTGGCATGATTGCCGTGCAAGGTCCTCAAGCTAAAACTAAAGTAGCTTCACTATTAACACCAGAGCAAACACAAGCTGTTGAAGGTATGAAGCCATTCTTTGGTGTTCAAGCCGGCGATTTATTCATTGCCACCACGGGTTATACCGGTGAAGATGGTTATGAAATAGTGGTTCCAGAAGACCAAGCAGCAGATTTATGGCAAAAACTACTTGACGCAGGTGTTGCACCTTGTGGTTTAGGCGCGCGTGATACCTTGCGCTTAGAAGCTGGCATGAATCTTTATGGTTTAGATATGGACGAAACTGTTTCGCCATTAGCGGCTAACATGGCATGGACCATTAGCTGGGAACCAACAGATCGTAACTTTATTGGCCGTGAAGTATTAACTGCCCAAAAAGCTGCTGGCGACCAACCTAAACTTGTTGGTTTAGTTTTTGAAGAAAAAGGTGTATTACGCACTGGCTTAAAAGTGATTACACCATTTGGTGAAGGTATTATTACCTCAGGTACATTCTCGCCAACATTAGGTCACAGTATTGCTATGGCTCGTGTTCCTCGCAGCGTAAGCCCAGGCGACACTGTTGAAGTAGAAATGCGTAAAAAATTAGTGAATGTTAAAGTGATCAAAGCTGGTTTTGTTCGCAATGGCAAAAAAGTTTTTTAATTAATTTTTAATCATAAAATTTTGTTAGAAAAGCAAGTAGAATGACAATGTTGGTCGAGGGTAAGTCTATTTACGCTTGTCCAATATAGAAGAATAATTAAGCTATAGTATTTAATTGTTAGCCAATAGCGACAATTAAAATTGAGTTTACGATAAACAATAATTAACCTCAGGAAAATAAAAAATGAGCAACATTCCTTCAGAACTAAAATATGCAACATCACACGAATGGGTACGTCAAGAAGGTAACGGCGTAGTTACGGTTGGTATCACTGAACATGCACAAGACTTATTAGGTGACATGGTATTTGTTGAATTACCAGATGTTGATGATGAGATCAGTACTGGTGACGACGTTGCAGTAGCAGAATCTGTAAAAGCAGCTTCAGACATCTACGCACCCGTTTCAGGAAAAGTTATTGAAGTAAATGAAGACTTAGAAGATTCTCCTGAATTAGTTAACTCAGACGCTTTTGGCGCTGGTTGGTTATTCAAGGTTCAGTTAGCTGATGAAGCAGAGTTAGATGCTTTATTAGATGCTGATGGTTACGCGAACTCTATTGACGAAGACTAATTTTGGGCACATTTAGCTTTCATGCTGCGTTGCTTTTGTTACTCGTCTAACTCACTTGCTTAGTAAACCTTTAGCTAAAGGCTTACTAAGCTCATAAGACTGATAACTTTAATGCATTGCCTAAAAGCTAACTGTTTACGAAATCTGTTATTAAGCCTCCAACTGATTTTTTTGGGCTTTATTTTAGTTACGCAGTAACTAAAGACCCAGTTAATTAATTACCCACTTAAGAGAAGCTGTTTTATGACTACTCAATCAAAATCACTTGCTTATTTAGAGCAAACTCAAGACTTTATTCGTCGTCACATTGGCCCTAATGCCGAACAAACTCAAGCGATGTTAAATGACATTGGCGCAGAGTCGGTTGACGCACTTATCAATGAAATCGTACCAAGTGATATTCGTTTATCAGCATTGCCTGCGATTGAAGAAAGTAAAACAGAAGCGCAAGCCTTAAGTGATTTAAAAGCGGTTGCAAGCTTGAACAAAGTAAACGACACCTACATTGGTTTAGGTTACTACGGCACATTAACACCGAACGTAATTTTGCGTAATGTGTTAGAAAATCCAGGCTGGTACACAGCTTACACGCCATACCAACCAGAAATTGCTCAAGGTCGTTTAGAATCATTATTAAACTACCAGCAAATGTGTATCGACCTTACCGGTCTTGAACTAGCTTCTGCTTCATTGTTAGATGAAGGTACTGCAGCTGCTGAGGCTATGGCATTAGCCAAACGTGTTTCTAAAAACAAAAAATCAAACTTATTCTTTATCTCAAGTGATGTTTATCCACAAACTATCGATCTTGTTAAACAGCGTGCAGAAATGTTTGATTTTGACGTTATCGTTGCTCCCGCTCACGAAGCCGCTGACCATGATGTTTTTGGTGCTTTGCTACAATACCCAAGTGCATCGGGTGAAATTACAGATATTAGTGAGTTAATTGAAAAAATTCACGCAAACAAAGGCATTGTTGCGGTAGCCGCCGATATCATGAGTTTAGTAATGTTAAAAGCACCAGGTGAATTAGGTGCTGATGCCGTTATTGGTTCAAGCCAACGTTTTGGTGTTCCAATGGGCTACGGCGGACCACACGCTGCATTTTTTACTACCTCTGAGAAATACAAACGTTCATTACCTGGTCGTATTATTGGTGTTTCTAAAGATACCCGTGGTAACGCTGCATTGCGTATGGCAATGCAAACTCGCGAACAACATATTCGCCGAGAAAAAGCTAACTCAAACATTTGTACTGCTCAAGTACTCTTAGCTAACATGGCGGCGTTTTACGCGGTTTATCATGGTCCTAAGGGCTTGAAAATCATTGCTAATCGTATTCATCGTTTCGCAGATATTTTATGTTTAGGTACATCAACCAAAGGCTTAACGGCTATTCATGCTAACTACTTTGATACCTTAACGTTCAATTTAGATAATAAAGAAGAAATCGTTGCACGCGCATTAGCTGCAGGTGTTAACTTCCGCACTGATGTTGCGGGTCAAATTAGTATTTCTCTCGATGAAACAACCACTCGTGCTGATATTGCTGGCTTATTCGATATATTATTAGGTGTAGGTCATGGTTTAGACGTTAGCGACCTTGACGACAAAATAGTGAGTAGCGGTCATTCTTCAATTCCCGCCGCATTAGTACGTGAATCTGAAATATTGACTCACCCGGTATTTAATTCATACCACAGCGAAACAGAAATGCTTCGTTATATCAAAAGATTAGAAAACAAAGATTTAGCATTGAATCATTCAATGATTTCTTTGGGTTCTTGTACGATGAAGTTAAATGCAACAGCACAGATGATCCCAGTTTCATGGCCTGAATTCGCTAACATGCACCCATTTGCGCCCATTGACCAAGCTCAAGGTTATAAGCAAATGATTGACGAGTTAGGCGATTGGTTAGTTGAACTAACGGGTTACGACAACATTTCAATGCAACCAAATTCTGGTGCTCAAGGTGAGTATGCGGGGTTAATCGCGATTGTTAAATATCATGAAAGTCGTGGCGATGCACATCGTAATATTTGTTTAATTCCATCTTCTGCTCACGGTACAAACCCTGCGTCTGCGCAAATGGTTGGCATGAAAGTTGTTGTTGTTGCTTGTGATAAAGAAGGTAACGTTGATATGGACGACTTGCGTACCAAAGCAAGCGAAATGGCCGACAATCTTGCCTGTATTATGATCACCTACCCGTCAACGCATGGTGTATATGAAACAAGCGTAGCAGAAATTTGTAACATCGTTCATGACCATGGTGGTCAAGTTTACCTCGACGGTGCAAATATGAACGCACAAGTAGGTGTAACATCTCCAGGTTATATTGGTGCAGATGTTTCTCACTTGAACTTGCATAAAACTTTTGCTATTCCACACGGTGGCGGTGGCCCAGGTATGGGACCTATCGGCGTTAAAGCACACCTTGCGCCATTCTTGCCTGATCATGCATTAATTAACGTTGATGAAAGCACTAAAGGTAATGGAGCAGTTGCAGCAGCACCCTTTGGTAGTGCAGGTATTTTATGTATCTCTTACCTCTACTGTGCAATGTTAGGTAAGCAGGGCGTTACAGATGCGACTAAATATGCGATTACTAATGCTAATTATTTAGCTAAAAAATTAAGCCAACATTACCCACTTTTATATGCAGGAAAAAATGGTCGTGTAGCTCATGAATGTATTATTGATTTACGTCCACTTAAAGCAACATCGGGTATTAGTGAAGTTGATATAGCAAAACGTTTAATTGATTATGGTTTTCACGCACCGACCATGTCGTTCCCAGTAGCGGGTACTTTCATGATTGAGCCTACAGAGTCAGAGTCTAAAGTTGAACTTGACCGTTTCGTTGAAGCGATGGTTTCTATTCGCGATGAAGTACGTAAAGTTGAATCAGGTGAATGGTCAAGTGACGACAACCCATTGCATAATGCTCCTCATACGTTAGCGGATATTACTGATACTTGGGAACGTGGTTATTCTATTAAAGAAGCGGTATTCCCAGTTCCTGCTGCAGCAAAAAATAAATTTTGGCCAACAGTTAACCGTATTGATGATGTTTACGGAGACCGTAACTTAATTTGTTCATGTCCTCCAATTGAAAGTTATATCGATTAATTTTATTTTTGATCACAACACTTAGAGTTGGAAACCAGTGACATCAAGTTGGAAACTGTAAATGTAGTTGGAAACTTTAGATGAAATTAAGAAAGGCGAATCAGAAATGGTTCGCTTTTTTATTTTTTTAAATAAATATATAAATTTTATTCCCATACTGGGACGGGAATTAAGATGGTTAATTTCCGTATGGTAGTTTTTAAATGTTTGGATAATCATCTTCACTTTACTAAAAGACTATTATCGACTTTATATTTTTTGTCAAACTTAAGAAAGTTAAAATATATTAAAAGGGTAGAGATATTTAAGGGTACTTTTTACTGTTTTAAACCTTTTCTTAGTAGCGCTTGTTCAAAGTGAGTTTTTACTTTTTGACCATATGTAGGCTCCATATGGTGATCCGTAATTAAGTTGGTTAACTTCCAAGTAAAATAATTTAAAAGGCGAATCAGAAATGATTCGCCTTTTTTGTGGATAATTTAACTAAGAAGACGCTTATCTAGCTCTTTAGCTGCATTTATTGCACTAAATATTTCAGATTGAAGTAATTTATCCCAAATATCTAAACATGTATTTATAGCAGTTTCATCCTCATCCTCTGAAGCTTCGTCGTGAAGGCGTTGAAGGACTGCAATTAATGATGAATCAATGATATTTATGTGTAGATTTGATGGGTTTTTATTCCGGTCATTACTTAAGTTAGTAACCAAATCTAACAGAGGGTCACTCAACTCAGTTAAAGCGCCAGAGTAATTTTCTAGTGTATGGAACAATTCAAACAAGCAGTACTTAGCAGACTCGGACTTTACAAATACGTCAAATAAATTGTTAACATTCTGTTTTGTCCAATAATGTTCACTTCCAATACATCCTCCTATTTTTCGCAAAATACCCGCATCATTATCGTTCACTAGAGTTTTGTAAGCAGGCTCTAGTTTCAAACTTTTATCATGATATTTATCTTCCTCTAGGAATTGCTTAACTACGGAAGCACAGCCTTCTCTTAGGTTTACATTATCTTTTAATACGAATTAAATTTTATCTTCAAATAACTTATTGAAAAACCATCTTGCGTAAACTTGTCGAGCTGCTTCTTTCTTTACTTCATCAAGCGGGTAATCAAGCATCCTCATAACTAAACTGACAAATTTTTGTTGGTATTTACCTTCAAATCCTTTATTAAAAAAGTAATGTACTCCATGGCCACATGTCATACGAAGATCTTTATCACAGAGTTCTATGAATTTTTCTAGAGCATAGTTGTTGTCGTAATTTGCCATTGGCAACAGTAAATCAATAGATGTAATGTTAACCGCGGGGTGTGGATCATCTATGGCATTGTCTATAAGGTGCTTATTTTCAAGAGCATAATTCTTATCATTCCAAAATATTCTTTAAATACCACCATATGCCATACCACTTCAGCTTACTGGAGGGGAGAAAACCTGGATTAATGAAGAGAGCGCCGTTAGCTTTCCTGAATTATTGGCAAATGAGACTAAGATAAATGAGAATGTTGATTTTATTGAATTTGACTATTTTACAAAGATCATAAATTTGACTCAAAATGTATTTGCGAACTCAATAGTAGGTTTAGTGAATAAGGTTCAAGGGCTTAATTTTAGGAAACCAAAAATTAGAAAAAATTCATCTATTGAATCCCTAACAAGCTCTTTGGCTACTTTTCTGGAAGGTGAGTCAGATGACTATGACAGTATTGTGTTTATTTGTTATAGCATGGGAGGGTTAATTGCTAAAAACTTTATTTTGAATCACCTAGCAGAAGAATATGAAGATATTGACTTACCAGTCATAGGTTATATCTCTCTGGCTACACCACATAGGGGCTCCTTTCCCGCTTTAATTTTGGGACCTGCGAATGTTAATGCTAAAGAACTAAAACCTTTAAATAAAGATATGACAGCACTAAATGATCTCTGGGTGGATAGGTTTCATAACCTTGCAAAAAGTTATTACGTTGAAGCTCAACATGATGAGTGTGTGGGCAGTTTAAGTGCTACACCAAATACTACTAAGAAATTAAAATCAAAAACTTTGCAAGTAAGTCATAGCGGAATTTGCAAACCTAGCGATTCTAAAAGTTTAACTTTTAAAATAGTAAGTAAATATTTACTAGAAATTATAAATAGTTACATCCAAAAAAAGTTGACTGAAACAGAGTATGAATCTTATGTGTAGTCATATGACAAAGAAATATTTGTTATCAAAATGGCTTTAGCTTCAATTGAAGAAAAACTAATAGAAGATGCTAAGGAGTCATTTTTTCACGCAGAATTGATTATGCCACTTCAAAAGAATGAGATTGAGGTTTTTCAAGAGCTCAGAAGTAAAATTATAAGTATATATAGAACATACGTTTCATGTAAAGGCACCAAATCAAATAGTGAAGTGGTAAAAGAAATTCATAATAAAATTGTAGAACTAGATAAAACTTCAGTACCACCCAGTGTTGCCGATAATTTTATTATTTTAAAACCACGCAGTGAATGGCCAAATCCTAATAAACCTAAAGCACAATTTATTGAGGAATTAGCAGCCGGAGTAGAGCCTATGCCGGGTAATCGATATGAGTTCTTACAACCAATACAAATGCGCTTTAATGAGTTGTTATCAGGGGTTCGTGCAGAGCTGGCTATCAAAGTGTTTGGCGATGACTTTGATACTTTAGCAACGTTAGGAAAGAGTATAAACACAGCTATTATTAATGTTGAGGGGACTGCTGATATTCAAGTAGAAAGAACGACTGGTTTACCTATAATGACGATTAATCCTAAACTTGCCCAGCTAACAAAATATGGAATAAGCGTGAAGCAACTACAAGATCAACTTTCCACAGTGTTAGGCGGTTCGGTTGCGGGTAAGTTCTATAAGGTGACCAACGTGCAGACATAGTAGTACGACTTCCAGAAGCGCTAAGAACCGATGTTGATGCCTTGTCTTACTTACTGATACAGATGTTAGATAACAGTTATGTTCCATTACAGGAGTTAGCTGAATTGGTATTGGTTGAAGGTGCAAACCAAGTCAATAGAGAAAATGGCAAACGTAGAGTGGTTGTTACCGCTAATGTTCGAGGGAGAGATTTGGGCTCATTTGTTAAGGATATTCAGGCCTCTATTGATAAGTCTGTTGAAATGCCTGCGGGTTACTGGATTGAATATGGTGGCACTTACCAAAAGTTACAATCAGCTTTAGATCGCCTATCTATCGTGGTTCCTATTACGTTGGTGATGATTATTGGTCTTCTTTTCTTGGTTTTAGGCTCATTTAAAGATTCCATGATTATTTTTACTGGCGTTCAATTAGCTTTAACAGGAGGGATTTTTGCTTTACTATTGAGAGATATCCCTTTTTCAATATCAGCCGCTGTTGGCTTTATTGCTTTATCAGGCATTGCTATTTTAAATGTCCTAGTTATGGTTTCGTTTATACAAAAACTTAGACGTGAAGGAGCTGCTTTAGATACGGCTATTATCGAAGGTGCATTGACAAGACCTCGACCTGTTCTAACAACCGCGCTTGTTGCCTCATTAGGTTTTGTGCCTATGGCGCTTAATACAGGGGTAGGCTCTGAGGTTCAACGTCCACTAGCAATTGTGGTGATCGAAGGGGTGATTTCCTCAACTATATTGACGCTATTCGTTCTTCCAGTTTTATATCGTTTGCTGCATAGCGAAGAAACCTTGACTGAAACAACTCATTCAAAAACAACTCATTCAAAGGAAACCGTAAATGTTTAATATTATGCAGCGATATGGCTTGTTGAGTTTTATCGTTTTACTTGCCATATGGTTACCGATTGAAGCTTTTGCTCATGGTGTCGATGAAAGCACAAGAGCATTTTTACTACAAAACACTGGTGTACAAATTATCCCATTTTTGTATATTGGTGCTAAGCATATGGTGACAGGGTACGATCATTTATTGTTTTTAGTAGGTGTGTTGTTCTTTTTATATAGAAGTCGAGACGTTTTATTGTATGTCAGTATGTTTACGCTAGGACACAGCTTAACCTTATTGTTTGGCGTGATCAGTGACATACAAGTTAATGCTTACTTAATCGATGCCATTATTGGGCTATCAGTTGTTTATAAGGGCTTTGATAATTTAGGTGGCTTTAATCGACTCTTTGGTAAATCACCCAATGCCAAGCTTGCTGTACTGATTTTTGGCTTTTTTCACGGTTTTGGCTTAGCAACCAAGTTACAAGAGTTTCAACTTCCTGATGACGGTTTAATTACTAATTTAATTGCTTTTAATGTTGGGGTTGAGTTAGGACAGTTTACCGCCTTGGCCTTTATTCTTTTAGTGATTAATTTTTGGCGTAAACATAGTAGCTTCACGCGCTTTGCGACCAACACTAATTGTTTGTTGATGAGTGCAGGGTTTATGTTGGTAGGTTTTCAACTGACTGGTTATTTCATTAACTAATTTATTAAATTTTTACTATTAAACTTTACCCTAATTTAAGAGACAAAACGATGCAACAAAGCGGTCCAAAAAATATGCCACAAGCTATCACATTAACGAATTCAGCATTGCTTAAATACACACTGTTCAGCTTAGTATTTGCAGCAATTACACTTTTAACCATTATATTACCTGCGGAATACAACATCGATCCCACAGGGATAGGACATAAACTTGGGCTAACCGTTTTTCACAACGTAAAGGCCGAAACGTCCACTCCACTCTCTTCACAAGAAGTAGCCAAAAAATCAAAAGTTGTTACAGAAACCATTGAAGTAATTGTTCCTGCTGGTCGCGGTGTTGAATACAAATTTATCATGGCGCAATACCAAAAGCTTGAATACGAATGGATAACAGATAGTTCAGCATTGTATTTTGATTTACATGGTGAACCAGAAGGCGACACCACGGGCTATTTTGAAAGTTATGTAATAGCAACACTGGGTGAAATGAAAGGGAGTTTTACGGCACCATTTGCTGGTTCACATGGTTGGTATTGGAAAAATACTTCTGATGCACCTGTTACTGTTCAACTTATTGTAAAAGGTGAATACACTAAGCATGGCCTTAAATAATCACCTCAAGTAATAGATAAAAAAACATACTTTGAATTTAATTAAAATAACGGGAACACCGAAATGAAAACTTGAATAGCAGCCTTATTCATTACATTGATATTTACCACAAGTTCAGCATTTGCGCATACTGACCACGGAAAAATAAGCCCTAAAGTAGCAACACAAATTGCAGCTAAAGCTATCCAAAAACTGACTTTTAAAGATTTAGGTTTCAAGGTTGGAAAATTAGACCCGAGCTGGAAGAGTTTGACCTCAGAAGATTTCAAATTACATGCAGCAGAAGCTAACCGTTATATTGTTAGTGCTAACAATAAATCAGAAAATAAAACAATTTATTTCCTGATGACAATGTCAGGCGAAGTATTAAAAGTAAATTCTGAAGCGAAGTTTTAGTCTACTAAAGGAGTTAGCTTTATACGCCTCCTTAGTTTTATTTGAAAGGTAGGTAAATAAATTTTTTGATATTTAGCAGGACAATTAATTAAAAACCAATGGTTTTCTGAAGTTGCAATAGTTCCCTTGCTTATGACACTACTACACATTAATGTCGTTTTATTTACATCGCCAACATTTACTTATTGTAAAAAAGCACTTGTTATGCGAATATTTAGTTAATTATATTATGTTGGTTACTTGTGACTTTTAATTTTCCTAAAACATTATTAGTATTGCTAGTATGTTTGGCCTTTGTTGGTCAGGCAATGGCGTCTACTCTTATGTCTTATCATATGATGAGTATGAAAGTTATGAATGACCAAGAGCAATCACAAGATATGTCAATGATGGATCATAGCATGCATAAAATGGCTAATGATTCTTCTCGTGATTCTGAAACATCAGAAGATGATTGTTGCGTAAAAGCATGTAGCTGTTTTACTGGTAGTTATTCAAGTCTTGCAACATTATTGAAATACGCTGTCAGTAACCCAATTATAGATTTATCTTCAAAAATACCCTCGTATTTATCGTTGGCACAAAGTCAACAATCCACATCTCTTTATAGACCTCCAATACTTAGTTAAATACAGAATAAGTGTGTCCAAAATTTGGGTCATTTATATAACTAATATCTGTATTAGGCTTTTTTTATCCCTGAATTTATTTAAATTCATTACTAAACATTAAAAATAACCTAATTAATCAAAAAATCAATCAAAAAATCAATCAAAAAATTAATTAATATCCCATTGGGGGAATTATGTTACCAAATAAATATAGTTTAAAGATCATCGCTACATTTTTCGTAGTGGCATTGATCGCAAGTTGTTCTGATAGTGATGCAGTTAGAGCAGAATCGAATACTGCTAAAGCACAACCTATATATCTAGACGTATATAAAAGTTCGACTTGTGGCTGTTGCAAGAAGTGGATAAGTCATATTGATGAGAATAGGTTTCAATCCAAAGTTCATGACAGAAATGATATTTCAAGCATTAAAGAAAAAAGAGGGATTCAGCCACGATATCGCTCTTGTCATACCGCTATTTCTAAAGATGGTTACGCTTTTGAAGGACATGTACCTGCAAAATTCATTCAACAATTCTTGAACGAAAAGCATGATGATACTGTCATTGGCTTGTCAGTTCCTGCAATGCCTTTAGGCTCTCCCGGTATGGAAATGGGGGATAAATTTCAACCATATAAAGTTCTTCTTTTGAAATCAGATGGAAGCTATGAAATTTATTCAAATGTTCAGTCATATGAGGAACAGTTCTAATGATTAAACAAAGTATTAATAGCAAATTACGCACAAAGTGTGGGGTAAGTATATTAGCTCTTTTATTTATTCCATCGCTTGCTGCTCAACAACCCCTATCAAGTGTTGAAAGCATTTTATCTTTCGAGATGGCAATAAAATTGGCGCAGAAGAGTGATCCTTGGCTTACGGGTAATTTTCATAAACAAAGATCTATTGAGTCAATGAGTACAGCAGTTAGTACATTACCAGATCCTAAAATATCTATTGGTCTAGCAAATTTACCTACTAATGGATTTGATTTTGGTCAGGAAGGGATGACACAAGCTAAAATAGGAATAGCTCAAATGTTCCCTCGTGGTGATACCTTAACTATTAAAAGCCAGCAACTTCGAATTCAAAGTGAAGCATTTCCCTTCCAGCGTCAGGATAGAGAAGCAAAGGTTGCTGTCACTGTAGGTAGTTTATGGCTGGATGCATATCGAGTGCAACAGAGTATCGCTTTAATAGAAAAAAACAGGTCTTTGTTTGAACAACTAGCAGATATTGCAGAAGCTAGTTACTCATCGGCATTAGGAAAAACTCGTCAACAAGATATCGTTAGAGCGCAACTTGAACTAACTCAATTAGAAGACCGATTAGAAAAGTTAGGCCAACAAAAAAATCGTTTTGAAGGCATGTTATCTCAATGGTTAACCAAATTTTTGACAAGTAATGATTCTGTAGAAACGACTTTATATAGTGATTTTTCTTTACATGACATTGAGCTTAGTCATCAAATCCCACAAATAGATTTGCTTAATAATAAATTAGTTCACAGCCAAAGTTGGTTAAATTCACAAGAGCTAGTTCAATATTTCACAAGCCATCCATCTGTTATTGCTATTGAAAAGAAAGTGAGTGCAACTAAAACAGGTATTAAGCTTGCGGAGCAAAAATATCAACTGGAATGGGGGGTAAGTGCTAGTTATGGATATCGAGCCGATGATCCTATGGGGAGAAGCAGAGCTGATTTGTTTTCAGTAGGAGTGACGTTTGATCTTCCTCTATTTACCGAAAATCGACAAGATAAAGAAGTGCAGTCTGCCATTTTTAAAACAGAAGCCATTAAAACTGAAAAGTTATTGTTGCTTAGACAATTACTTGGTTCTTATTCTAGCGCCAAAGGAAGATTGCTACGTCTCAAAAATAGACAGAACTTGTACACATCGAAGTTATTACCTCAAATACATGATCAAGCAGAAGCATCACTCACAGCATATACCAATGATGATGGTGATTTTGCGGAAGTTGTACGCTCACGTATTGCTGTTTTAAATGCAGAAATAGATGAGTTAACCCTCAATGTAGAAGAGCAAAAATTAAACCTTGAACTAAATTACCTTTTCATTGGCAGCATTAAGACTGCAATGACGACTAATAATATGAATTATATCTCTAGCGGCCAATATGCAGCTAGTGCCGGAGAAAAATAATGAGCAATAATATTAAACCTATCTTTATGGGCATGATTATCGGGGGAATCCTAACTTTTGGAGCCTACACTGTGTTAATTCCTTCAGGGAATAAACAAGGTATAAATGCGGTATCTGAAGAAAAAAAACCGCAATATTGGGTTGCACCGATGGATGCAAATTATAAAAGAGATAAGCCTGGTAAATCACCTATGGGCATGGATTTAGTACCTGTTTATGATGATGGTGGTAAAGGACCTGATGAAGGCCCAGGAACCATCCGAATTTCTCCTGATGTAGTGAATAACTTAGGTGTTAGAACGTCAACAGCTAGCTATAAGTCATTACATACAGAAATAAATACAGTCGGATATGTTACCTACGATGAGGATAAGTTAATTGATATTCACCCGCGAGTTGAAGGTTGGATAGAAAAATTATACGTTAAGGCAGTTGGTGATCCTGTTAAGAAGAATCAGCCTTTATACGATATATATTCTCCTGCGTTAGTTAATGCTCAAGAAGAACTACTATTAGCACTGGATCGTAAAAACAATAGGTTAATCAGCGCTGCTGAAAACAGATTAGCCGCATTACAATTGCATATATCAGCTATTGAGAAGTTGAAGGAAACTAAAAAAGTTCAGCAAACCATTACTTTTTATTCGCCTCAAAAAGGTGTTGTCGAAAACTTAAAGATACGTGAAGGCTTTTTTGTTAAACCTGGTTCAACCCTTATGTCAATTGTTGATTTATCAGAAGTTTGGATTGAAGGTGAAGTTTTTGAAAGACAGGCAGGACAAGTCAAGACAGGAGCACCGATTACGATGACGTTGGATTATTTACCGGGAAAAATTTGGCAAGGACAAGTGGACTTCATCTATCCGACACTTAATCAAAAAACACGCACAGTGAAAGTACGTATACGTTTTAAAAATGAAAACGGTGACTTTAAACCTAATATGTTTGCTCAAATAACTATTCATCAAACGAGTGACGAACAAGCGTTACTTATCCCTAAAGAAGCACTTATTAGGACTGGTACCCAAGATAGAGTTGTTCTCGCTTTAGGTGAGGGAAGCTTTAAGTCAGTGATTGTTAGAGTGGGTCGTTATAATAATGAAAGTGTAGAGATACTTGAAGGACTCAGCGATGGTGAAAAAATCGTTAGCTCTGCGCAATTTTTATTGGATTCAGAATCAAGCAAGTCATCTGATTTTAAACGGATGAACCATGATGAATCAAAAATAGATGATTCAGTTCCTGATTCTGTGTGGGTTTCAGCTCAAATACAAAGTGTGATGGCCAATCATAAAATGTTGACGTTAATACACGCCCCTATCCCTGAGTGGGGCTGGCCAGAAATGACAATGGACTTCATCTCTACAGACTCTGTAGATTTATCGCAACTTAAAGAAGGTCTTAGCTTACACGTGGAAGTAACTAAAACATCAAATGGTGATTATCAAGTGAGTAACATCCATGTGCCAGATGATGTTGACATTAACGCGACTGATAATAGCATTGAAGCCAGCTCTAACACTTCTTTTGCAACAGTGACGGGAAAGATAAATTCATTAATGATAGATCATGGAATGATTAATATTAGTCGTTCTGCCATTAAAAAATGGAATAGACCTGCGGCAACACTAGATTTTATTACCGATAATGGCGTGAGTTTGGCTGGGTTTAGCCAAGGAATGGACGTTAAATTTACCTTTGAAATTAGAGATGGCAATTTTATCATCAATGATATTTCACCATTAGTACCTGTTTCTGGTGCTGATGCTGTCGACCACTCAAACCACTAATATAGGAGTTAATTATTATGATAGCTTCTATCATTCGTTGGTCTATAGGTAATCGTTTTTTCGTATTGTTAGCCACCGCCATTCTTGTCGGTGTGGGGCTATATGCAGTAAAGAATACCCCAATAGATGCCTTACCTGATTTATCAGATGTTCAGGTAATTATTAAAACCAGTTACCCAGGACAAGCCCCGCAAGTGGTTGAAGATCAGGTGACTTATCCATTAACAACTGCAATGCTGTCAGTACCAGGTGCTGAAACGGTACGTGGTTTTTCATTCTTTGGTGACTCTTATGTTTATGTCATCTTTGATGAAAATACAGATTTATATTGGGCGCGGTCACGAGTACTTGAGTATTTGAGTCAAGTAGTACCTAGTCTACCAACAGAAGCTAGACCTCAACTCGGGCCTGATGCAACAGGCGTTGGCTGGGTATATCTTTACGCGTTAGTCGATAAAACAGGCCAACATGATTTGAGCCAATTACGTAGTGTTCAAGATTGGTTTTTAAAATATGAATTACAAGCGGTAAAAGGGGTTTCTGAAGTTGCTGCCCTTGGCGGAATGGTCAAACAATACCAAATACAAGTGGACCCCGATAAGTTAAGAGCTTTTGGTATTCCGCTTTCAATGATCCAAACAGCGATAAAGCAAGGAAATCAAGAGATTGGAGCCTCTGTGGTTGAAATGGCTGAAGCTGAATATATGGTCAGAGCTACAGGCTATTTGAAAGGTGTTGACGATTTAGAAAATATACCTTTAGGGGTAAACCAAAATGGTACCCCTTTATTGCTTAAAGATGTTGCTGACATTGGTACGGGACCACAAATGCGTCGCGGTATTGCCGAGCTTAATGGTGAAGGTGAAACCGTTGGCGGCATCATTGTGATGCGCTTTGGAGAGAATGCACAAGAAGTGATCGCACGCGTTAAAACAAAACTTGAGGAGCTTAAAGCGGGTTTACCCGATGGTGTAGAAATTGTGACAGTTTATGACCGTTCAGCCCTTATTGAACGTTCGGTCGATAACCTAGCCGATAAGTTAGTAGAAGAATTTATTGTTGTTGCGCTTGTATGTTTGGTTTTCTTGTTTCATTTACGCTCTTCTTTAGTGGTTGTTTTTAGTATCCCTGTTGGCATTTTAACCGCCTTTGCTGTGATGCATGCTCAAGGATTGAACGCTAATATTATGTCATTAGGGGGCATTGCTATTGCTATTGGCGCAATGGTAGATGGTGCTATTGTGATGATAGAGAATATGCACAAGCATATGGAACGGACTCCACTGAGCAAGGATAATCGTTGGCGTATTGTCGCCGATGCCGCTACAGAAGTAGGTCCAGCATTATTTTTTAGCTTGATGATAATCACCGTTAGTTTTATTCCTGTGTTTACTTTAGAAGCACAAGAAGGACGAATGTTCTCGCCATTAGCGTATACCAAAACTTATGCCATGGCGGCTTCTGCGGCATTAGCGATTACTTTAGTACCCGTATTAATGGGCTACTTTATTCGTGGTAAAGTGCTTCCAGAACAAAAAAACCCCGTGAATCGATTTCTCACAGCCATGTATATGCCTGCACTAAAAGCGGTGTTAAATTTTCCTAAAGTGACACTTGTTGCTGCACTAGCTGTGTTTGCTATTGGTTTATACCCACTAGATAAAATTGGTAGTGAGTTTATCCCTCCACTTGATGAAGGCGATTTGATGTATATGCCAACTACTTATCCAGGGATCTCTATTGGCGAAGCTCGTCAATTATTGCAACATACTAATAAGTTAATTAAAACGGTGCCAGAAGTTGAAACTGCCTTTGGGAAAGTTGGGCGTGCTGAAACAGCGACTGATCCGGCGCCTTTGACGATGATCGAAACATTTATCCAATTAAAGCCTCAAAGTGAATGGCGAGAAGGTATTACCACTGATAGTTTAAAAGCAGAGTTTGATGGGCTAGTTAACATTCCTGGGTTAACCAATGCTTGGGTTATGCCAATAAAAACACGTATTGATATGCTCGCAACGGGGATTAAAACGCCAGTAGGTATTAAAATAGCTGGACCTAAACTCAATGTTATCCAAGATATTGGTCAACAACTTGAAAATATCTTACAAGATGTGCCAGGCACCGCCTCAGTATATTCAGAGCGTGTCGCAGGAGGACGTTACATTAATGTGGATATTCAGCGGGCCAAAGCGGCTCGTTATGGTTTAAATATTAGTGACATACAACAAGTTATTGCTACCGCTATTGGCGGCATAAATGTTACTCAAACCATTGAAGGGTTAGAGCGTTATCCGGTGAATTTACGTTACCCTCAAGATTACCGAAATTCTCCTGAGCAATTATCATTACTACCGATTGTTACGCCTAATAGGCAGCGTATTTCTCTTGGCGATGTGGCCAATATTTTTGTTGAAGATGGACCTCCAGGCATAAAATCTGAAAATGCCCGTTTAAATGGTTGGGCATTTATTGATATTGAAGGCGTTGATGTTGGCACTTATGTTGAGTCAGCCAAAAAAGTGGTTACTGATAAGTTATCACTGCCAACGGGGTATTCTATTGCTTGGGCAGGGCAATACGAATACATGGAACGTGCAAAAGCAAAACTGACTTACGTGGTACCGCTTACCTTATTCATCATTGTTATTCTCCTGTACTTAAATTTTAGAAATGTTATTGAAGTCGCAATGATTATGGGGACGTTGCCGCTCGCGATGGTAGGCAGTATTTGGTTAATTTACCTTGAAGGTTTCAGTTTTTCCGTTGCTGTCGGGGTGGGATTTATAGCCTTAGCAGGTGTCGCAGTAGAAATTGGCGTGATTATGTTGGTTTATTTAAACCAATCTTATCGAGACATGCTTAAAAAACATCAAGAACAAGGTATTACCACAATAAAAGCAGATGTTTTTCAGGCGGTATTATATGGTGCTGGCATGCGTGTTCGCCCAGTAATGATGACCGCAGGTACAGTCATTGTTGGCTTATTACCGATTTTATATGGCACAGGTACAGGCTCTGAAGTGATGAGCAGAATTGCTGCACCTATGGTAGGTGGAATGTTGAGTGCGGTTATTTTGACATTACTTGTTTTACCTACGTTGTATTATTTATGGCGCTCGTCATCGGTAAAAAGTACGGCAAAGAAGGCATAACAATATGAAGTTACTAAAAACTAGCCGTAAATTTCATAAATGGTTAATGTTGTTTTTGGGCCTTCAGTTTTTGATCTGGTCAATATCAGGAGCCTATATGGTGATATTTGATATTGACTATATTCATGGTGATAGTTTGGTGGTTAATCACCAAACTAAACTTGATGCAGATACTATTACTTATCCGTTTTCAAAACTACGTCAGCAATACCCCAATGCCGAAAGCATAGAAGTTGAGGTTTTCATTGATCAAGCTGTTTATCGTTTTAAGCAAGGGAATAATAAATATCTCGTTGATGCTCAAACGGGCCAGCAGCTTTCCCCGTTAAATGAGGTGTCCGCGATCCGAGCCGCTCAACATTATTATAGTGGTAAAGGTGGCGTGGCAAAAGTTGAAATTATTCAAGAAAATCCGCCATTTGAATTGAGTCGTCGAGCTTTACCCGCTTGGCGAGTTAACTTTGATGATTTTGGCAATCCTTCGATTTATGTTTCAGCTCAGACGGGGAAACTTGTCAGTAAACGACATGAATTTTGGCGTATCTTTGATTTAATGTTTAGCTTGCATGTGATGGATTACGAAGATGAAGATCCGAGTAATCAACTATTGTTTTGGTTCACCTTATTTTCGATATTGGCATCAATATTTGGTGGAGTATTAAGTTACTTTGTTATTTTTAAAAACCGAGCAAAAAATACTACAAACATAGCTCATTTAGCTAAAGAAATTACAGGAGAAGCAAAATAATGTTACTCCTTAAAAAACTGCATAAGTGGTTGTCGTTATTGGTCGGATTGCAACTATTGATTTGGTTAAGTACTGGCTTGTATTTCAATCTAATGGATCATGAAAAGGCATCGGGTAATCAATTTCGTCAACGCCCGGCTGTAGCTCAGGTAGATATTAATAGGTTAGTTGAGCCTCAACTGGTGTTGTCTAGATCTAAGCGGTCAGTATCATTAAAACAAATATCTTTGTTAGCACAACCTTATTATTTATTAACTCATCAGAAAGGGTTATATAGCCATTTTAGCAACAATTACTCTGTTGTTGATGCTTATACAGGTAAGCCCATAGTTATTGATGAGGTAATGGCTACAAAGCTAGCGCAATCTTCTTATAAAGGTCAGGGAAGAATTAACAGTGCCATTAAATTATCCCCGCCTTATGACGATATACCGCGCGAACAAAACCATGTTTGGCAGATAAATTATGCTGATTATATTAATACTAGTGTTTACATAGATGCTGGCTCAGGCCGGATAATTAAACATAGTAATGATGATAAGCGTTTTGTAGATATTTTCTTTATGTTGCACTTTATGGATTATGGCACCGAGGGAAGCTTTAATAATGTTCAAATCACTGTTTTTGCTATTTTCACTCTTTTCTTTTCCCTAACTGGTTTTATCTGGACAATTGAACTGATTTTTAATGGCCAATACAAAGTTAATTTTGGTAGGAGAAAGCGTAATTTAGCGTTGTTTGACAAGAATGAGCAGGCTATGGGGGAATTTGAAGTAACTGCCAATACAAGCATACTTGATGGGCTGATTGATCATGATATAGTTTTGTCATCAACCTGTGGAGGTGGTGGTACTTGTGGGCAGTGTAAAGTGCGTATTGATGGGAAAGTTAAAGTCACTTCAGCAGATCATGTTCACTTTACGGATGAACAATTACAGCAAGGCTTCCGCTTAGCATGCCAACATGATGCAAGTGAAGTTGAACAGCTCACCTTATTGGATTCAACAAAAGCTAAAAAGCACCAACTTGAATTAACCCATAGTGAATTTGTTAGCCCATTTATGAAAGAGCTTCGCTTTAAAGTTGTTGGCGGGTATAAGCTTGCTTTTAAAGCGGGTGCTCATATGCGCTTTTTTATTCCTGCTGCCAAAGGTGTATCTATTCCGCAGCGTTTACCTGAAGCATTAAAACCCCACTGGCATCATATTGAACATTTAGAATATGAGCATAACGCCTGTAGTCGAAATTATTCCTTGGCTAATGGTCATGGTCAAAATAACGGTGGTGCAGAAGAGCTGATGTTTACCATCAAAATTCAAAATGCTCCTGACAAAATTGTATTTCCTGGTGTCGGTTCAAGTTATTTATGTAACTTATCTGTAGGTCAGACAATAGAAGCGGTAGGACCCTTTGAAGATTTTTATGCAAAACCATCAAGCAATAAAACTATGATACTAATTGGTGCTGGCTCTGGTATGGCTCCGCTTAAATCTCTGATTGAAGAGCAGTTACATAGCGGTATAAATGAGAAGTCTACTAAAAGAGGAATTTACTTTTTCTATGGTGCTAGAACGGAGGATGATTTGTTGTACCAAAGTGAATTCTTTCAATTAGCTAAACAATTTGCCAACTTTAATTATTTTCCGGTGTTATCGCAACCATCGGCTGAATGGACGGGAGCAAAAGGCTATGTTCAAGAGCTTTTAAAATTACAAATTGAAGGTATCAGTCAAATAAATAATGTTGAATTTTATTTGTGTGGACCACCAGACATGATGAGTACAACCATTGATTTACTGAAAACAAAGAATGTAGATGCAAGCAATATTGCATTTGATGAATTTACACAATAAACCTTAATAATTTATTAAACTAGGAGTAAACCATGAAAACTTTAACAAAAATAGCTTTGGTGTTAATACCAGCCATCACTTTATCAATGGCAGCTACTGCACATGATCCTAAATTGCATGTCAAAAAGGCTGAAAAGGCTGATTGTAGCAAAATGGATCACAGCAAGATGGATATGAAAGATCCTGTCGCTATCGCTATGATGAAAAAATGTATGAAGCAGGCTGAGAAGTCAAAAGATAAAATGGATCACAGTAAAATGATGGATCACAGTAAAATGAAAAAAACTGAGCAAAAAAAGAAAGATGGTGATAACGAACATAACCATTAATTAACTAAAATAGCCACTTAGCGTCTGTGTTAGGTGGCTTTTTGCTTAAAGGAAAGCATATGAAAATTATTAAATCATTATTACTATTTGCTGTATTAGGTATAGGTGCAGCGGCTACGGTGATGTATTCAGGTGTAGTTGATGTTGCGGCTGATGAGCCACATGGTGATTTGGTTTACTGGTTTTTAGAAGAAACCAGAGAAAACTCTATAAAAAAATCAGCTCAAGCTATTGAAGTACCTGATTTAAGTGCTCCTGAACTGTTATTAACAGGAGGCAATGACTACGAATTTATGTGCTCTAGTTGCCATTTAAAGCCTGGTCAGCGTGAGAGTGATATGAGCGTAGGCTTATATCCCGCACCACCTAACTTATCACTTTTTCCTGAAAGTCATGAAGGGCAAGAACACGTCGATGCAGCACAAGCTGATCGTAAGAGTTTTTGGGTGATTAAGCATGGAATTAAGGCATCAGGCATGCCAGCATGGGGTAAAACCCACGACGATGAACGTATATGGGCAATGGTTGCTTTTATAAAACGATTACCGACTTTGACACCAGAGCAATACCAAATACTTACCGCGATAGATTAATGTCTAATTAAATTTAAGAAAAAGGGATAAGTGATGATAAAAATTAAAATACCCATGTTGATTGTCTGTTTAGTCTTAGTGTTTTGAGGAAATGTAAGTATTGCGAAAGATAATGAACATCATTCTGGTCAAAAAACTGAAATGTTTATCGGTGTTGATTCACCTGCCGGAAAAGTGGTTATGCAATTCCATCTAGTGCTGAAAACCGTTGATCAAACTACAGCGAGGAAGCTACTGGCAGATAATGTTTTAATCTTTGAAGGTGGTGGAGTGGAACGCTCAGCCGATGAATACGCTCACCATCATATGTTTTCAGATATGAAATACCTTGCTGCTATGAAGAGTGAACCATTAGAGCATAATGTAAAAGTTATGGGTAACAGCGCGGTGTCGGTGTCACGCAGTAAAACTATGGGAACTTACAAAGGAAAAGAACTAAAGTATGAAGGTATGGAGACTATGGTGCTAAAAAAGCAACAAGTAGAATGGAAAATAGTTCATATCCATTGGTCAAATTAGTAATTAAATCAAATAATTAAAGTGGTAATGATAGTGATTAAATCTATAGTTTTTATTACTGTTTTGTATGTTAAGTTTGGTTCCATCTTAAGTATTTTTTGTTATTTATAACTAATTTATTTTTTAGGTGGTAACTCACTAGAAATTTTAAATGCGAATCAGAAATGATTCGCCTTTTTTATTTGTAATGATCTCTTTGTTATTTATTGCTAACACGGACTATACAAGGAGATAGCGACAAAGTTTGTCGCCTCGTGAGTAGATACTTTCATAACTAACGATATAAGGGATTAAGATGGTCTCAACTAAAATTTATGGGTATGCAGTAGGAGAAAATAGCCGATCTATTTCTAATTATATTGCTCATGAGCTGCTAACCGTTGATTGGCAGCTTGGTCATTATCAACCTAAATTGTTTGCTAATAATATGAAACATGCAGATTTACTTGTTATCGTTGCTAATCTCAGTTGCACTGAGGGTCTAATAAAAATAGAAAAAATGGTAAAGGTAGCTGAAAATTTGGCAGTAACGACAGTAGTTTTTTTGCTTCACCCAAAACAACAATTAAATAAGTTACGTTCGATAAAGAAATTAACTAGGAAATTAACTAGGACAGTCGCTTAAAGTTGAAGAATAGAAGCTTCTTAACTATAGTCAATAAATGACTGCTATTTAAAAGGACTTTGTCATGACAACCGCAAGAAGACAACTCATTAATATATCTGACACACCTTATTACCATTGTATTTCTCGCTGTGTACGTCGTGTTTTTTTAAGAAATTAACTAGGACAGTCGCTCAAAGTTGAAAACGCGAGTAGAAGAAGCTAAAAAAGGTAAGCAACCCCAAATGTTACTGCCCTTTGTGGGCAACCCACGACAAGCAATGCCAAAAGGTTTACCGTTTGAACTTAAAGATTACCTTGAATTAATTGAAATGACAGGGCGTTGCCTTCGTGAAGATAAAGCGGGTCATATTGAGAAAAACCAACCCGCACTGCTTAGCCGTTTAAATATCACTCCTGAAAATTGGCTAACCCTGACAAAAGATTTCAGAAAGCTTTTTCATGGAGCGGTGGGGCACAGCGATGTATTGTCTGATTACTCTGAGCATAAAGGCTTGAAGCGGCGAAATAATGTCAGTTGTTGTGATAAGCTTTTAGCGCAACGATTCAGTACTCATTATTCACCTCATTTTCTAACAACACATCAAGCCTGATGTGTTTTTCGTGTCCAGAAAACACCATTTATCCTGTTTATTTGAAATGATAATAAATAATATTCGACTTTAGGGTTTTTGAGTGATGACTGAGCTTTTTTTGAGTGTTTTTTAGTCTTTTGTTGTTGGTTTGTTTTAGGATGTATTATAAGTGAGTGTCCTAGTTAACTTGTTGTTGTCATCTGTTAATTAAGTTTATGAAATTTAAAAAGGCGGATCAGCAATGATTCGCCTTTTTACTTATTACGGTTAGAAAAGTGAGCCGATATCGGCTTTCTTGTAATTCAGCACTAATCGACGGCAACCAACAGGTTTTATTGAAGATAAAATTTAATATTGAATTGAACTAATTTCCCAGTTTTACGTATCTAGTCTTAATAAAAAATTAAAACAGTGAGAAACACTGTTTTATAAGACCTCAAGGAAATTCTATGAAATTACTTTTCACACTTCTTGTTCCACTGATTTTGGCCGGTTGCTCCGTGTTTGGAGAAAGTGGAGTTGATAGCGCGCCTTATACACTATTGAAATCTGATAAGGCACAGAAAATTGAAGTGCGTAACTATGAATCGATAGTGCTAGTGTCATCTGACATGTCAGCCGACGGAATGAACGGTGCTTTTAGGAATCTGTTCAGATACATTACTGGTGAGAATGAAGGCGCCACTGAAATAGCCATGACAGCACCTGTACTGATGGATGAATCAGAAGCATTATCTAAGGGTACCAAAATCACTATGACCGCTCCGGTGTTTATGAAAGAGCGATCAGAACAACAAGTAATGTCATTTGTAATGCCTGCCGATTTTACGATACAAAGTACCCCTAAGCCAACCAACCCAGACGTCTGGATAACAGAACTAAAGGATTACAAAGTCGTGGTGATAAAGTTCAGTGGACTACTCAGTGATAGTAATGTTGAAACACAAACCCAAATTCTCAATAGCTGGATAGCGAAAAATGGCTATACAGCAGTTAGTGAGCCTATTAACGCAGCCTACAATGGTCCTTTTACCATTCCATGGTTTCGCCACAACGAAGTGTTAATTGAAGTAAAATAGCCCAAAATGCATTACTATTGGTTGTTGTAAATGCCAGTCAGGGTATCTGTTTTCCCTCTGACTGGCTTGCTGCTGTGCAAGACGAAACATTTAAATGTCTGCTTTTTCGAATAACGTTCATTGACCAAATAATCACAAAATCTCTTAACAGGCCACCCATAATAACTTAGGCAGTTTTCGTTCAATAAACTAGACTTAAGTTACCTTTATTCAGTCGGGTGATTGTTATGCCTAAGCCTCGTTCACAACAAATTAGTTTATTGGATACACCTTATTATCACATTTGCAGTCGAACGGTACGCAAGACTTTTTTGTGTGGCGTAGATAAGCAGACGGGTGTCAGTTTCGAGTATCGACGCAGATAGATTGAAAAACGATTATTTACATTATCTCAGGTATTTTAGATAGATATCTGAGCTTATACTGTCATGCATAATCATTTACATATCGTCTTGCATGTTGATAGTGAGCCAATAGAAAACTGGTCAACCGATGAAGTATTACAACGTTGGGATCAATTATTCAAATGGACCTTATTAACTCAAAAATATTCGAACAGACAACCGCTTTATAAGTTTCAACTAGCGACGGTTAAAAGTACGGTTGAGATGTATAAGCAGCGTTTAATTGATATCAGTTGGTTTATGCGCTCATTGAATGAGCCGATAGCTCGACAAGCTAACCGAGAAGACCAATGTACCGGACATTTTTGGGAAGGACGCTTTAAATCACAAGCACTGCTTGATGAAGCGGCGTTACTGCCGTGTATAGCATATATTGATGTAAACCCTATACGAGCAGGTATTGCGGTTACCCCAGAGCAGTCTGACTTCACCAGTATTCAACGACGCATTAAAGCGGCTATAACCGGTGAGCAACCGACCTGCTTATTACCTTTTACGGGCAATGAACCCCATCAAGAATCCACTGGCGCGTGTATTTATTTTAGCTTACAAGATTACTTAACTCTGGTTGATGAAACAGGACGCCTCCTGGGTGATGATAAACGAGGCGCCATCGACACTACTAGCGCAACTATCCTCGCGAGGTTACACATCAATGATGAAAGTTAGCTAAAGCTTAATACGGATTTTGAAACTATCTTCACAGGCGCTATCGGTATTGCTGAACATTTATGTGAATTTAGTGAGCATGTTGGTTTACAGCGAACACATGGTATAGCGAACACTCAGGTCTGTTTGAATAGTACACAACGCTTTTTATGAATAAGACGTAACCTTACTACTATTTTAAAGCAGTGGGTTCAACTTGGTTATCATTTGATGCTTTAAGAAAGTAGTTGCATAAAGGACTATATAAACTCGCTTTACCTTATCAAAAGATATTGTCATAAGCTAAAAAGACAAGCAATGGCTTATCATTATTATTTGTGGTTATTATGGGTGTGATTATTTAGATAGTTATTTATAATAATTATGCGCTACAAAAATAAGGTTGGCACTTTTTTGTTAGTACTATCTTTACAGTAAGAATACGCAAAAAAACGCCAATTAAACATAAACAGCCCAAACATAAAATAATTGCCTTCCCATTTTATTCCTTTATTTATAACCCGTACTTATTTTGTTACATGATGTAGCGGCTTATCCTGAAAAATTTAATGAAAAAATTCTCAGAGTTACATAAAATACATCAATAAAAATAAAGGGAACTATGATGAAAAAGAAATATTTAGCGGCTGTCATAGCTGCAAGTTTAACGTTATCCGCCTGTATGGCAACCAGTAGCGACTCTGGCAATAATATGTCACAGCAATCAAGCCAAGAGAGCGCAAACAAAGTCTTTAGCCAAAAATACTTGTTCAAAGAGTTGGCTAATGGTTTACGTGTCTTAGTGGTAAAAACAGACTATCCAGATCTTGTTTCAGTACAAATCCCCGTGTCTGTAGGTTCTCGTGATGAAAATGAAGTAGGTAAAACAGGCTTTGCCCACTTCTTTGAACATATGATGTTTAAAGGTTCAGAAAAATTTCCGCAAGCTGTTTATGCCGATCTATTTAAGAATGCCGGTGTTGATAACGGTGCTTACACCACCAACGATTACACTAATTATCATTTAGATTTTTCTAAAGATCATTTAGATAAAGTATTAGAGATTCAAGCTGATCACTTTAAAAACCTAAAGTACACCGAAGCACAATTTAAAACAGAAGCCTTAACGGTAAAAGGTGAGTATTTAAAAAATAATGCTAGTCCAACTCGAAAGTTGTTAGCGGCGGTGCGAAAAGAAGCATTCGATACTCATACTTATAAGCATACCACTATGGGCTTCTTTGAAGATGTAGAAGCAATGCCTGATCAAGTTGCATATGGTGAACAGTTCTTTAAACAATTTTATAAGCCAGAATACGTTTCTTTAGTAATTGTCGGTGATGTTGAACCAGAAGCAACAATGGCCATGGTCGAGAAGCATTGGGGAAATTGGCAAAAAGGTGATTTTGTTAGCACTATAGCACCTGAGCCAAAACAGGAAGCTGCGAAATATGTTCATGAAAAATTCGATGGCTTACCGGGTCACTGGTTACTCGTTTCTTATAAAGGTGCTGATTGGCAACCCAAGAAAAAAGATCGCGCGGCTTTAGATTTAATTTCTGAATTGTATTTTTCCAATAACTCAGCATTGTATCAAGAACTCGTTGTTGATAAGCAGTTGGCTAGCCAAATGTTTAACTACAACCCTGAAACAAAAGATGCTGGCTTACGTCACGTATTTATCAAAGTGAATGATGAAAAAGACCTAGCAACGGTTCGTGATGCAGTAAACCGTACTTACGCACAAGTAAGAACTGAGCTCGTTTCTTCAGAAAAACTTGATAACTTAAAGTCTAACTTAAAATATAGTTTTGTTAATAGTTTAGATTCATCAGAGTCTATCGCTTCAACATTGGCGAGTTATATGCATTTTGACCGCGATCCCGAAACGATTAATCACCTCTATAATAGCTTTGACAATATTACAGCTGAAGATATTCAACGTATTGCTAATGAATACTTTATTGATGAAAATCGCACAACAGTGACTTTATCAGCATTAGATGAGATTGCCGACTTTGAAAAAGAAGTTGACTTAAATGGCGCCGTTGCAAAAATAGTCATGAAAAATTCGCAGCCGAGTACTCCACAGTTTGCGGTATTAGATAAGACCAATGACTCACCGTTGATTGATGTTAACTTCTTATTTTATACCGGTGCTGCAGCGGATCCAGCCGGTAAAAAAGGAGTAGCGGCTTTAACCGCTCGTATGTTAACTCAAGGCGGCTCGGCAACAAAAAGCTATCAAGATATTAAGAAAGGTTTATACCCTTTAGCTGGACGTTTTTCGTCGCAGCTTGATAAAGAAATGATGTCATTTACTGGTCGGGTGCATAAAGATAATGCTACTCAGTGGTACGAACTTATTAGCGATCAATTATTAAATCCAGGATGGCGTGAAGACGATTTTAAGCGTCTGAAAAAAGAGCTTGTTGATGGTATTAAATCAGGTCTTAAATCTTCTAATGATGAAGAATTAGGTAAAGAGGTGCTTTATAGCGAACTTTATCAAGGGCATGTTTACGAAAACTACAATAGTGGTGATTTGTCTGACTTAGCCGCTATTACTCTTGAAGATGTTAAAGCGTTCTACAACACCCAACTTTCCCAAGCAAAATTAAACTTAGGTATAACTGGCGCTATGCCTAGTGCTTTAAAAGCACAATTAATGACAGATTTAGCGACTTTACCCGTCGGTGATGAAAAGCGCTTAACAATTGCTAAAGCACCCGTTTTAAAAGGTCATCATGCGACAATTATAGAAAAAAGTGCGCAATCAACAGCGGTATCTTTTGGTTTTCCCATTGATACTATACGCAGTGATAAAGACTGGGCGGCACTTTGGTTAGTGCGTTCATACTTTGGTGAACATCGTAGTTCTAACAGCTACTTGTATCAACAAATTCGTCAAGCGCGTGGCATGAACTATGGAGATTATTCTTATATTGAATATTTTCCACGAGGGATGTACCAAACTAAACCTGATGCAAATTTAGGTCGTTCTAGTCAAATTTTTCAAGTGTGGTTACGTCCTTTACGTTCAAATAATGATGCTCATTTCGCAACGCGTGCCGCTTTGTATGAATTGGACAACTTGATTGAAAAAGGCATGAGCGAAAAAGACTTTCAAGCAACACGTAATTACTTAACGAACTATGCACCGCAATTAGTGGCCAGCCAAGATCAACAGTTAGGTTATGCACTTGATAGTGGGTTTTATCAAACAGAAGAGTTTGTTAAGTACGTTCGCGATCAATTTGCAAAACTATCATTAGATGATGTTAATCGTGTTATCAAAGAAAATTTACAAACAGATGATATTCATTATGTTTTCATTTCAGGCGATGGTAAAGACATGAAGCAACGTTTGTTGTCTGAACAAGTATCACCGTTAACATATAACAGTGATAAGCCAGCAGAGCTTTTAGCGACCGATAAAATCATTGAAAGTTACAAGCTAACACTGCCGTCTAAAAATGTTGAAGTGATTGCAATAAATGAGGTTTTTCAATAAATTGCGTTTACACTCACTTTAATAAATATTCGTTATTATCTTATTGAAGATTATAAATAACTAAATAAGAATAACGCATGTAGTTAAAAATAAAAAACCGGCATCTGCCGGTTTTTTATTTATTAATAACGATTAATTGTGCTTTATGCATCGAGTTTAGATATATCTGTTATTGGGCTAATAAACGGTGATTGTAATTTTCCAACTCAAGTTACCAAAGATATCGCAGCGTTAGTTGCAAATGCCAATAGCTAGATAGAAATGATTAAAACTTCATAACCACTCGACCGGTAATTTCGCCGTTGATCATATCTTCAAAGATATCATTAATATCTTCTAGTGACTTTTCAATGGTGATCGCTTTAACTTTTCCTCTAGCGGCAAAATCTAAGCATTCAACTAAATCTTTACGCGTATCCACAATAGAGCCGACAACGCTAACACCATTTAAAACAGTATCAAATATAGGTAACGGCATATCTTCGGCGGGTAAGCCAACTAGTACACACTTACCCCCACGACGAATAACTTGGTAACTTTGTTCAAAGCCACTTTTACTAACAGCGGTACAAATACTGGCATGAACGCCGCCTGTTTCAGCTAAAACTCTTGCTACAACATCATCAGACTTGAAATCTAAACAAAAAGAGGCCCCCAAATCTTTAGCCAATTTCAATTTTTCAGTGCCAGTATCAATAGCGATGACATTTAAGCCCATTGCTACAGCATATTGCACAGCTAAATGCCCTAAGCCATCAATACCAAAAATAGCTACCCATTCACCTGGTTTAGCCGTAGATACTTTTAATGCTTTATAAGTTGTAACACCTGCGCAAAACAAGGGGGCAGCATCTACATAGCTAATCTCGTCTGGTATTTTTACAACATAGTTGCCATCTGCTTTACAGTATTCAGCATAACTCCCATCAACAGAGTACCCTGCATTTTGCTGTAACAAACAGAGGTTTTCATTACCAGATAAGCAGTAATCACAATATCCACAAGCACTATATAACCATGGAATACCTAAACGGTCACCAAGATTAAAGTGCTTAACTTGCTCGCCTACTTCAACGATTTCTCCAACACCTTCATGGCCTGGAACAAGTGGCATCTTAGGTTTTACTGGCCAGTCACCATGACACGCATGTAAGTCGGTATGACATACACCACAAGCATGAACCTTTACTAAAACTTCATGACTCGAAATTGTAGGCTTATCAAGTTGTTTAATTTCGAGCTTGTCTTTGAATTGATGAATAACAGCTGCTTTCATTAATGACCTTTCTTTAAGTTAATACATTGTAAAAAATATTATAGTACTCAACTTTAATAAAAATATGATGTAGAACAATAAATGGCCAGAAAGAGACGTTGATGGCTATCTTAATTTGTTAATAAATAATAGCAATTTAGTAAAGGTGAGTTATTTTTCTTGAGACATAATAATGTTTACTTATATCAAGGTGAAGACTGTTTTATTCATGGCTTTTAAGCGTAGATGCATATCTTGAACATTAATTTTTTGATCTGCCGATAACACCAATAAGCGATTATTACTTACGGGTCAATCTGATGTGATCAGCAATAATTAATATTAAGTTATTCTTTGTCGGCAATACGGATTGACGCTTTAATGATGTTGACCGCTTCTCTAGTTTTACCTCTTTGGCTACCTAAGGCTTCAATTTTAGTTAAGCTATCTTCTATATCAGTTACTACTTTACCAAAAACAGTATGATTACCGTCTAAATGAGGTGTCGCGTTAAAAGTAATGAAAAATTGACTGCCATCAGTGCTTGGGCCTGAATTTGCCATACTTAACATACCCGGTTCACTGTGGCCTATGTCACTATTAAATTCGCCATCGTATTTATAACCTGGGTTGCCCGTGCCATTACCCAATGGATCGCCACCTTGCGCCATAAAGCCAGGAATAACACGATGAAAACTTAGCTCATCATAGAAACCCAATTTAGTTAAGTAAATAGTACTAGAAGCATGCATAGGTGCAGAGTCTGTGAATAGCTTGATGGTCAGGTTACCTTGGTTTGTTTGCAGCTCCCAAAAGTAATCTCTTCCTTGGGTAAAGTTCAGTAATGGCGGTCTACTTAACGTTGTTTTCCAAGCAGGGTTTGTTTTATCAACCGCTTGTTTAGTAATAAATCTATCAATAGTATTTAATGCGGGATCTATTCCACAACATGCGGCCAGTACCATGATTAACAAAAGACTGGTGATGATGTTTTTCATATTATTCATAAAAGACTTCTTATTTTATTTTAATTTTTTGAAAATATACTAAGTTATCAAATATTATTAGGTATTAACGACTAAGAAATAATAATTTTTATTAACTGATCAATCATTAAGTCAGCAGCTTAAGATGACTAAGCTTTGATGCCACAATGCTGTTTCGTATGTAAGGCGTATTATAATATTTTTAGCACTTCACTAGAGGGGAGAAGTGTTAAATAACGGCTAATAAAAAACCGACAGAGGCCGGTTTTACATTACTATGTTATTAGCAGAATATTACCTTTATATTCTTTGTTAAAACTTAAACATTTTACTGTGCTTGCCGCCTTTTTCTGAGTCTACTGTCACTTTATAAGTCCCTTTGCCATCGACAATCCATTTCACTATGGTTGTTGAGTGACCCGCAAGCGTGGCGACCTTAATCATTGCTGGGTTTAAGTCGTGGTCAGTATGTGTGTTGGCACCTTCGCTAATAACGGTTAACCCACTTAATATTGAAAAGTCATCAGAGAGAATCGATATGCGGTCTTCAAACGACAAATTATTATTAATGTCTTGTGATAATCTTGTCGGAATTGCTCGCTCATTAGCAATATTAACCGTTATTTCATACAAACCATTACTGAGCTTGCGCGTTGATGAACGAGTTACTTCTAACTGTGGCATATGGTAAGCGTGAAATAAGGTAAAGGCCATATTTCGGTGTGCTTCTTCTTCTAATAGGAAAGAAGGTGGCGTTCTACCAAAATTCTTCTTAAAACCGCCAACTTCTATATCGCCATAAATTGGATGCTTTACTTTAGTCCAAGGAACAAAAGCATCACCAAATAAAATATGCTTGTTGAAATTGTGATTTTGATTGCCTAATTTATCGCTTGTTTTATCGTTTGGGCGAAACATATTAGCCGATGTCCAAAGTTCATTCGTAAATGCCATAATACCGTTGTTGCCATAAAACCAATCAAATTCTCCACCGTAGACTTGATAAAGATCTTTCCAAGCGACGAGGTAGCGATAATTGGGTAGTATTTGCTCACCTTGGTTGGCGATAAAATCATAGACGCTAATATCAGAACGGGTATATTTGTTATTGGCTTTACCCGGACCACGTAAAATCATACCACCGGTATTATGGTAACTTTGCGCGGCAGCAATATTACGATGAGCTTTAACAAATTTAGCCACTGCACTGGTTTCTTTTAATGAAAAAGGATAACGGCGTGCACCTCTTTGAATATAAGCTGGCTCCCATTCATGGGCCCAATCACGATTAGGATCATATTCGTAAACCCCTTTACCATCTTCGTTGACAAGACCGTCACCATCATTGTCGTATCCTTCAGCTCCTAACATGCGGTAATCGCCAGTTTGACCTTCTTCAACAGGTACCATTAAACCTGGGTATTTTTCGTCTTCTTTGTGAGTACCACGTACCTTATCTTTAATGCGCATGCGAGTAATGTGGCCATCATTATTGAGATCTTCTGGACCATCTTCATCGATTTCACCGTCAAGATCGTTGTCAGTAGGTACCATGCCCGAACGAGGAGAGTGCGCAGTATTAGCCTGCTTCATAAACCAGTCACGCCCGTCAGGATTAATTGTAGGGACAATATAGAAAGCTTTATCGTTAAGTAGATCGGTGATCCACTTTACTTTTCCGTAGCTCTCAGTTAAATACCAAGCGGTATAAAGAGAAACCTCTGTACCTTGAATCTCATTAGAATGAATATTGCCATCAATATACATCGCCGGTTTTGTCGTATCATCACCGTTGTTATAATTGGTAATTTTAATAACAAAAATATCACGACCTTCGTAAGACTGACCAATAGATTCTAGTCGAGTAAGTTTAGGGTAAGCTTTATTTATTTTTTTGAGTATCGTTATAGTACTTTCTGAGTCATAAAAACGATTCCAGCGTATATCTACCTTTGGGTCTAAAGGCGCACCTAATGCCTGTAATCCAGTGAGTTTGTCTGCGGCTTGTGCCGTTATAGTTAACAAAGCTGTGGCCGTTAAAATGCAGATGAGCAATAGTTTTTTCATGATTAAGCTCCAAAATTAACGGTTTGTGTCACCGCATCGATGACAGGTGAAGATACTTCAAATGAGGCATCATTGAAGCCTTTGGTATTGATTAGCCACTTGATTTCTTGTTGATCGCCATGAGCGGCAATAGGCGCTAATAATGTTCGCTTGCTACCACCAATAAATTGTTCTTTGGGTAAATTCCACTGAACTCTTACGGGAAGCATCCAACGGGTGAGTTTACCCATGGCGCTTTGTGTTGGAAGTTTGCCGATGTTTTTTATTTTTAAGGTCACTCGGTAAAGATCTTTACCTATTTTTTTTACGCTCTGGCTCACGTTAAGCTCAGGAAAAAGTGTGGTTAGCGAAGTAATATATTCCGAACTTTTAGTTTCAGCAAATACGCCAACATCAGGATTATTTAAATAGGCAAGTCGAAAACCACCCACTTCTACCTTTTCATCTACAAAGTCTGGGTGTGAAATTTTTGTCCACGGTATAATCGCTCCTTGCAGATTTTTTTCCTTGGCGTTAGTTACCAAACGAGCTTCTTTGGTATCTTCGCTTGCAGAAGCGTTTTTGTTATTTTCAACATCAGCCTCTTTATTTTTTTCTACGTCAGCTGATTGGGCAATGGTTATTTGCTTAAAATTCCAGCCGTTGGTGGCTATTGACCAACGACCCCCGTGAAAATAGGCCCAGTCGTGAAAAGTACCTTGACCACGGTTTTCTGCTTTTACCTGCCAGTCTTTATGATCTTGCTGCCATAGGTGAGTAAATAATTTATAACCGTCAACATCTTCTTTAGGCATTTTATCAAAGGCTTCCAGTGGACGTTTATATTCACTTACCAGTACTTTATTAGCCGACCAGTTTTCATGGAGGTTGTCGTATTTAGAAAAATTAACGGTCATTAAAATATTTTGATGATCGATAACAAAATCTATTAAGGCACGCGTTTCAGGTTCAGATGCTTGATTAATACCAGAGCCAATACCAAAATAGTCATAGTTATAAGTAAAGTTTTTATTTATTGCTGTTCCGCCATAGCCATCTTCATCTAATTTACCATCACCGTCGTCATCTTTTCCTTCATTGAGTAAACGGTATTGACCTGCTTCGTTTTTAAGGCGATCAACTTTTACTAATAAACTAGCATCTTGTTCACTAGCTTTATATAGGCCAGAACTGTCTGAGATCCTTAACTGAGAAATAAAACCATCGTTGTTAAGATCATTAGGACCATCTTCATTAATTTTTAGGTCGTTATCGTCATCTGTTTTTAAGTCATTAAAGCTCGTTGAATAACCATTTTTACCCAGTATAAAACTTGTGGCATCAGGGTTTGGCATAGGTACGACAAATATACTTTTACCATTTCGGGTGACTTTACCTGATTTTAGATCCTCGATTAGGCGCATCGCAAGTTCAGTACCGACTAAATAATCGCCATCAACGTTGCCAGTAACCAAAATTGCTGGTGAGCTTTTATCACCAAATTGAGCCACTATTATCGACTTTCCTGATCGTGAAGTACCAATTTGCTGAGTTTGAACACCCAGTTTTTTTAATTGTTTTAACATTTCTGCGTGGCTGGTGTATTGGTTAATATAGTCTTGACCAAGACAACTGCCAGAGATGAGGAATAACGCGAGTAGTCGCTTCATTTACTTATATGCTCCAGTTATAAAAACGCTTAATTATTAGAATATGTTTTATAGGCGAACTTTAATTAGCCATAAAGAGTATATATTTTTTTCAATGAATTCAAAGAAAAGTGAATTAAATGAGCTGGTTTGCTAGTAATTCAGGTTAGATGCTCAAAATGTATAAAAACCTAAAACAACTTAACCACTTATAATCTTGTTTTAGGTTTGTCTTGTTTATAACAATAAACGGCTTTGGCTTACGAGAATAAATTGGCTGGTTTTTAATACAACTCAAATTTATCTGCATCTAAAAAGGCGGGGAATTGATTTTTAAATTTATCAAGCTTACTGAAGTCGAGTTGGGTTGTGATGATTTGTTGTTGGTGATCTGTGGCAGAAAGTATGTTCTCACCATCAAAATTAATGACAGTTGTGCCACCAGAGTGAGGCATATCGTTACCGTCTGGTCCGATACGATTAACTCCGACCACAAAACTTTGATTTTCCATCGCTCGGGCTTTTAATAAGGTATCCCATATAAGACGACGTGGAGCAGGCCAATTAGCAACGTTGACCATAAGATCATAATCTTGGCGGTTTCTCGACCAAACAGGAAAGCGCAAATCATAACAAACCAAAGGCAGTATTTTTATACCCCTAATGTTGATTATTTTTCTGTGCTGGCCTTGCTCAACAAAGTCTTGCTCTTTGCCTAAACGAAATAAATGGCGCTTGTCATAATGTTCAACCCGACCATCAGCAAAGACCCAATAAAAACGATTCACTTTTTTATCATTTTGGCTCACTAAAACCGTGCCAGCCACTACACAGTTATATTGCTTTGCTATTTTCTTTAACCAATGTAGAGCAGAGCCACCATCTTCTGGCTCTTGCACATCTTTTCTATTAATACAAAAACCAGTTGAAAATGTTTCTGGTAGCAATAATAAATCGACGGCAGCATGGTCAGTAAAGTGATCTTTGAAAAGTTGCTCTAAACGATCAAAATTGCTTTGTTTGTCTAACCAACTAATATCGAACTGCACTGCGGCTATGGTTAAAGTTGACATAATATTCCTGCGGCTTTAAGTAGAGTATCGTCATTTTTTGCGAAACAAAGTCTGATTACTTTATTATTTTGATGATAAGACTCCCTTTTTTCAGCGGGATACAGGGGACTTAACGGAATGGCAGCAACACCGACTTCTTGGGTTAACCACTGACAAAATTCACGATCATTTAGCGCTGAGATTGCAGAGTAATCAAGCAATAAAAAATAAGTACCTTTTGACGGTAGCATCTTAAAGCGAGAGTCTTTTAGTGCATTGATCAGTAAGTCTCTTTTTTGCTGATAGAAATTTGATAACTCGGTGATATGCTCGGGATGCTGTTTTAGCATTTGCGCTATAGCTATTTGTGCCGGGGTAAATGAGCAAAAGGTAACATACTGATGAATTTTTCTAAACTCGACCGTAAGCGCATCAGGTGCGGCGCAATAACCCATTTTCCAGCCGGTGCAATGAAAGGTTTTACCAAAACTAGAGACGACAAAGGCGCGTTTAAACAAATCAGGGTAACGTAAAATACTTTCATGACGTAAGCCGTCAAACGTCATGTGTTCGTATACTTCATCGCTTATTACATATAAATCATATTTCTCAATCAAAGCTTGTAAGCTAGTAAGATCTGCAGCACTGAGTATTGATCCCGTTGGGTTGTGTGGGCTGTTGATAATAATGGCACGTGTATTTTCATTAATGGTTTGCTCAACTAACGACCAGTTTATTGCATAGTTAGGCGCATCTAGTGCGACATGGCGACAAACTCCACCAGCAAGTTCAACGGCTGTCTCATAAGAGTCATAAGCGGGATCAAAAATAATCACTTCATCATTTGGACGAACCAGCACTTGTATTGCAACCCATAGTGCTTCGGTAGCCCCCGAGGTTATTGTAACGTTTTTTAGCCCATTCAGTTTTTGCGCAGTGGTTAAATCTGTTTGATACTGTCGATGCACCATAGCGGCAACTTGCGTTAATAACTCAGGTAAACCGTTTGAGGGTGAATATTGATTTTTACCTTCACTAATGGCTAAGTTTATTTTATCTTTTAAAAATTCTGGTGTATCAAATTCAGGAAAACCTTGCGACAAATTAATTGCCTGATATTGATTTGCCATCATCGACATTTCTGTGAAAATACTGGTGTCTAGATTAGGCAGTTTACTGGTAAAAGAAGATGGCACAAAAGGCTCCCTGGATTATTAAGTCGATATTTTTGAGGAAAATTAGCTTAAATAAGCATGGTTCAATCGGTCTTTATTTAAATAGACTGTGAAGCAATAATTGAATGTTAAGGCTAACGGCTGATGAGTTCAATCGTTATCCTTTTTAAATCGATATCTTAGTGTAAACAACCGTTAATAAATTAACGGCTACTTTTAGCGCGTACTGTTAACAACATTAAGCCAATTGCGAGAGCAGCATAATAATAAGGCATGCCCGTTTGCCAACTTATGGTGCTATTAACGCCAAAAAGTCTAGATATAGTGCTGCTTGAATAGGTCCTATATACCAAATTGCCGGGCATAGCACTTCAAACATTCGCTTTGTGCCGGTCAATACCTCACAAAAATAAGCAAGGGATACGGTAAATGAAATGGCTATAATTAATTGTATGATTAACAGCCACTCGGCTATCGCCGCAAATCTAAGTACACTACCCAAAATGGCCAATGCTAATAATATCCATGCAGCAGAGTAGCTCGCTAAACTTTGCAATAGCGCTGACTTTTTACTGTAGGTGACTAACTCAACCGTATTTGCTTGTTTTTCTTCTTGGCCGAACTGTGAAAGCACTAAAACACACCATAACCATGACAGCGGTAAAAATATGCTAACCAGTAATTGCTGACTGATAAATAGTTGAATAATATTTAACGTTAAAAGACCTAACAGCCAGTAAATCGAATGGCTTTTTAATAATAATTTGAGTTCTAAACGTAATAAGCGAGTAAAAGCAAAGTGCTTGGTTAGCATGGTAAATAGCACATCGAGTCGATTGAACACTTGACGGGTTAAGGTGTTTATTAGCCATGAGGTTTGTTTGGTTTCAGGTACGGGGTTTCGACTAAAACGATCAAAAAAGGTTACTGCAATAATAAAACAGCTTAAGCAAATGATCAGTAACGGCAGAATACTCGATAAATACTGTGCTGTTGGCTCTATTCCTTGCCAAAGAAAAGTGTTTACTGCATTTTCTTCATCAACAACCGTTACGCCAATATGTGTTGAGCCTGCTTGTGGCGGAAAACGTTCTGCAACCTCGGTTTCTATAGCAGAAAGTATTGCGCCAACTCCTGAAACGCTTTCAATGGTTTGAACAATAGAGCCGGTCCACAAGAAAAAATAAACAACATTGCCAAAGCCACCCTTAAGCCATTTTATTGATTCAAACATTATCGCCACTAAAGCAACAACTAATAACACCGGTAGAACAAAGACTAATTGGGGCCAAGCTAACGCCCAAAGGTCTATCTGATAATTTTCCCCATAATAAAGTTGCAGTAAAATACAACTGATCAGCATAACCAATACGATAGTAAACAAAATTAAAACATTGGTGCACCATTTGGCGAATATAAAAGATAACTTACTCATAGGAGTGGCGGCAATAAGTTCGCAGGTCATCGATTTTCGATCTAATTCAAGGCCATTCTTAATCAGATAAAAACAAATAATAGGTAAAAATAAAACATTCAACATCGCCAAACAAACACCTAACCAGGCACTGTTATAAAGACCTCTATAGCCATTGATAATAAGTGTTTGATATTGAGCATCGAGTGAAGGGAAAAAAAGTAAGGTTAATACCGACATCGCCAGTAAAGTAACCACAAAGCTTTGCTGGCGAGTTCGTTGTTTAAAATCAGCGACCCTACATTGCCATAATTGATTCATTAACATGCCCTCGCAAGAACCGTTCGAGCACGCTTATTACTGGTAAAGTAGAGATACGCATCTTCTAATATTGGCGCTCTTGGTATTGCTCGCGCATCAGGGCAGTGTTCAGCGACAATATTTAACTCGACCTTGTTGTCTTTTCGCACACTGTGGCTGACAATAAAATCGTGCTGAATTTGTTTTAATTCATTCAAGTTAGTGGTGAGATGCCAGCATTTATCGGCAACTTTTTCTTGTAGTGCCTTTGGAGTTGCTGATTGAATTAATTGCCCAGTTTGCATAATCGCAATTTGGTCAGCAATAGATTCAACATCTGCGACTATGTGAGTTGATAAAATAATGCAACGGTCATCGGCTAATTCAGTTAATAACTGGCGAAAATTGGCACGTTCTTGTGGATCTAGACCCACAGTTGGTTCATCAATAATCAATAATTTCGGGTCATTAAGTAAAGCCTGTGCAATGCCAATGCGCTGTTTCATCCCCCCGAATAACCTTTCAATGGCATATGAGCAGCATGGGTAAGGTTGAGCTTAGCAAGTAAATCCTCGATTCTTTGAGTTGCTAAAGATTGATTTAACCCTTTTAAGCCGGCCATGTATTACAAAAATTCAATAGCCGACAATTGGTCATAGACGCCAAAATATTCAGGCAGGTAACCGAGTTCGTTACGCAATAACTGTGGTGATTTAACAATGTTTTGTCCTTGCCATAAAATTTTTCCTTGGCTAGGTTTTGTTATCGTAGCAAGAATACGCATTAAGCTAGATTTTTCTGCGCCATTAGCGCCTAGTAAGCCTAAAATCCCTGGTCTAACTTGTAGTGATAATAATTTGATTGCTAGTTGTGTGTGCTTGCCAGTTTGGTATTGATGGCTAAGTGATTGAATATCCAATAACATTGTATTTCCCTTCGACATTAAGATGTTATCTATTTAGCAAAGTTTACGCCAAAAATAAGTTGTTTTAATTCAATGGATTATTGTTTTTGGTTTTTATTTTTTTGAAAAAAAATGTTCAATTAAACCAACTATTAGTGAAATTATTAACGATTAATAAATTTCACTAAGGTACAACGGTGACATTGTGTTTTATAATACTTGCGTTAAATAATAGCGTGGCCTTTTTAGGTCAATCAACATGTTAATTTTAATAACTTTTAGGCATATTTGATGAAATTTATAGCTGCCTTTATTGTTGTACTCTTGTTGTTTAGTGCAAAAAATTTCTACGCTTTCGAAGCGAAAAAAGTTGATATCGGTGATATTATTTCAAAAGAAAAATTCTCACGATACAAAGACGTTGGCGATTTCATCGAACATTCTCCGAAAGTAACCATTGAAGTTAGACCTGAGCCAGAAGATATCGCCGAATATGGCACTGATGTTGTTAAATCTTTGACGGGTTCCGATTGTGATAGAGATGGCATTATGGATGATAATGCTAAGTGTAATGCGGTTTATTACAAACTGTGGATGAAGTATGAGCGTTAATCAATCATCAAAATATAATTTTAAACAGTCAAGCCAAGGTAAAAGCCGTTAATGTTAGAAAATCAAAGTCAGTTGCAGGGGCATTATGATGCCCAAGGTTACTTTGTTATTAGAAATTACTTTAATGACACTGAAATTTCAGCCCTAAGACAAGTGGTATTGAAATTTCACGATCTTTGGAAAAAAGATCACGCAAAATTTTATCAAGAAGAAGCGTTCAACTCTTCTTTGATCACCGGCAGTCAGTACTTAGCATTTGACGATCGCGTTAAGCTTTTCAACTTTATTAGTTCAAAAAAAATAATGGCTGTTGTCGAGTCGGTTATAGCGGCAAAGCCAGCCTTTATGAATACTCAATTGTTTTTTAATCCCGTTAATCCAGCACAAAAAGATTTTTGGCATCGAGATTGCCAATATGATCACGAGGTTGAAGAACAGAAAAAAGCCATTCAAGAGACACAAGTTGTTCACTTACGTGTGCCATTATTTGATGAGCGCGGTATGGAATTAGTGCCCGGAACACATAAACGCTGGGATAACGAAGAAGAATTTAATGTTCGACAAGAAGAAAAGGGCAGAGTGAGTAGCGAAAACCTTTCTACCGGTAAAGAAATAAAGTTAGCGGCCGGTGATTTATTAGTTTTTTCGGCCGATATGATCCACCGTGGTTTGTATGGACTTGATCGATTAGCGTTAGATATTTTAGTTTTTGATCCCACTGGCGATTTTGCTGACTACGTTGATGATGATTGTTTACCCGAATTTTCGATGCTAGATAAGATTGAAGATCCAAGGTTATTTACCAATACCTTCGACTTAAAGGCAATAAAACTAAAATAGTAAAGTAACACTTATTATTGGTATCTATTTTTAAATTCAGCTACCTAGATAGACTGAGTTTTTTATAAAAAAAAGTTGATGATTTCAATGAGAAAATAACAATTAATCATTACGTTATTACATTAACTTTATTAAATTAATCTTATATATTATGCTTAATGATAAATGATTATAAAACCCAGCTTCTCGATTAATTATCATTAGATAAAATAGGTAGATTTCATTGATTCAAAAATTTGCTTCGCACGGCCAATGCCAATTCACACTCGATAATAATATTATTATTATCGATGCAGTGGGTCCATGGAATGTCGAGTTTTTCAAACAAATGCACGCTAATCTACAACAAGTCGTCCTAGAAAACTTTATCAATGTAAATTACGGGATCATTGTGATACTTAAAGGAGAAACATTAGCAACACAGGAAGGTTTAGATTATCACTTGTATAAAGTGAAGCACGGAACCGCTAAGGCCATTGCTATTAATATGATACACAGCTCATTTGCATTAACCACTCAACTTGAATTTGAGGCTGTGTATAATAAGGCTGGCATTAAAAACAAATTTTTTAATAACACATCGACTGCTAAACATTGGTTAGAAAGTGAATTAGTTTCCTTATAATCGTTTTTAACAATAGTGTAGTATTAAAGCGTATCTGATAATTTTGAAGGCCCAAATATTAGTTTTTTTTGTGTTGACTTGAAAATATACTTTTCTGGATATTTATTTGAGCTGAACTAAACTACTCTTAAACTTATTAGTTACGGCTAAGTTAAAATGAGCACTTGTTGTGTTTCTGCGTTTATCGACCCATTGTTTTTTATGAGTGACTTAAACTGGCAGAAATAGTTTACTGTTGTCTATCGTCTATTTTTTAACTATTTATTTTGACACGAGTAAGGCGTTAGGTGATTTTATGTTTACAGAGAATTCAGAAGACTTTATCTATAATTCATCGATTGGTATTCATGCTGTATCGCCAGAAGGTATTATTGTTTATGCCAATGAGTGTGAACTTGAAGTGTTAGGTTATACAAAAAATGAATACATAGGGCATCACATCTCAGAGTTTCAGATAGATGAAAGCTGTTTAGCTGACATGATGACACGTTTGAGCCATTTTGATATATTGAAAAATTATCCTGCAAGAGTCCAAGGCAAAGATGAAATTAAATATATTATCTACAACTCTAGTGTTTACGAAGAAGATGGCGAATTTAAGCATACGCGTTGTTATGGAACTGAAGTAGAAAAGGTCATTTATGATGTTTTCTTTAAACATTTTGATTTCTAACGTTAGTATTGAGAGGCAATAGCGTCTCCAAATTGTACAAAATATTGTGGCTGTTTTGTAGTGCAGTGCTTTAATCAGCTCTTTTTATGTCTGCTATTTGCCCCATCATCTTCTATTTGCTCGAGAAGTTGGGCCGTTTAGCGTATCCTATTCACCATTAAGTTTATTGTTATTTATTATTTATTATGAACATTGAAGTAAAAAATATTCCCGTTCCCGAAGTCACCTGTGCAAATTGCCAGGCATGTTGCTGTAGTTTAGAAGTTAGAATTATTTCAGATACTGGTGTGCCTCATCGCCATATCTATATTGATGACCATGGACACGAATCCATGTTACGACTTGATGATGGTCTGTGCTCAGCGTTAAACAGAGATACATTATTGTGTTCTATTTACGAAAATAGACCTTGGGTTTGTCGAGAATTTGAGATGGGTTCATATGAATGTATCGACGAAAGAACAGAAAAGCTCTATACCTCTTAGAATAGTTAGCTGTTTATTTTATCATAATAAAAAACCCCTAATAATTAATATTAGGGATTTTGTTTTTATACTGTATTATGATAAATAAGTGCTTAACTTACCTTATCAGCCACCATTGGTTGATTAACCATTACTCACTTCTTCAAAGTCAGCGTCAATAATCTCTTCGTTTTTAGCACCATCATTAGCCGCATCACCTTGAGGCTGCTCTGCTTGTGATTTCGAAGCTTGCATTATTTTACTGTGCGCTTCTTGTAATGCTTTTTGTCGCATTTCTATCGCCGCTTTATCATTGCCATTAACGGCCATTTTTAATTGCTCAATTAATGTTTTAAGCTCGGCTTGTTGATCTTCACTCAAGCTAGTCATTGACGTTTGTACCGTGTGAATCAATTGATCGGCTTGGTTGCGTTGTTCAACTAACTCACGTTTTTGCTTATCTTCAGTAGCGTGCTTGTGGGCATCGTCGACCATGCGATTAACTTCATCTTCAGTTAAACCACTTGATGCCGTAATTTTAATACTCTGCTCTTTACCTGTTGCTTTATCTTTTGCTGAGACATTTAAAATACCATCTGCATCAATATCAAAAGTGACTTCAACTTGCACCGAGCCACGAGGGCCGGGGTTAATATCTGTTAAGTTAAATTGACCTAACGATTTATTATCTGTTGCCATTTCACGCTGACCTTGCAATACATGCACAGTTACCGCGGCTTGATTATCTTCGGCCGTAGAGAATGTTTCAGAAGCACGTGTTGGTATCGTAGTATTTTTATCAATAAGCTTAGTCATTACACCGCCTAAAGTTTCAATACCTAGTGATAATGGCGTTACATCAAGTAATAACACATCACCGACCGTTCCTGATAACACACCTGCTTGAATCGCTGCACCAATAGCCACTGCTTCATCTGGGTTAACATCTTTACGTGGCTCTTTACCAAAGAAGGTTTTAACTGCTTCTTGTACTTTTGGCATACGTGATTGACCACCTACCAAAATAATTTTATCAATATCACCTTTACTTAAACCAGCATCTTTGAGTGCTTGGTCACACGGAGCGATAGTCTTTTTCACTAAGTCATCAACCAAAGACTCTAATTTTGCTCGGGTAATTTGAACGTTTAAATGTTTAGGACCACTAGCATCAGCAGTGACATACGGTAAGTTCACGTCAGTTTGTAGTGCTGATGACAACTCTATTTTTGCTTTTTCAGCCGCTTCTTTAATACGCTGTAACGCTAATGGGTCTTGGTGAATATCAATACCGCTTTCTTTTTTAAATTCATCAGTAAGGTAGTTAATCAGGCGTAAATCAAAGTCTTCGCCACCTAAAAAGGTATCACCATTGGTTGCTAATACTTCGAATTGTTTTTCGCCATCTACATTAGAAATTTCAATAATTGAAATATCAAAGGTACCGCCACCTAAATCATAAACCACCACTTTCTGGTCAGCTTTGTTATTTTTATCAACGCCGTAGGCTAATGCCGCAGCTGTTGGTTCATTAATAATACGCTTGACATTAAGTCCAGCAATTTTACCGGCATCTTTGGTTGCTTGGCGTTGTGAATCATTAAAATAAGCGGGGACAGTAATAACCGCTTCGGTAACCGTTTCACCTAAATAGGCTTCAGCATCTTTTTTCAATTTACGTAAAATTTGCGCTGATACTTCTTGTGGTGATAATTTTTTACCATTAACTTCAACCCAAGCATCACCATTGTCTGCTTTGACAATTTTATAAGGGGCTAACTTAATGTCTTTTTGTACTTCTTTATCATCAAATTTACGACCAATTAAGCGTTTAATCGCAAATAATGTATTTTTAGAGTTGGTAACGGCTTGTCTTTTTGCCGGTTGGCCCGCTAATGTTTCCTCGTTTGCATAAGCAACAATTGACGGAGTGGTGCGGCTACCCTCTGCATTTTCAATAATTTTAGCAACGCCACCTTCCATAACGGCTACACATGAATTTGTTGTACCTAAATCTATACCAATAATCTTAGACATAATAATTACCTATTATTTATTAAAAAAAGTCTAATGCTTTATGGTCATTATCCAGCAAGCAGTTTGACCGTATAAACAAACTAACGTTGATGTTTTAAGGTTAGATGTTTGGTTAGTGGCGCTATAATAGCTAAGGTCATAAAATGCTTCTGTCACAAATATGACAGTATCGATCATTTTATAATTTTTATATTATCTAGGCTTTATAAGTTAAAAGTCAGCAGATTAACGTGAGGAATAGTCTGTAAATTTAAAAAGCAACATTGTCTTTTGCTCTATAGATACAAAGGGTAGAATAAAACTATTCGTGCCAGCTATCGCTTAAATACTACTCTTATGAATAAAGACGCTACTCATCTACCTCAAAAAGCTAGCCCAGTTTTAGTAAAGCAAGCTAATATTTTTGCAGATTTACCGGCGAAGTTAATTGAAGATTTTCAACAAGAATTTCAGCTTGATGAATGGTACAAAGGTGATTACTTTAATCCGGCCTTACTTACTCAGCGATTTTTTGTGGTGATTAGCGGTAGTTTAGAAATCAAACAAAGTAATCCAGAAACGGGAAGAGAAGCTACGTTAGATATGCTTTATGCGGGCGACTGTTTTGACTTAATGGTGCTGTTAGACGATCAACCACATGAGGTTATTGTTTCACCTTTAACAACGGTAAAGTTATTGTCAGTGAAACTTTCCACCATGCGGCATTGGTTGTGGACGTATCCAGAGTTTAACCAGCAATTTATGCCTTACTTAGCGAAAAAAATGCGTGAAAAAGAACAACAAGCCAGTAGCCTAGTTTTACACGATGTTACTACACGTTTAAGCCGTATTATTTTAGAACATATTAATAAAATTAAGTTTTATAACGGCACAATAGAAGCAGAGCATCAACATCATTTGGTTAACGGTTTAAACGATGAAACCTTAGCGCGGATGACTGGCTCAGTTAGGCAAGTGATAAATAAGCAGTTACAACACTGGAAAAAAGAAGGTACGCTTGATAAAAAACGTAATCAATTGATTATTAAAGATTTAGAGGCTTTAGTGAAAGAAGCTAAATATACAGAAACTTTACCTAACGCCCCTTTTTTTAAACCCTAAAGGCAAAAATATCAATAATTAATAGGGTAGCCGGTATTTTTATTGATGATATCAAGCTCTCTAGAACGTCTAATACCTTCCATAATATCGGCTAATATCTTTTCATACTTTGAATGGCTAGAAGAAAATGCGACATAGACTTTCATTGGCTTAGAGGCATTGCAGTATGTTTAAATTGGCGCCTTTAATAGGTGAGGGGCCAACACTCAGTTTTGTGCAAGGCCGTGCAGTGCAAGCAAGATAAACGCTTAAGAATCGATAAGCAGATTTTAATTTACCCAAGTGTTGATTACACAGGCCAGCAGCCTTCTTTTACTGAGAATGGTTCAGATTTTTTACTTGAGCAAGATAAAATAACTTGGTACTTTAATCAGTACTTTAAAGCGAGTGATAACCGTAAAACAGCATCACCTTTGTATGGTGAAATAAGTAAGACTTTACCTGAAACCTTAATTATTACCGCCGGATGCGACCCGTTAAGAGGTGAAGGTTTAGCTTATGCTAAAGCGCTAAAAGCGGTTGGGGTAGCGGTGCATCATCAGTTGGATGGGTTAACGCATGCCTATATGTTACTTGATGCATTGGTTGAAGAAGAGTGTCAGCAAACTTTTCAGCTGGTCGCTAATTTTATTAATAAATAGCTAAGCTTGCCACAGACTTCTGTGGCAAAAGCATTCATTATCGCAAGGTCTTGTTACCAGAGAGCAAGATCTCTTTATCATAATGTCAGTGATCCCATTACCGACGTTGTCAACACGTTTCATCTTCATCTTCATCTAGGTCATCATAATTTCAATATAGTTTCTTGTTTGGTAAAACACCGACAATAAATGGTTGAATACGTATTCATCTTCTTTGATATAGCGCTTTGTTTAAATTTAACGCAACCTGTCTTGGCTATTTAATAAGCAAATACAAACATTAATTTTACATTAGGAATAACAATAAAAATGAAAACTAAAGTAATAAAATCGTTATTAACAACAGGTATGGCATTAGGTATTGTTTGTCAGGTTCAAGCTGCTGCTCAACCGACTACTTTTGTTCATCTCTTTGAATGGAGCTGGCAAGATGTTGCCAAAGAATGTGAAGACTACTTAGGCCCTAAAGGTTATGCCGCAGTTCAAGTGTCACCACCTAATGAGCATATTCAAGGGGGACAATGGTGGACTCGATATCAACCGGTAAGCTATAAAATTGAGAGTCGAGGCGGTAACCGTGCCCAGTTTGTCGATATGGTGAATCGTTGCAAGGCTGTTGGCGTAGAAATATATGTTGATGCAGTTTTAAATCATATGGCATCTGGTAGTGGTACGGGTACTGCAGGGAGTAATTATGGTAACAAAAGCTTCCCAAATTATGGGCCACAAGACTTTCATGATACTTGTGCCATTACCGATTATAACAATCGTTGGCAAGTCCAAAACTGTGAACTAGTCGGCTTAACCGATCTTAATACCGGTGCTGCTTATGTACAAGAAACGCTCGTGGGTTATTTAAACGACCTGCAAGGCATTGGCGTTACAGGCTTTCGGTTTGACGCCTCTAAGCACATGTCATTAGGTGATATTCAAGGGGTATTATCGAGAGTTAATGGTTCGCCTTTGGTCTTTCAGGAAGTGATTGATCAAGGCGGGGAACCCATCACCTCCAGTGAATACCAAAGCACAGGTTTAGTAACCGAATTTAAATATACCACACAGCTAGGTAACACCTTCAAAAATGGCAGCCTAGCATCACTGAGTAGTTTTGGTGAAGCTTGGGGCTTTTTACCGAGTAGTTCCGCGGTAGTTTTTGTCGATAACCATGATAATCAACGTGGTCATGGTGGCGGTGGTAATGTGATTACTTTTGAAGATGGCCGTTTATACGACTTAGCGAATCTATTTATGTTGGCTTATCCGTATGGTTACCCAAAAGTTATGTCGAGCTATGACTTTCAGGGTGATACTGATGCGGGTGCTCCAAGTGTTCCGGTCCATAACAATGGTGATCTAGAATGCTTTGGCAGTAGTTGGAAGTGTGAGCATCGATGGTCATATATTGCTGGTGGTGTCGACTTTAGAAATAATACCGCAGATAACTGGAACACCACAAACTGGTGGGATAATGGCAATAACCAAATTGCTTTTGGTCGAGGTAGTTCGGGTTTTGTCGCAATTAATAAAGAAGATGTTAATTTAACGTCTACGCTAAATACACAAATGAGCGCAGGTAGTTATTGTAACGTTTTAAAAGGTCAATTATCTGCTGATGCTAAATCGTGTAGCGGTGAAACGATTACAGTAAACAACGGTGGAAGTATTAATGCCAATGTAGGTGTTTGGGATGCATTTGCCATTCATCAAGGCGCAAAAATTAATGGTGAAGTAACAGGCCCAGCAACATTGAAACGTACGGTGATATTTATTCAAGCACAAACGCAAAGTGGTCAAGATATGTTTATTCGCGGCGGCATTGATCATAACTACGCCAATAATAATCTTGGTAGAAATTGTCAAACCACTAATTTTGAGTGTGCAATGACTATTCGCCATAACAATTTAAAAAGCGCAACGACAACGCCATGGAAAACCAATGAAAGCTACTTAGATTGGTATGGCAGTGAAGCCGCTCAAAGTAGCACCGCTGAAGGAACTCCGCTTGATTGGACCACCAATGCTTGGCCTGCAGGTTGGGGAGCAAAGCGTACCGTTGCTAATGATGGTTATGGTGAAGAGCCGTTAAATATTTGGGGTCAACATTACTGGATGTTAGATGTTGATATGGATTGTAGTAAAGCGGTTAATAACAAGTTTGAAGTAAAAGCCTATGTTAAAAATGGTCAAGGTTGGGAAGGTGACATCAACCAAGCTAACACACCCTATGCATCGAGTAATCATTTTGCTGAATGTGGAAAAATCAACAAGTTTAACTTCAATAGTAATGCCGTAGAAATTCGAAGTTTTTAGAGTTTTGTCGCGTTTTTATGATGATTTTTAACTAAATAAGTGAGCAGGCTAGGCAAATTTTTTGTCTAGCCTTTACAACTTTAAAGCGATATTTATAGACGATTTATAAAACTTCTTTAGCGGCTCTAAAAGACTCTTGTGCAGCTGGCGCGCCACAATACACAGCGCTGTGCAGTAATACTTCTCTTATTTCCTCTTTAGTCGCGCCATTATTTAATGCACCACGAATATGCCCTTTAAGTTCTTGAGGAGCTCTTAGTGCTGCCAGCATAGCGATAGTGACTAAACTACGGGTTTTAAGATCTAATTCAGTTCGCTGCCAGGTTGCTCCCCAGCCATGATCGTTGATGTAGTCTTGCATAGGTTGACTAAAATCATCGGCATTATTAAGTGCGCGGTCAACAAATTCATCGCCCATTACTTGACGGCGAATTTTTTCACCTGCTGTTTTTTCGTTGTTAGCTAACATATATTATCCTGTTTTTTATTGGGCGGCCCAAGCACCGTCCATGGGAAGTGCCGAACCGGTTATACTACGCGCACTATTACTGCATAATAATAAAATAAATCCACCAATTTTACGAGGGTTAACCGTTGGTTAGGTTCCGCTTCGCCTCACTTTTAACCAATAATTAAAGTCTCTTAACGTGGTGTTAGCAGTACAAAGGATGTGAAGTTAAGTCATTCAAGCACAACAAAAAAAATTGGCTATTTGCTCCATCGTCGCCTATTTTGTCCACTTATGGCTGCGTTAGCTTACAATACAAAACTTGGCATTGATAAAATGGATTTTAAATGAAAATACCTTTGTTAATCTTTACTATTTTAAACACTATATCATTCACCGTAGATGCTAACGTTAGTGATGGTTTTAGTGAGTTAAACTCTGAAACTCCTGGTTGTGCTGTTGGTGTGGTGAAGACAGGTGAATTAGTTTATGAGCGCTATTTTGGGCAGGCAAACTTACGCTATCAAGTTCCAATAGATAAGAAAACCGTTTTTAATTTGGGGTCTATTACTAAACATTTTACTGCTGTTTTAGCGTTACAATTAGAGGTGAAAGGCCAACTATCTTTAAATGATTCATTGAAGAAATATTATCCCCAAGGCCCCCGTTGGTTTGAAAATATCAAGTTACGTCATTTAATTAATCACCAAAGTGGTCTGCCAGACTATTTAAATGATGAAAAAACTAGGGAGGAACTTGTAAAAAGGGTATCTACCATACCCCATGTACTTGAAGATCTAGTTGTAGGGAAGCCGATTGCACGTGATGTTACTCTAATGCACGTTCTTGATACTATGATGGCGTTATCTGCACCATCATTCAAACCGGGAGAAAATTCAAGTTACAGTAATACGGGTTATTTGTTTTTGGCTGATATACTTGAAAAAGCTAGTGGAATACCTTTTAGTGACTTAGCTAAAAAACAACTATTTAAACCACTTGGAATGTCTTCGACTGAACTTGTGAGTTCACAGACTATTGAAATTCCTTGGAGTGCTACGGGGTATAGTGTTGTAAATTGGCCTACATACAAATATCGACGTAATTCATCAAATCTAATTACCCAGGGCGATGGCGGAATTTTATCTACGCTTCCTGATTTTGCCAAATGGATAAGTCATTTAATGTCCCCTATTGATGACAAATTATTTTGGAGTACATTCTTGCATCCGATGAAGCCTGTTTCCAACATTGGAGGACTCTCCAGTTTCCAGAATACTGACGACAGTAAAGGTCATTTTATCAGTCAAATATTATCTTCTTTAAAGACCGTTTCTAAAATTGGAGGAGTACCATATAATAATGGGCTGTTCATTAGGAAGGTTAAAGGTGAGACAGTATATTCTCATAGAGGTTTATCAATTGACTCAATGGGGAGTTACTTTTGGCTTTCACCTAGTCATAATGTTGGGTATATTCAACTTTGTAACTTCAGCTTCGATAAACGGTCATCTGTAAACGAAATATTGCATACCTATGCTGATTAACAAGCTAACAAAAAATTAAACAAGGACAAAAAGCCGTTGGCTTTTACCCCTTGGTCGCTATTTTAACTAACCATTACTCCCCCTTAAATGGGCGTTATATTACAAGGTATTTCCATGCTCTTTTTGATTATTAAACTATTGATGTTAGCTCTTTCATATAAATTATACTTGATGAAAAAGGAACCTTATTTTTCAGCATTATTGTTTAGTATTCCCTTAGCTATTGTTGGTTTAATTATGGGACATACATTCATGGGGGTTTTTGTTGGCAGTGCCATTTTATTTGCCTTAGCTTTCGTTTGCTTCGTACTTATGTCTAAGTTACCAACAGGGATGCCCGAGTACAGTGTATTAGCTGTAACGGCAATTATTGTTGCATTTGTAATATAGCAAGGTATTCAAGCTGGGCTTTTAACCCTTGGCTAGCTTACGTTTAGCTTCACATTTTAGCTAACTAAACTTTACCCTTAATTGGGCATTTTTTTTACGGAGATTTATGTGAAAAGTTTACTTAAAAGTATTCAATATGGAATGTTAGATTTTATTGAGGGAGAAAATCAACCTGATTACACATCTGATAATGTTACTGATTGCATTACATTACTCTTAGAGTTTATGTCGTCAATGGGATCAGAAATTCAAACTGTTGATAGTACTAAAAATCATATTAAATATTTAATCTTATCTTTGAACGAATTAAACGATGACTGTGGTCAATGTTTAATAGAAACTGACCAACGTGAAGATATTTGTGATTTCATTCAAAAAGTAACAACTAAAGCCAATGTAGAATTTGAAGGTGATGTTACAGAAGAATGGCGAGAGTGGTAAAAATAGTAAGCGACTCAAGTAGAATACTATAGTTCATGGAGGATTTAGGTTGTTATTTCCAGTATTAGAAACTAATCGTTTAAGGTTAGATAAATTAACGACAGAAGATTCAAAGAGCTTATTTGATTTATTCTCAGACAATTCAGTTGTCAAATATTATGATCTGGACGCATTTACTGAACATTCACAAGCGAGTAATTTAATAGAATTCTTTAACGCCCGCTTTACAGAAAACTCTGGTATTCGTTGGGCTATACGCTTAAAAGAAACACATCAATTAATAGGGACTTGTGGGTTTAATACTTGGAGTCCTAAAATGAAAAATGCTGTGATAGGTTACGATTTGCTGCCTAAGTTCTGGGGCAGTGGTTACACAACAGAAGCTGTGCATAGAATTGTTAAATCAGCATTTTGTGGTGAGTTACCATGCGGAGCATTGAATCGCATTCAAGGTGTACGGTTCTGGGGAATCTAGCCTCAGAGTCTCTTTTACTCAACGTAGGCTTTAAAGAAGAGGGGATTCGCCGTCAAAGTGGATATTGGAAGAATCAGTTTCACGACCTTAAATGTTTTGGCTTAATAAAATCAGAGTATGGTGAAACATAAGCTATTAAATAGAATAAATAACCGTTGGCTATTTGCTTCTTCGGCGCTTATTTTAGTCAACAATTATGCGCCAGTTAATTGGGTGTTATATGCAGTGCAAGGATCTGAGTAGTGAAGCTGTTAAAAAATAAAATCAATAAACTAGCAGAAATGAGTGAAGCGTTTAATTGGAAAAACTGTAGTAAAAAGCATGAATCACTTGATCTGATTTTAGGGGAGCCTTTACCTACGTGGGATACATGGGTAAATGATATAGAAAATATTTTGAAACAAACAGTTAAGGCAAATTCAGAACCTTTTATTTATTTTAAAGCTGCAAATAATTCAAAGGTAACAGGTAATAATGAAGACAAATTTGAGTTTGCAAAAGACAATTATATTAAAACATTAAATGCATTAATTTCGTTAATAGATGAAGGCGATATATTTAATGAATTATTAGTTTCAGGGCCACCAAAAAAAACCAATAAACCCAAAGGTTCGACCGAAAAAACAAATGCAACTAACTCTCTAGTACCAAGTAATAATAAAGTACTTATTGTTTATGGGGATGACAATGCTTTAAAAATTGAATTAGCGCTATTTCTTACACAAATTGAAATTCAGCCAATTTTTTTGCACAGAGAAGTGGATGCTGAGCAAAGTCTCATTGAAAAACTCGAGGCCAACAGTGATGTATCTTATGCATTCATATTATTTACCCCTGATGAAGTTTCGTATACGATTGATCAATCTAGTGTTATAGATGCTGAGAGAAAAAAAGTTATTAGAGCCAAACCTAATGTCATTTTTGAGTTTGGTTATTTGGTCGCTAAGCTTGGGAGAAAAAATGTCTGTGTTCTTCATAAAGGCGATGTGGATATACCTGCTGATTTAAGCGGTTTTATATATAAAAAAGTTGATGATAATATCGATGATATTGGGCTGTTTTTAATTAATGAAATTAAAGCAGCTGGTTTTAAGCCTGAATTATAATAGTGTCTATGCAGTTACTTAAACGGCCACAAAACATTTGCTTCTCTTGTTCCTGTTATTATAAATAGTTATTTTTCCAAGCTTAATAAAGTGTTTTATGACAAAAAACCATGATTATAGATTACCCTAGAGAGCCAACGACCCAGTGCAATAAATGTGGTTTGAGATATAAAATATCTTATTCTGTTTGCCCCCATTGTGTTGGTAAAAACAAGGGACAAATTATTCGTGATATTCACATGACACACTCAAAACAAGCGAAAAAAATCTCCAGTACAGGTAGGCAGTTTTTTTATTTGGCAATTATTCTAGTTTGCTTCTTAATTGTGTTATTTTAGTTTGCTGTTAATCAAACTATAAGCCATTAAAGAGAGACCAAAAACAGTTTTCTGTTGCGCTCTCATATTTGGTAAATATCTACCATTTTAGTAAACCATTTTTGCCTCTAAACGGGGTGTCATATTTAAAGGTTCAACATGAGTGATTTAATTGTATTAATAACGGGTGCTAATAGAGGCATTGGTTTCGAATTAACAAAACAATATCTTATAAATGGGTGGACAGTAATTGCTACCTTTAGAAATGAAAAGGCATCGGCTGACTTAATAACATTGAAGGATAAGTTCTCTGAAAAATTACTCATTGAATTAATGGATATCACCTGTCCAGAAAATATTGAGAGGTTAGCAAATAAACTCAGTGAAGAAAGTATCAAAATAGATTTAATCATAAATAATGCTGGTTATTTAGATCAAGAAAATAAAAGTATTCATGACATTAATTATGCAAATGCTGAAATGAGTTTTAAAGTGAATTCGCTTGGCCCATTGTATTTAACTCATTGTTTTTTATCTTTGATGAAGAAAAATCGTCTATGTAAAATAGCTATAATTTCTTCTGTTATGGGATCCCTAACACGAGAAAGAAGTGTAGATTGGTATGGTTACCGAATGTCTAAGGCAGCAGCCAACATGCTAGCCGTGAATTTATCCAATGAACTTGTTAATGACAATGTCGCTGTGGTGGCTGTTCATCCTGGTTGGGTTCAAACAGATATGGGCGGTTCTTCTGCAAGAGAAAATGTTAAAGATTCGGCTCTTGGAATTATGAAAGTGATTCTACATTTATCTATTGATACCACTGGGAAATTTTATGATTTTAAGGGGGAGGAATTACCGTTTTAATAAGTTGTTAAATAGGAAAAATAAAAGGTTGTTTTTTCTCCTTGAATGCTATTTAGCTAATGATTTTGCCTATTAATAAGGCGCTACGACTCTAAAGGATATTTATGAAGCAAAGAATCATGGGGTTTGACCTTGCTAGAGCTTTAGCAATATTTGGAATGGTTATCGTTAATTTTAAAATTGCGATGAACTCTGAAACAGGTAACGATTTTTTATTGTGGTTTTCTGCGCTGTTTGAAGGAAGAGCATCTGCTCTTTTTGTTATCCTTGCAGGAATTGGTGTTACATTTTTAACCAATAAAGCTCGAAAGTCAGAAGATAGAGCGATCATATACAAGTGTCGATTATCGCTAATCAAAAGAGCTTTATTACTTATAATTATTGGGCTGATGTACACACCAATATGGGAAGCGGATATACTACACTTTTATGGCTTTTATTTTATGATTGCTGCGATTGTATTCATGGTGAGTAATCGCTTTTTGTTGATTGTATCTGCTTCGATTACCTTATCCTTTCCTATATTGATGTTGTTCTTTAATTATGACCAAAATTGGAATTGGTCTAGTTTAACATACATGAATTTATGGTCTTTCGATGGAATGATAAGGCATGTACTTTTTAATGGTTTTCATCCAGTATTCCCTTGGGCTAGCTTTCTTATATTTGGGATGTGGCTAGGGCGAGTCGATTTATCGCAAACCACGATCAGAAATCGATTACTTATATGGTCTCTTGTCACCTTAGTAACGACTGAGCTTATATTTTACTTCGCTCGCTTTTATATTGGAGATGGTGCCGAGTTTGGACTTACGCCAGAAGACATTACCGCGCTTTTTTCGATCTCTATTATACCGCCTTTTCCTCAATATATTATTTCTGCTGGCAGTTCTGCGTGTATAGTTTTGGTTGGCTGTTTATATTTTTCGGATAAGTTTAGAGAAAGTAATATAAATGTATGGTTATGCCAAACGGGTCAGTTGTCTTTAACTCTCTACGTTGCACATGTAATCTTAGGTATGGGAGCTCTTGATGGTCTTAATAGGCTAAATAATCAGACTATAGATTCATCTTTAATTAGTTCATTGATCTTTTGTGTTTGTGGCGTTGCTTTTAGTGTTTTTTGGCTTAAATATTTTAAAGCTGGACCGCTAGAATTTCTGTTTCGAAAGCTAACAAACGTTTAAAATGAAAAGTACAACAGACTATTCTTTCGTTCACATTTTAATTAACAATGATTTTATCTAAAGTTAGGCGGATGGGATTACGAAATTTACGTTGTATTTACCACTAATTATCACGAGTACCTTTTTATTTATATTTACTGTAGCGTTTCAAAGTTCACCGTTTTATCATTACTCAACGTTTAAAAAGTTCAATTCCACCTCAACAATATAGAGTTGAATTACATGAAATGGTAATTAACAAAACATTATTAGAAAATGAACCTCTAGATCGAAAATTAGGGTAAAGGCATTAATAAGCAATAAAAAGAGTATTGTTCCTTCGTATACTTTTATGGAAGCGGTAATGAGCAATTTTACGAGTTTTTCACGTTTTATGTATATGACTATTTACTCTCTTTTAGTTTTTATACTCGCTCATCAAGACCTTAAAAGCTAACAAACGATTGAAGTAGAATAAATAAAAGTTGGCTGTTTCCAATGGACACTTATGTTAACTAACAATTTTAACAACTTAGTAATATTTTGGATGTGATGAAGTATCTAATTGTTATGTACAACAGCGCTAGTTTTGTAGCTTCATTGTGGTGTCTTTCGGCAATAACGCCATTATTGCTTTTAGTGGGTAATGATATTTCTTGGATGTCGATAGTTGCGGTTGGTTTGATTATTCTTTATGGCTCTTCAATATCCTTATTTAGAAAAGAAAAAATAGCTCAAGGCTGTTGGTGTAAATCTGATGTTTTTGTATATATTATTGTTCCAACGTGTCTATTTACCTATGTTACTTGTATGATGCTATCTAGTGTAAACGTCTAAGTTACTCGACATCTAAAGAGTGGCTGACCTTGTGTTTAACTTACCATTTTATTCAACCATCCTTAACTTTTGATGAGGTGTTATATTGTAGATGAGCATTGGATATCTCATTGAATTTATGATTTATGACTCAATTTTAAACCTAAACAGTGTTATCAAATAGAGTTAACTTTAAAAGGATTTATTAAAGTGCCACATACCTTCGAATCAAAAAATGTAAAAGCAAAGTTATCAATCTCCTTAAATAAACTCGTGTTATTGACTTTTCTAGTGGTGATTGCCTATTTTGGCTATGAAAAATATGCTTTACATAACGCTGAGCAAACACAAGCATCCGTTTTTATTTTAACTCCTCAAGTCAATGATATTTACTTTTTAGACATTAGGTTGATTAATAATAAATTGAATCCTAAGCATAAATATAGATTAGCTAAAGTGGTAAGTGTTAGCGGCAGTAATGTGGCTATTGTTTATGGAAGGGTTTTCTATCAATGGCAGAATGCAGTGGTAAATAGCATTAAGTATGATGATTTAAATAATAATAATTATTTTGAGCTAATACCCGATTACATTCCTTTTAGTTTAATTAAAGAAATGAGGGCTAATGAGGCTATTTATCTCGTTAAACGACCTATTCGAAATAAACTTTATGGTAAATTTGTAAATTAAGATGTTTAATGAATCTGCCTAGTTGGTTTTAGCTCAATACTGCTGTTGTTATTTCACATGCTAACATTCACTAAAAGTACAAATAAGGCTTTCTCTTATTATAAATCAGCATAAAAATCGGCTTCCCTAATAATATTGCTGACTTTTGCAAATATAATAGTGGGAGCTTCTAAGGTCTCTACTTAAATGACAGGATCTTACTGCCTGTTTTATTGGACCTAATAGATATACAGGTTAATTTTATCAGTAAGTAGGGTTCGACAATTACGTTTTAATATTATGCATTTAGATTAACTTCTCAATTGTTCTGCTTTTATCAATTGGATTTTAATATATTTATGACTATCTCAAAGGTTAACAACGCATCAGCGGCATTAAATAAGATGATGTTATCGGTATTGTCAATGTTATCGGTATTGTCAATGTTATCGATATTACTGTTAGCTCTAGCACTACCGATATTTTCAACCCTTATTGTATTTATATCAGGTCTTGGTTCAATATTTTTAGATGATGTACATACTATTGAACAGCTGAGCATGAATCTAGGCTTTAATTTTACAACATCAATAGTTTCAGTATTTTTAATGCTACCCCTTCTTCAGTATTATCTTTCCGCAAAAAATAAAGAAAATATAGTTAACCGATTAGCTTTAAAATCTATAACGTTAACACGACTAATAATGACCTTATTAGCCGTGTTAACCTTCTCATTATTTGAATATTTTATATTTCGTCTGGGTATTTTTGAAACGCCAAGCTTTATGCTCGACTTTTTAGAATCAATAGATACAGGACTTGAAATTACATTACTTATTTTAACAGTTGGAATCGTAGGTCCTTTTTTTGAAGAAATTATTTTTAGGGGGATCGCCTTCTATAAGTTAGAACAAATTTCGCTAAACCCAACGTTCATCATTCTCATTACCAGTTTAGCGTTTACCTTGATACATTCTCAATACGAACAAATAGAGGTATTTATTTTACTCTTCTTATCTTCGTGCTTATTAGGATTGATTAGATATGTAAGTGGGAATTTATGGTATTGCATTTTTGGTCACATGGTCATGAATATTATAGTGGTTGCAGAAAATTTTTTATAAAAGACTAAAACAACTTCCTCATCCTATAATCATAAAGCGTTTTTAAGCTATTCTATAATGTCTGTTACCTTTAAGGGTAATGTCATTAGGGGCAGGATAGCTCTTCCAACAAAATGTTAGTAATAACACCTAAGCATCAACGGCAATTTTTAACGAGCTGACCACCTAAAATCAATTGATACTATCAAAGGTAGCATTAATAATGTAAGGGTGAATGACAGCTATGGTCGCTTAGCTGTTTGTCAGGGGAAAGGTAATTCTACATATTCTGAATGCTGCAAACCGTCCAAAAAATTAATGATGTTCACATTTGCAAGGTGGATGAAACCAAAAATTAAAAAAATTTAATTGATAAAATTTTACTGTTGGTAGCTCTAAGCAGAAACGATTGAATTAAAGCTCAAACAACTAGTTGATATATTTTTATCACCTTGGTTTAGCACAGCCGATTCATTTTCTTTGTATAAAATTGAAAGTTCCGTTAATTCACCTTTGTTTTTTCTGAGAGTTCAGTAAAATAGTGAATCTTTAACAATTCTGCAAAGGTTAGTGATGAAACGCGTTGTTTTATATATTTCAGATAAATGTCCCCATTCTCGTGAAGCTCAAAAATACTTGGATAATAATGGCATAAAATACAGATTAACCAATGCGAAAATGCAGCGCGGTAGAAAAGAGCTTGACGCTATAGGAGCTAGCTCTTTGCCCGCCCTTAAAATTGGTAATGAAGTCATGATTGGCTGGAATCTAAAAAACTTTAAGAAACTCTATGCCGAAGATTAACAAGCTCAATTATCTCATTAGATAACTGAGCAACCAACGAGCACAGAATGCTTGATTACTCTATTTCTAATGGATAAAAAGATAGAAAAGTAGGGCATCATATAATCTTTCCCTGAGCATTATTATAATTAATGATCACTTTTTGCGTATTACTGAGCAACGAATAGCACCCAATAGGTGTGGTGATCCATTACCGCATACGCACTAAAATTAATCGCTGAAGATTACTTAATACGTTGTGCTTATTTGCACCGCAACCAGGTTAATGCTGATAAAATTTTGCCCAGTGTACTTATCTTGACCGCAAAAAAAACACGCTAAAAGGCATCGACAGTTGATATTTGTAGCCGAGCTAAAAATCTCTAGTTGGCTACTTTATAGCTCTCCTTATTTTCTTTTTTTTCTTGTGCTATTTGTTCTGTTCGTTTTATTTGTTTTATTTGTTTTACTTACCTTTTTTTTGACTTCTTTAGGTAATTTTGAAAACTCTTTATGAAAAGGCTGCTCTGTAACAACAGGAATGACTTGTCCTATGCTATTTTCGATATTAATTAATTGCCTCATATCATTTTCTACAGCAAATGAAATGGCCATTCCACTTTTACCGGCCCGAGCAGTTCGACCTATGCGATGTATGTAATTTCTTGGATCTTCAGGGAGGTTATAGTTAATAACTAAAGTAATATTATTAACATCAATTCCGCGAGCAGCAACATCAGTGGCAACTAATACTCTTAGATTAGAATCTTTAAAGTTTTGTAGCGCTTCCTCTCTAACGGCTTGTGTTTTACTACTATGAAGGCTAGCGGCTGTTATTGATGCTTTTTCTAATGCTTTAACAATGATGTCGGCGCCATACTTTGTTTTACAAAAGATAAGCACTTTTTCAAATTCAGGTTTTTGCAATATATTAAAGAGTAAAGGTACTTTATTCGCTTTATCAAGATGGTATACGCTTTGATTAACCAAATCGATAGTGACCGTTTCAGCCGCAACTTGAATTTTTATTGGATCTGTTAATATTGCTTCTGCCAGTATTTCTATTTCAGCGGGCATAGTCGCTGAAAACAATAGTGTTTGTCGCTTCTTTGGCAGTTTAGATATTATGGTTTGAACATCTTTAAAAAACCCCATATCAAGCATAGTATCTGCTTCATCTAAGACAAATATTTCTAACGCCTTAAAATTTATATCACCCGTTTCAATTAAATCTAATAATCGTCCAGGGGTTGCCACTAAAATATCAAGTCCAAGCGCGATCGAGTCAACTTGAGCTTGTCTTCCGACACCACCATAAACAACCTTAGTTTTAAGTCCTAAGCCCTCAGAGTAGTCATCAATATTTTGCATTATTTGCGAGGCAAGCTCTCTCGTTGGCGTTAGTATTAGCGAACGCGTGCTCTTCGCTTGGATATCTATTTTATTCCGACCAAAATTATTGATAATAGGCAGTGAAAAAGCCGCCGTCTTTCCTGTTCCCGTTTGCGCTATACCAAGAAGATCATTCCCATCAATAAGAGCCGGGATACATTCTTTTTGGATCGGTGTAGGCTGTTTATAGCCTTTAAGAGTAACGCGATCAATAATTGACTCTAAAAGTGAAAATTCTTTAAATTCTGACATGCTGCCTCGGTGTCCTTTAATCAATAGCCGACTATTCTAACAGAATGCTTGAATATATTTAAGACGTATTAAGATGGCTTTTTTTGACGAGTCCCCACAAAAGATCTCATTAAAACTATAGTTAAGTAACTAAGTACTCTGACTGTAGTAACATAGTCGATTTGGCCACCTAACTAGAGATGTTATTATACACCTTATCAAACTTTAGGTGACACCATGACAAAAAGAACTAAACCCAATTTCACACCAGAATTCAGATTTGAATGTGCTCAATTAGTCGTTGATAAAGGCTACTCTGTACTTGAAATGGCAAAAGCCATGAATGTAGGTAAATCATTGTTAGATAAATGGGTTCGCCAATTAAAAAATGAGCTCAATGGTTTAACGAGTAAAACTATGCCATTAACACCAGACCAACTTGAAGTTCGTGCACTTAAAAAGCGTATTGCTCGCATTGAAGAAGAAAAGGAAATTCTAGAAAAGGCTACGGCTCTCTTGATGTCATACTCACTCGCCAGTTTGCGATAATTAAAGCCCTTAAAGGGAGTCATACTGTTAAACGTTGTTGCGATGTGTTTGCTATTCATCGCAGCAGCTACAAGTATTGGGCAAAGCAATGCAGACGTATTAAGCCTGAAAAGGTTAAAGCAATGGCGATGGTAAAAAGCATTCATGCTAAAAGTAATAGCTCGGCAGGTGCTCGCACCATTTCAGTTATTGCCACTGCAAGAGGCTTGGCGATTAGCCGTTATGTTGCTAAGCGTTTGATGAAAGAACAAGACTGGGTCAGTTGTCAGCTGCCAAGTCACAAATACAAGAAGGCAATGCAGCCACGTGTAGCGATATTAAACACACTTGAACGCCAGTTTGCTGTATGGTAGTTGTGTCCATTTTGGTGCGGTAATATAACGTTTATTTGGACGGGAAATCGTTGGGCATACCTAGCTGTTGTTATGGACTTATTTGCACGAAAGTTAGTGAGCTAGGCAATATCGTATTCACCCGATACTAAGTTAGCAGCGAAAGCCTTATCAATGGCATTTGAATCAAAAGGTCGACCAAGAAATTTGATGTTTTATTCAGACCAGGGAAGTACTTATACAAGTAGGAACTACCATCAGTTATTGTGGCGATATCAGATTAAGCAAAGTATGAGCCGTTGTCGTAACTGTTAGAATAATAGTCCGATGGAGCGATTTTTTAGAAGTTTAAAAACAGAATGGGTGCCAACAGCAGGTTATCGCTCATTTATTGAAGTTAAAAAGTCAGTTGTTAACTACATCATTCGATATTACAGCAAAGTTAGGCTTCACAGTTATAACCGAGGACTAACACCCAATGAGTCAGAGAAAAGATACTGGCTTGAATACAAATCTGTGGCCAGTTTTACTTGACCACCTCACATCCTCTAATGGATTCAACTACTTTAGATTACAAATAATAACCTTTCCTGAATCGTTGATGTAAGCAGAGATTGCTTTATGGAAAGAGTTCGCTAAATAAACTCTCGCTATAATAAACGCTCTTGAGTCAATAGCGGGAATCGAAGTAAATTATTATCTATTTCCGCAATGCGCACAAAGTTAGCATTAGCTGTTTTATGATGAACGACGGTTTTGGTGGCTTAGTTGTCTGTCAGGATAAAGATGCATCTACCTGATCCGAACACTGTAAACAGCTCAAAAAGCTAATGATGATAATATCCTCATCATTATGTAGGCATTGCCAAACGAAACATTATCAAGCGGTAATTTTTTAAGCTCATCAGTTTGTTCTCATAGAGGAGTAAAACGTAGTGACTTATTTCCTTTATTGTTATCTATGGCCTTATTTTATCCAGTTTTGTCTTGAATATTTATCTCGAACTGTTATTTGTGTCGTTGTGTTATTATTTGAACACAGACTTGATGTGGGTCAATGTTTTAGTTATAGATAAGAAGGTTAGGAAAGGTAAGTTAATTCATTGATACAAATTGTAGATATTAAGATAGTCTGCGTTGCTAAATGGGTATTTATGTTAATTATCGCAAAAATTCACAGGCTAGACCTCTTATATTTTTCGTTTGTTATTTGGTCGAAGCGCTTGTTTTTTAAACGTGATTTATTAATCTATTCTATCTTTAATAATTGTTACACAAATTAAGGCGATAATTGTCTTAAAAAGTAGCATTCTGACTCACTTTATATTAAATTTGCCGCCCTTAATTAGTACGGTTAACAAGAGCGCCTTATGAACGAAAATACTCTCCCACAACTCGAACAACTGATCGAAAATATCATTGATAAAAATAACCAATTAAAAAGTCAAATAGCAGAATTAGCAGAGCAAAAAGCAGGCTTAGCTCAGCAAGTAGCAGAATTAGCTGAGCAAAAAGCTTTACTTGTCGATGAAAATGAAACCTTTCAGCTTGAAGTCTTAGAAGGTGAAGAAAAACAGAAACAAACAAATAATGTATTAACTGCTTTATTAGCTAAATTGCAAAGTGCAGAAGAGCTTAGTTAATGTCTATTAAAGACTCTAATGGCATCAGCATTGAAATTATGGGTAAGCTACATCAGTTTTCTTGCCTAGCTGAACAGGCAGAGGATTTAAAGGAAGCGGCTAGTAAACTTGCTGTTATGTGCGATGACATTAAACAGCAAAGAGGAAACGCTAGCAGCGAGCGTGCTTTATTAGTTGCGTCAATTAATTTAAGCTATTCATTATTAATGGCAAATAATAAAATTGAGCAAAATCAACACAGGCAAGAAGTGTTGATTTCGACACTTAAAAACGCTTTATAAACACTTTCACCTTTTCTAGTATTGCCACTATCGCTGAGTAAGTTAAGATAGTGGTAATAATCGTTACTTTATACTTAGGAAAAATTTAGCTATGGCTGATGCTAGCATTGAATTTAAAGGTTCAAGCTTTACCCTGTCTGTTTTACATTTAAGAACATCAAAATTAGCAGATATTCGGTCTGATTTAGCAAATAAAGTCGCGCAAGCGCCAGATTTTTTTTATCTTGTTCCTATTGTGGTTAGTATTGAAAAATTAGAGGGTTCGGTTGACTATCAAGCAATCAAATCATTAATAGAAGAATTCAATTTTACCTTTGTTGGCTTTACCGGGTTAATACCTAAAGAACAACGAACGTTGATCCGCGAACTGGGTTTTTCATTTGTTAATACGGCAAAAAGCCAGTCTTTAGATAAAGCGCCTAGTGCAGAAAAGCCAGAAGTCGCAAAAACTGAAACGATAGCAGATATACCAGAACGTGGACTTTTCAGCGATAAAATACATCGTGGTCAAATTCGTTCTGGTCAGCAAGTTTATGCTAAAGACCAAAATTTAGTGGTTATTGGCTCAGTATCTGCTGGAGCTGAAGTGATTGCTGATGGTAATATTCATGTTTATGGTTCGTTACGTGGTCGAGCCATTGCCGGCGCAACAGGTCACCATCATGCGCAAATATATTGCCAAAATCTTGAAGCAGAATTAGTTTCGATTAATGGTAACTATTGGCTAAGCGAGTCAATGGAGCAACATTGGGGCTCACCCGTATATATACATTTGACTGACAGTGAATTAACGTCATCAAAACTTATTTAACTTTTAACTTATAAAGGATATTCGGTCTATGGCACGAATAATAGTAGTTACATCAGGAAAGGGTGGGGTTGGCAAAACGACATCAAGTGCGGCAATTGGTCTTGGTTTGGCGTTAAAAGGTCAAAAAGTTGTGTTAATTGATTTTGATATAGGCTTACGAAATCTTGATTTGATTATGGGCTGTGAACGCCGAGTTGTTTATGACTTTGTTAATGTGATTAATGGTGAAGCCACCCTAAATCAGGCATTAATTAAAGATAAGCGTGTCAGTAGTTTATCTATATTACCTGCTTCACAAACCCGTGATAAAGATGCGTTAAATAAAGAAAACGTTGGTAAGGTTCTCGAAGAGCTTGGAAAAACCTATGACTATATAGTTTGTGATTCTCCAGCGGGTATCGAAGCAGGCGCTATGATGGCGCTTTATTATGCTGATGAAGCTATAGTCACTACTAACCCTGAAGTTTCATCGGTTCGTGACTCTGATCGAATTTTAGGTATGTTAGCTAGCCGCTCTCGCAGAGCTGAGCTTGGCTTAGAACCTATTAAAGAACATTTATTATTAACGCGTTATTCACCTAAGCGTGTTGACGATGGTGAAATGCTAAGTGTTGAAGATGTGGTAGATATTCTATCCATACCTTTATTAGGTGTTATTCCGGAATCACAAGCGGTACTTAAGGCATCTAATGCCGGCGAACCAGTGATCCTAGATACTGAAAGTGATGCAGGAAAAGCGTATCAGGATGTGGTTGATCGCCTTTTGGGTGAAACTGTTGATTTTAGATTTTTACATGCCAAGAAAAAAGGCATTCTTAGTCGTATGTTTGGAGGATAACATGGCATTACTTGATTATTTTTTACGTAAAAAAGAAAAACAGGTAACAACCGCTTCTAAGGCGAAAGAACGTTTACAAATTATTGTTGCCCATGAGCGCAATAGTCGAAATAAACAGCCTGATTACTTGCCGCAACTCACTGCGGATATCCTTGAGGTATTGCGTAAGTACATTAAAGTAACCGATGAAAGTTTTTCGATAAACCTTGATAATAAAGGCGGCGATTTAAATGTCTTAGAACTTAATATTGAATTAAGTGATGAGAACAGTATTAACTAAGTCGATTTGATAGTGTTTATCAGACCTTATTGGTAAACATAAAAAAGGCGCTTATTCTTTGAGAGAATACGCGCCTTTTTCATTTTATTTTACGATAAAATGATTAAACATTTTATCGTTATCTTGTTTTTAACACTTAGTAGGCTTCGGCGATGGCTTCTTCAACTAATTGAGTTAATTGTTCGTAGCCAAAATTAACCAGAGGTTTTCCATTAACAAAAAACTGCGGTGTTGCTCGAACTTCGAGGGTTTTACCGTCTGCGATATCTCGCATTATAACCTTGCTAACGTTTTCGCTACTGACATCACGCATGAACTGGGCGCTGTCCAAGGGTAAGTTCTTTAATAACGCACGAGCACTTTGTGGTTGAGCAACATGATGACGAGTCCAGGCTTGTTGTTTGTCAAATAAAATTTCTACTGCCGGCCAAAACTGTTCTTGTAAGTGTGCGGCTTCGAGTAGTTTAACCACTTGATCTGAACCCTTATGGAAAGGGGTATAGCGCATCATAACTTTAACTTTACCAGGGTAGCGTTTAATTAAATTATTTACCAGTGGGTAAAAAGCTGAACATGTTTCGCAAGCAGGATCGAAAAATTCGACAATGGTCACTTTTGCCTCTAACGGTCCTTTTATTGGCGCGCCAACACGTTCAATAATGTCTAGATTTTCAACCTTAGCGCTCTGCTGGCTATTGTTTGCTTTAAATATTGTTGCTGCGCCAATAAAAGCCAAAAGGATAATTAGGCTGGCGCTAATGAAAAGTATTTTTTTATTCATGGTGATTCCGATTTAGTCATAAAAAATAATAATAAAGCCATGAGACTAAAGGTTAATAAAGACATCATTGGCATATTTAAGAACCCAAAAACATTGAGGTGCGTTTCTGAACAAGGGATATCTTGTACGCAGGGTTGTGCGCTTTTAGGGATGTAACCGGCCACTAATAACACATGAAATAATGCGGTGAGCCAGCCAAATAACACCAATACACCCGCATAACGTGTCACTTTAGCGTCAAATGGAAATAAGGCCATTGGTAAAATAACGACCAAAGGGTACATAGCAATTCGCTGATACCAGCACAAAGAGCAAACGGGGAGTTTAACAACCTCACTAAAAAACAAACTAGCAAGCGTGCTTATGGTGGCGAGTACCCAAACTGAAAAGAGTAACAACCAACCTTTGGATAACGTATTGTTAGCAGATATATCGTTCATATAATCTCGTTTAGTTAACGTTGAAAATCTAGCTTAAGCCGGATTTTCAAGGTAAATAAAATTAAGTTAATTATTCAACGATATCCATTTCTTCAATAAGATTGGTCGCGCCGTCAACATGTTCCATCACCCATAACATGTATTTAATATCAACGTGAATCGATCTGTTTAATTTAGTGTCGTAATCCCAATCACCAATAATACTTTCATAAACACCGTCAAAGACTAAACCAACAAATTCTGCTTTATCGTTGAGAGTAGGTGAGCCAGAGTTACCACCGGTGATATCTAATGTGCCTAGGTAGTTTACGGGCACTGAGCCGAGTTCTTTTTTAGCGTACTCGCCGTAACTTTTACTCTTAATTAACTCGAGTTGTTTTTTAGACGCATTAAAGGGTTTAATACCTGTGTCTTTTTCTACTATACCTTCAAGTGTGGTAAAAGGTGTTGCAGTGAGTCCGTCTACTGGTGAATAACCTTTTACGTTACCGTAAGTAATGCGTAATGTACTGTTAGCATCTGCGTATACAGGGAGTTTCTTATCGTTAAAATAGGCGATTAGCGCTTCCATATATTTAGGACGATAAGCTTGAATATTACCTGACAATTCTTCGTCTTCTTCTTCAAGTGCTTTTCTTACAGAAAAAGTCTTTACGGCAAGTTGAATAAAGGGATCTGAGCTTTTTTCAAAGTCGGCTACCGATTTATTCATCCAAGCAAGGCGAGTTTCTTGGTCAGCAATTGTTGATGTTTGATACATTTTTTCAAGCTTAGTGCTTAAGGCTTTTTTATTTAGCCCTTGTTCAAGTTCAAAAAATTCATCGATGGCGAGAATACGTTCTGATTTGGGCAATTCAACATAATGTGTCAACATAGCGAATAAAATCTTTTGATCGATATTCGCATCGAATCGACGATTAAAGGTTTTCATGCTTTGTTCAAAACGTGCAAGATCACGTTCTTGGTAACCCCTCTCTCTCGCTACGTTTGGTTTGTTTTTTTCTACGGCTAAACGATGTAAACGATAAGCGGTGCTTAACATTTTGTTGTAAGCCATGTAACCTAAAATTAGATCGCGTGCTTGAGTTTTTTGGTTTTGTTTTAGGAGCTTATTTAGGCCGGTAAGTGCGTTGCCATATTTAGCTTTTCGCATTTTATCAGCATTGATCCAAGTGCTTAAGTCTTGTTCTAGTTGCTGTTTACGGGCTAACGTTGTGCCTTTATTGTAGCTTTTTATCATGCTACCGTAATTCTTTGCGTAGTTAGCTAAGCCGGCTAAGGTGCTTTCGTACTTTATTCTCGCCTCACTTTCTGGTGCAGACTCGTTATTAATTAAGTCGATAAGCTCTTCACGATAATTTTTAGCATTAGGGTAAGTCCAAGTAAATTGGTTTTCAACCTCAAGTGCAGTGCGGTAACGGTTGGTGCGTCCTGGGTAACCTAGCACCATAATGTAATCGCCTTCATCAACACTACTTTTATTCACTTTTAGGTGATGCTTTGGCTCATAAGGTACGTTGTCTTTACTAAAATCGGCGGGTTGGCCATCTTTACCGACATATGCACGATAAAAACCATAGTCTCCGGTGTGGCGTGGCCACATCCAGTTATCAACATCACCACCATATTTACCAACACTACTTGCTGGAGCATGGACTAAACGAACATCACGAATAGTTAATTGTTTAAATAAATAATATTCTAAACCACCATGAAAATTAACAACACTACAACGATATTTGTCATCACTTTCACATTCAGCCACTAATGTTTTAGAGTTTTTATCTACGGCTTTATAGCGCTCAGAGCCCGACATGTTCTCGGTAATACTGCCTTTAATTAACGTGGTAACATCATTGATTTCTTCGGTTACATAGATACGGCTGCCGGGTGTAGCGGGTAGCTCTTCATCAAAGGTTTTTGCTAGAAAACCATTGGCGAGTAGGTTGTTTTCTGCTGTTGAGTTGTATTGAACAGAGCCATAAACACAATGGTGATTCGAGGCAACTAAGCCTTTATCAGAAACAAAAGAAGCCGTGCAGCCACCAAGGCTTACAATAGCACCCATAGGAAAACCAGTAAGATCGGTTAAATCGTTAGGATTTAATTTTAAACCTGCTCGGGTAAGTTCTGATGCAATGCTTGGCAATTGGTGAGGTTGCCACATACCTTCATCAGCCGTGGCAAATGTTGAAGCCATCGCTAATAATAAAATCGTTGTTTTTTTCATTAGAATTCTCTGGATTGTATTAATTTATAGTTATAGTTTTTATATTGATGAGTCGCTAGATAATACTGAGTAATATTTAGCAGCCACATATTTATCTATTTTTACGGTGAACATTATGCCAAAGATAGCTTTAAGGATAAAGTTTGATCTTTACCGCCACTTTTCAATGGTTTACTGAAAATAACGCCTAATTCTACCTGCTTCTTGTTATGAACTTTACAGCAGTTAAGCACTTAATTATAGAGCCTTCATCATTGTTATTATGACCAAGAGCTTGAAATTTAACTATTTCGTACCTATCTAAAGATAAATATTCTCAGGTAATGCTTTTTATGTTGTCTTATTTACTTCCTATCTTTATTGGCGTTTTACTGATTGGTTATTCTGTTGCCAAGCCTTATTGGCGAGAGTATCAGCGAGAAAAAATAAGAAGTCAGCCATTTAAAAAGTCTTGGCGAAAAATCATTCAGCAAAGAATGCCGTACTTTGGACAAATGCCAACAGATTTACAACTGCAGTTAAAGCGACATATTCAGGTGTTTTTGGCGGAAAAAAACTTCGTTGGTTGCAATGGGGTTCAAATAACCGATGAAATACGGATCACTATCGCTGCACAAGCATGTCTGTTATTACTTAATCGTAAGACAAATTTTTACCCTAAATTACAGACTATTCTTGTTTATCCGAGTGCTTTTATTAAAGAACAACAAAATGTGGGGATTGACGGTTTAAGGTATCAGCAAAGTGTTGCACTTGCAGGTGAGTCATGGGATTTTGGTAAGGTGGTACTCTCTTGGCAAGATACCCTAGCGGGGGCAAAGATCCCTGACGATGGACGCAATGTGGTCATTCATGAATTCGCTCACCAATTAGACCAAGAAAATGGTAAAGCTAATGGTGCTCCAATATTATATCAAGGGCAAAACTACAAGGCTTGGTCTGACGCTTTTTCTTTACAATTTGAAAAACTTCAAAGACAAGCACAAACCGGGGCACCATCATTATTTGACTATTATGGCGCTACTAATCCTGCTGAGTTTTTTGCGGTGACCAGTGAAGTTTTTTTTGAACAGGCTAATCCGTTTAATGCCAAGTATCCGGTGCTTTATCAACAACTCAAAAACTATTATCACGTTGACCCGCTTCACTGGAAATAGGGCGGTAATGGCTGACCTTTTAATCGCTTAATATTTTACACTGTAAAATATCGAGTGTTTTAAATGAATTAAAGCCAATTGATATGCCTGACTTTTCATCTTATCTACTTTTAAAGTATTGAATATGTGTCATTTTTCCTGAAGTATTTCCCAATTGATACTCTATATTTGCACTACCATTACCGTAGTATTTTATTTGGTAGGGAAACTGATACTTATTCGTTCTGTCATTGTATTCTGCTTGTGCCCAGCGGTATTTTAATGGGCAGTTATTCCTAGCCAGTGTCCATTTTCCATAATTTTTCTTGTAATGTTTACTACTGTGTTTTTCTTCAGGCTTTGCCTTACCTTGGCATACTCTATATTCAATCGCTGAATATTTGGCCATCGCATAAGCCTCTTCAAACGCTAATACAGCAATAGCAGGTAAGTCGGGTGCAACACCAACGTCTTCCCAATTCGTTTTTGTTAAAGGATTCATCGCGGTTCCGGTCGGTACAAAAATTGAAAGCCTTGAAGGTAAATAAAAAAAATGTCCTGGGTTGGCTCTTCCTTTTATTGTTTCTCCTACGAGGTATGCACGCTTTCTTACCTTTAGGTTATAGACAAATTCTTCAGCGGCTGAAAAGGTATTTTTACTGGTGAGAATGTAGACGGGCAGATTGGGCCTTTTATCACTGGGAAGATCATCAATCGTCCAATATTCTTCATTCTTATTTGTTTCTCGCCAATAAATACTATTAAGGTGTGTCTTCTTATCAAAAAAATAGCTGCTAAAATAGCGAACAAAATCTGCGCTTCCTCCTCGATTATTTCGTAAATCAATAATCAGGGAATCAACATCCGCTAGTTGCAATAAAATACGGTCTATTATGTCTTTAGCTTGTGGATCAGATGGAAACTTATCAAAGCTAATAAGGCCAACATTACCGTCGAGTATTTCGACTTTTCTAAAGTGTTTTTCAATATCTTCATTAGTATTGATTGTTACACCTGGTTGACAAAGTTTAACTCTGATGTGCTTGTCTTGCGTTATTTCCTGAATGTCATCAGTTAGTCTGTCTGCCAAGGTAAAACTTTCATTATAACCAAGATATTCATTATTATTAATATTCAATAAAAGCTGTGTTGCCACTTTGTTGGCAACATCAGGGAAGACATAATTATCGATTAATTTTTTCGATATACTATCGATAATGACCCTTTGCTTATCATAAGGTGTTTTGGCAACGGTCATTGCTACAACAGTAAAGTTGACAGGTAATTTACTGAAAAATAATATTAATAGCACACCATATTTAGTCATCAAAATTATCTTTTTTCGTTATTATCGATAATACACCTCTTAGCAACACAGCATTATTTTAAGCTTTACGAAACCATTCGTAAAGTAATGGGCTTTGCTGACAAATGATAACAGGGCAGGGATAATTTTTTAGATCTATGTCCTACCACTGTAGTAAGATAGATTTATACTTTTGGTTAAAAATTATTATGTTAGAAGATGATATGGTTTAATAATTAATGTTCATTTTTTTACCGGTGATTTTTTCAATATTTCTAAAGATACCCTCTATGCGTTTATTAAAATCAACGATTCACCCTGACATTAGTGACATGTCAGCACGCCAATTTACGCGAAAAGCAACGCGCGCTATTGTGTTAAAAGGCGAGAATATTCTTTTGCTCTATACCAAACGCTATCACGATTATAGCCTACCCGGTGGCGGCATTGATGACGGCGAAAGTCATGTGGCAGGCTTAGTGCGTGAGTTGAAAGAAGAAACGGGTGCACATGATGTAACAAATGTTCAAGCGTTTGGTTTATATGAAGAGTTTCGACCTTGGCATAAAGCCGATTTTGAATTTATGCATATGCAGTCTTATTGCTATATTTGCTCAATAGACGATGAACTACTTGAACCTGAGCTTGAATTACATGAAATTAGTAATGGTATGTATCCTATATGGATGAATATTCATCAAGCGATTAGTCACAATGAACACACGATGGCGAATAGTCAAAAAAAGGGATTATCCATTGAGCGTGAAACCTTTTTACTCAAATTGATTGCTAATGAACTCATAGCTTCATAATACGTAACATTTAAAAAGTAATATTAAACGGGGCAATGTTGATATACTTTTGACGTTTTTTGTTGAAGCTAACGAATTATAGGGAAATATACTTCAAATGATTAAGACTCAACCTTCGTTATTATTGACGGTGGCGGTTAATGAGCTGCTTAGTCAGTGTGAACTGCCGGCAACTTTATCGATAGAATTGTGTGCGTCGTCTTTAGCGATGAGCATGACGTCTTTTCGCCGCAAACTTGCCAAAGAAGATACAAGTTTTAAACTTATTCAAGGTAAGTTTTTAAATGAACTTTGTGTGGAAGCTTTATTAACTCAGCAAAGTAACATTGAAGACTTAGCGATTAAACTTGGCTATTCTGAAAGGGCGACCTTTGAAAGGGCTTTTCGTCAAAAATTTGGTATTACTCCTGCTCAGTTTCGCGAACTTTCCACTGCTAGTAGTACTGATAGCAATTATGAAAAATTGACAAGCACCGCTAAAAATATGCCACCAATGCCCAGAAGCTGTCGACAATTAATTGAAGAGAAAGAGCAAGGGCGTCTTAATTTACAGCGAGTTATTGAGATTATAGGACATGATGCAATTTTTTCTGCTCGTATTCTTGGACAAGCCAGTAAAGCGATTTATGGAAAAACTCCAAAAAATCTTCTTGAAGCCATAAGTCGTAATTTAGGGATAGGTCGTGTAGTTAATTTTGCCATTGTTTATGCAATGAAAGATGCACTGCAAGATCATGTTGAACAATGGATTGTTGAGCAGTACACTGAAGTCTTTTTGATGGCACCTAAAATATTTCAGCAAGTTCGTAAGTCATTACCCTCTAAAATCAAATTTGATATTGCCCTAACAGAGCAAGTACTTGTTTTTGCATTGCTTGGGGTGTTTTTACTCAGTCATAAAAGCACCTATAACCATGAGTTAATGCTTTATTCGCTGCGTGGTGTTGATGATTTAGATTCGCTTAATCGTCACATGAGAAAATCGATGGGGATCAGTATATTTTCGTCATCATCTCTAATGCTTTCGTTATGGCATATTGATGCTAGTTTGGTTAAACAGCTTAATCATTTAGAAAAAGTGAGTCAGTTAAAAGTGCTAGGGAGTATACAAGATGAGTTAGTATTATTTATGCTTTCGTGTTTGTATTTTTCAGCCGCAAGGTATGACGATTTTAGTCAATTAGAGCAAAAAGCTGAGTTGCTTCATCTTTGTGACTTTGATGAAATTAGAAAATTATTGATGAAAGGGTAATGTAACGTTAGAAAAAGAAACTTTCTCAGCCATCATGAAAAGGGGGCTACTTGTTATCAACTGAGAAAGTTATAAAGCTTGAATTACGCTTGTTTGACGAGTTTTCGCTGACGAACAAATAACAACGTTATTGCGATTAAAAACAAAATAAACATTGACGGCTCGGGAACCGAAATCACCTGGGCTAAAGAAACATTATCAACTAACCCCCCTAAAGTGTTCTGTGTACCAAATGATGCGAAACTTAAATTCATAGATTGTGCTTGAGCAGTAAATAAAACTGACTGTAGAGCCCAGTTTGGTGTTAAGTTTCTTGTGCTGTTAGCAATTAAAGCTGCAGTCATTCCTAAATCAAAGTCAACGTTTGCATCATACCAAAAAACATTAATTCCGTTATCGTCACTATTATTCGTTCTTGGTTTGTAATAGAACTCTAATAAATAGTCTGCACCAATTGTCAATGAATTTAGTGTTTGTGTCATTGCTGCGTTAGATGAGCCACGTTGATGAGAGTCTAATTCAACATGGTATAAGCCATCTTGAGAAGCTGTTACAACATTTTTTTGTAATTCTATGCCATTACCATATGACGTCTTCCAGCCAGGTAACGTTGAAAAAACATCCCAAGCACTTGTTTTGTTTTTAAATGCCTGTAAGTCAATATGAGAAACTAAACCCTTTGAAGTTGTTGCATCATCAAAGGTAAGTTGTTCAAAACTTCCGTTAGTAATTAATGATGCATGCGCAAAAGCACTTAAGCTGATTAAGGAAACAGACAATAAAATGTTCTGTATAAATTTAGACATATGAGTAAGCTCTTATTTGATTTTTTTAACCTCTATATTATACGTACTGATAGCACCCTAAAAATATGGCTAAACTGTCCATTTTAGGTGCTTACTATCAAGAATAACTACTTTTAGGTAAGTGGGTCTAACTTTTATTTATAAAGAGAATTTTTAATATTTCTCTTTTTAGTAATTCTACTTATTATCTAGGTACTTGATAAAAATAATTTACGTATTCTTTTATGTTACGAGGCTATAAAAGTTAAAGAGAAATCTTAGGCGATTCAAAGTATACTAAATAATGATTAATCTTTGTTTTATTATCCACCTAACGTAATTATCAAAACAGGCGAAGTAATAGGGGAAGGATTTTATGCGCTGGCAACATCCAACAAAAGGACTATTAAGCCTCGTTATTTTTTACCTGCTATCGAAAATAATGCCCCGAGTATCTAGTTTTTCGAATGGGTTATTGATACTGCACTAAAACAAGTCAGTTAGTCGCAAAAAAAGGGCTTAACTTCACTGTCATTGTGAGTGTAACATTGCAGGATTACAGTTATGCCAACCTGATTTTCCTAGAGGCATTGTTAGCAGCTCACCCCGATGTTAAACAAGGTTATTTAAAGCTAGAAATACTGGGAAAATGGCTTTAGATGATTTTCATTATGAATCAAAAATCGTGCAAGTTTTTATGGCCATGGGCGAAAATACTTGCTTAGATGATTTTGGCACAGACTATTCGTCTTTCACTTACCTTAGATAACATTAACGAGCGTAATTAATATAGCCCCAAGCTTTATGTTAAATATATTGCCTAGTATAGCTGATGTCGTCATTGTTGAAGTTATAATTAGTAGAAATTTACGTTATATTATCTACGGATATTAAGTTTTTATTTTACTTTTGATGACGACAAGCACTTTAGCTTGTTATGAGTAGCTCTGTTAGATAACGAACTAAAAGTATTGTTAAATAATGCAAAGCATTGATTGCAATGTGTTTTTTGCAAGTGTGCTTTTTGATTTATAAAGCTCTTTTTTATTTTTAAGAAACAATTTTAATTTACTGATACACTGCAGTTATGAATGTTTTTGATTAATTAGAACGCTAGGATTAGGCTTTAAGTGTAAAAGAATATAACGGGGTAATAACCCTAAGATTAAAAATTCTTGATACTGAAAATAAATCGGTTTAATCACACAACTTTTATAGTTATATGATCGATTAATTATAGTATTAAATGCAGAACTAAACTTATAACTGCATATAGAACTAAACGCGTATTACTCAACAAATTTTTGACTTAACGATCTCATTTGTTAGTAGAGTTAACAAAGATGATCAATGGTTTACTACACCTAAGCAGGCACTAAATGCTCAAAAACGCCTCGTGATATATCATTTTTCGACATGCTAGATACGCTAGTAGTTAAAAGGAATTATTATAGCTTTTAAGCGCAGCTGAGGATAAATAATTTTTTGACAACTGTTGTGTTAGTAATGTGGTAACAGTTTTTCATGCTGGCGTTACCAACACCTTAATAGCTTTCTAATTTTTTTCAGTTTTACTATTTCAGCTAGCAAAAAATATAACAAGCACTGAGAAAAATTATAAAAAGTATAAATCGAATCTATCAACACTTATTTCCAAGTCGGCAGTTTATTGTTCGTCAAAATGGTGAAATAAGATACATCAAAGCCTCTTCTACAGTGCAACTTAGCCTTGTTCTGTTGATTGCTTTAACATTTTCTTGGCTGTTGTTTAGTAGCGTTGAATATTTTTCATTGAACGATAAAGTGTTACAAAGCCAAGATAAATTGTACCAGTCACAAACATCTTTGGACCTGTTAGTGTTCAAATACCAAGATAAACAGAGGCAGTTGCAGCAGCAGTTATTACAAGTACAAGAGCAACAAGAATTACTGCGAAATGTATTGGATTCACTACCGACAGCCATAGTTGATCAAAAGCATGAAATTATTGGGCAAACTAGTGATGCAACTCCACCTAATATTGGTCTTAGCTTAGAAATAATAAGTAAAACTAATGATCCCATATGGTCGGTTATGCAGCAAAGTCAGACTGATATTGACCAATTGAAGCAAAAACAGCAATTTAGTTATAACCAATTAGAACAGCAAATAAATAAACGCAAGCAGGTACTTGAGCAAGCAATGAGACTGGCGGGCGTGTCTAGTGCAGCCGTGCTTAAGCAATCGACGTCCCCTGTATTCGGCCAGGGAGGACCACTCAACCAAGTGTTAGCCCAAGAACTTGATATTGACAATAAAAACTTGATAGAGAAATTACTCAGTTTAACCAAGCTAGAAGCGGCATTGAGTAATATACCAGTTATTTTTCCAGCAAAAGATTATTATATTTCCAGCCTTTTTGGTATTCGAAAAGACCCTATGCTCAAACACCCTGCAATGCATAAAGGCATTGATATGGCAGGTTGGTTAAAAACTGAAATATTTGCTTCGGCTGACGGCACTGTGCGTCGGGCAGGAATAAATGGTAGTTATGGCCGCTTTATCGAAATTGATCACCACAATGGATTTATGACACGCTTTGGTCATCTACATAAAATAAAAGTAAAGAAAGGGCAAGAAATCAGTAAGGATGATGTTATTGGCTTAATGGGGAGTAGTGGGCGCAGCACGAGTACTCACTTACATTATGAAGTTCTTTTTAATAACAAGCAGATCAACCCTCTTTCACTCATTAAGGCTTTGAAAAATGTTCTCTAAAAACAAAGATAAAGACGTAGCGGTAGAAAATAAACGCAGTAAAAATAATAACAAGATACCCTCAATTATTAGTTCTGACGTTAACATTGTGGGTAACGTATCTAGCGAAGGAGTGATTCAACTTGATGGTAGAATCGAAGGCGAGATACATGTGAGGCATTTAACAGTTGGTATTCATGGCCTGGTTGAAGGCGCTATTTTTGCTGAAGAAGCCGTTATTAAAGGCACTGTTACTGGATCTATCAAGGCGCAAAAAGTGATACTAGAAAAAACGGCAGAAGTGCGTGGTAATATTCAACATGAAGTCATTAGTATAGAGGCTGGCGCTGTTATCGAAGGTAAAATTAATCATATAAGCGAAAATGTCACTGAGCTAGCCATGTCCAAAAAAAGTGTAAAACCGAGTGAAAATCTCAGCACTGAGTAACCTAATGCAATAAAATACTACAAGAAAAATAATATTAGCCTCAACCTCATTCATAAGTAGACGAGCTGATATGTTGAAAAGTATTACCCAAGTGTGAATACTTGTTAATAATAGATTGAATTAAGTAAATAACATAAAAGTATCCTGTTATTGTGAGGGCGGTTATTTTAGAGCAGATTAACAAAGTTAAGCTTTATATTATTGCTACACCAGAACAACATCAGTATGGTTTAATCAGTCGCTTAGTCAATCTTTAAATAACAAGACAATGAAGTCTCGCGTAGGTCAGGTTTTCATACAAGTAATAAATCAACAATGACATTGCTGGGTAAAGCCATCACAATGGATAACAACCTACTCAACTAATCTTTACAGATTTAAACTATATATTACTTAACGAAGTGTCTATTACCACCCTAATCATACACGCATAAAAATTAGTATTTAATGCTCACATCTGTTCTTTTATAATCACTATTTTTAAATATGCTTCTTAGATATAACAATATTGATATCAATTAACTTTTTGAAATAATTGATAATAGTATTTTTTTGAGTGCGGATTTTAGTATTGTTATGTCGTTATATCTATATTTTTGTGCTACGGTTTCATTATAAGCTCTGTTAATTTATTATATTAAAGGATTTAATATGTTGGTGAAAATCTTTACTAATCTCATTAGTATTACAATTTGGTCGAGCCATCTTAATATTGGGCCTAAATATCATGATAAGTAACACCATCGATGGAGTGATTCAAGGTATTGTATCTATAAAAGATATAGATGACTCTGATAGCGTCAAGAATAAGCTCAATAAACTATTGTCAATTGTTCGCAAACATCTCGACATGGACGTAGCCTTTATTGCAAAGTTTGTTAATAAAGAACGAGTTATTAAAGTTCTTGATGCTAAAAACGATATGTTGTCAATCAATGTCGGTGATTCAGATCCGATAGATGACACCTACTGTGAAAAAATAGTTGATAATGTACTGCCAAATATTATTCACAACACTAAAGAAAATGATATCACCAATTCGCTCCCAATTACCGAAAAGTTATCAATAGGCTCGTATATAGGTGTTCAAATAATATTATCTAACGGTGAGGTTTACGGTACCTTTTGTTGTTATAAACAGTCACCAGATGACACCATAAATCAACGAGATCTATCTTTTTTAAATGCTATTGCAGATATTGCCAGTGAATTAATTGAGAAGAATGTTAAAACAGAGCTCAGTCATAACGAAATGAAAGCGAAGATTATCTCTGTACTAGAGCAAAATAAAATTAATATTCATTACCAGCCCATATTTAACCTTCGCAGTAACAAAATTATAGGTTACGAATCGCTTTCTAGATTTAACACGCTCCCTTATAAATCACCTGATATTTGGTTTGCAGACGCATCTCAAGTTAATTTAGGTGAAGAGCTTGAAATTTTGGCGATTAAAAGTGCAATCAAAGGTATTGATGAATTTAACTTAGATACCTATATTGCTATAAATACATCGCCGGCATATGTGTTAAATGGAGCTGTAGCAATTGCCTTACAGGGAGTAAATTTAGAACGTATTATTCTAGAGATTACAGAACATGCACCGATTAGAAACTACCCTGAATTTCGCAAGGCATTAGAGCCACTTCGTGAGCGGGGATTGCGTATTGCTATTGATGACGCTGGTTCAGGTTACTCTAGTTTCCAGCATATTTTGGAGCTTGAAGCTGATATTATTAAACTAGACATTACACTGACCCAAAACATTAATTCCAATCATAGAAAATATTTATTAGCAACTGCACTATGCGCATTCTCTAAATCGATAAATTGCAGTATTATTGCTGAGGGTGTAGAAACGGTTGAAGAGTTGAATTCACTAAGAGAATTAGGTGTTGATAGTGTACAAGGATATTTACTTGGCCGGCCAATGCCGATTAAAGAAGCGATAAATTATGTAACAATTTTTTAGTACTGAGGTTATAGAAATAACATAGTTCAGAAGCTATTTATCCTAAATCAGTAGGCAAGATTTTTTGAATGAATAAAATTTATCACCTTTATTGTTTGCTAACAAAACTTTGAATTGACTGCAATGGTCAATTAAAATGGGGAAGATTTTAAGTAAAAAAAATTAGTATGCTATCAGCAAGCTGACAACTTAACTCGTCATTAATAGCGAATCTTTTCTCTGATCATAAACTGATCGTTTATCTGGTTGAATAAACATGTGTTGTTATAACGAAAGGCTATTTTATAAAGCAATTAAAGTTGCTTTTAGCCTTTATCGACGAACTCGCATTATAAGCAATAATATTAAACATTATTCACAGTCACAACCCACTTAGTAGGCTAGAAAAGTATCCACTTCTTGTTTGAAATTTTCATGAGTTGTTAGCACTTTTAAAGATTGATAAAGAGCTTCTATTGCTGACAAATTTTTTGTAAAAACAATTTTTAGCTTCATAAAAAAGTATGCAGTAACTTCACTAGATAAGCCTAAGCTACCACTTTTTAAATGCATTTTATTGCCGCTACTGATCGCTTTTGGTAACATTAATTTAATAGCTCCGCTACGTGTTGGTACTTTTACTTTTTCATTTAATGCATGCCTAGCATGAGTTAATGGTAAGTTGAGTGATTATATGAGCGCCTTCAAGCACATATAAAGGGTTTGGGTTGAGGTCAATTTAAAGATAAAAATCACCATATATTTAACCGCCAGCACTAGGTTGTCTTTGCTTTTGTAAACGAATTTCTTGACCAGTTTTATGCCTTTTAAAATGCTTACTTTTAAGTCCTTATTTTTTTGTATCCCTCCACGTTGATGAACAATTTGATCTTGTACGTTGAAATTAGGGGGAACCGGTGTAAGTATCTTGTAAATCAATCAATATTTTGCATTGCTTTCTTGCCCTACATTGATTGACAACCACGCGAGGCATGTTGGTCGCAACAAAGGCACTAACAAATAACGATTTAAAAAAGCTCGTAAATCGACTTTTTGACAATATTATCATGGTTTTGATGATGTTGAACTAGCGAACTAGGGGGAGTGTAAAACCTGATTAGCCATCAGCCAAATTTTTAAATTCAGTTGTAACCTTAACTTTAATTTTATGCGGTGTAATAAATACTTTGTATGCTGTTTTAAGTGAAAACGATAAACTATTACCTGAGGATTTTATCTCTATTTATATATAGGCGTAAATTTATAACAATCAAAGGCGGGTTGTAAACTACTTATACAGCAGATGTTTTATGTCGTTAACTTTTATTATACTAAAATTATGCGTTGTTTATAAAATAATCACTTAAAAGTGAAGTTTCGATGGGGCTCTGAGCATTAATCCTGTATGATACGCGGCTTTATTATGGTGGCTAAGCATTTGTCTATTGATACATCTAGCTTAGTTATCCAAAATTACAGTATTAACTATCACTTTAAAGCCATCTGTTAGCACTTACTAGTTAATGAGTTTAGTTAACGGAAAATAGGAATATCTTTTGATCACTACATCTAACATTACAATGCAATTTGGCGCAGAGCCTTTGTTTGAAAACATTTCGGCTAAATTTGGCAATGGTCACCGCTACGGTTTGATCGGCGCAAATGGTTGTGGCAAGTCTACATTCATGAAGATACTCAGTGGTGACTTAGTACCAAGTTCAGGCAATGTCTCGGTTAGTACTGGCAACAAAGTCAGTACGTTGGGTCAAGACCAGTTCGCTTTTGAACAACACAATGTTATTGACACTGTTATTATGGGTGACATGCCATTATGGAAAGTAAAGCAAGAAAGAGATGCTATATACGCACAAGCTGAAATGAGCGAAGCCGATGGTATGCGTGTTGGTGACTTAGAAAGTGAATTTGCTGAAATGGACGGTTACACCGCAGAAAGTCGCGCAGGTGAAATACTACTAGAAGCAGGTATCGAAGAATCTTTTCATTATGGTTCAATGCAACAAGTTGCTCCAGGTTGGAAACTTCGTGTTTTACTTGCACAAGCCTTATTTGCTAACCCTGATATTTTGTTACTCGATGAGCCAACCAACAACTTGGATATCCATACCATCAGTTGGTTAGAAGCTGAGTTAAACAAACGTAAATGTACCATGATCATTATTTCTCATGATAGACATTTTCTTAATTCAGTATGTACACATATGGCTGATATTGATTACGGTGAATTACGGGTTTATCCTGGTAATTACGAGTTTTTCCTCGCGCAGTCTGGTTTGTTACGCGAGCAATTATTAGCCGGTAATGATAAAAAAGTTGCTGAGATCGCTGAGTTGCAAGACTTTGTTAACCGTTTTGGCGCTAACGCTTCTAAAGCGAAACAAGCAAGTTCTCGTGCTAAGAAAATGGATAAAATTAAACTTGATGATGTAAAGTCTTCAAGTCGTATCACCCCAAAAATAGCTTTTGCCCCTGGCAAGAAAATGCATAGACAAGCACTAGAGCTTGAAGGTTTAGCTCATGGCTTTGACGGCGTTACTTTGTTTTCTAAAGGTGATTTACTGTTAGAAGCGGGCGCTAAACTAGCTATCATCGGAGAAAACGGTGTTGGTAAAACGACGTTGCTACGCTGTTTAATGAGCGAGTTAGAGCAGACTGAGGGTGTTGTTAAATGGTCTGAAAATGCTTCTGTGGGTTATTGTCCACAAGATAGTGGTTCATTCTTTGACAACGACTTAACATTGATGGAATGGATGTCACAATGGCGTAGACCTTGTCACAATGATTTAAGTGTCCGTGGCATGCTAGGACGTATGTTATTCACTGATGATGATGCTAACAAGAAAGCACGTAACTGTTCAGGTGGTGAAAAGAATCGCTTGTTATTCGGTCGTTTAATGATGGCTGATATCAACGTATTAATTATGGATGAGCCAACTAACCACATGGATATCGAAGCGATAGATGCATTGAACAATGCGCTAAAAGACTTTGAAGGTACGCTAATTTTTGTTAGCCATGACCGTGAGTTTGTTTCTAGCTTAGCAACCCGTATTATCGATATTAAAGATAAAAAGCTTGTTGATTTTCAAGGTTCATTAGATGAATATCTTGATAGCCAAATACAGGCTCAAAAAAGAGCTTAGTCCTCTTTTAGCTGAGTTATTTGATTGTTGAAAACGCCTTTAATGGCGTTTTTAACGCTTTAACTAAGCACTATTTATAGATAAAAAAATGAGTTAGCCAATATTTAAAATGAGTGCGCTATACTCTCTACCACTCTGAAGACAACTCTACTGCTGCCTTCACCTTAACAACGTTCTCTAGGTCTAAACATGATAAACAATGATATTCTTCGTCGCTTAAGTACTTTACTTGATTTTGATGACGAAAAAACCCGTGCCGTCTTTAAATTAAACGCTTGTGAAATATCAGCAGAGCAATTGGTTTGTTTTTATAAAGAAAAAGACGATGAGGCCTATGTTGAACTACTTGACGTAGAATTTGCTAGTTTCCTCAATGGTTTGATTGTTGAAAGAAGAGGCGCAAAAGAAGGACCACAAGCGGTTCCTGAAGCTGTCTTAACTAATAACGCTATTTTTAATAAGTTGAAAATTGCTTTTTCTCTACAAGCTGATGAAGTGATCGATACGCTTGAATTAGCCGAGTTGAGCTTAACCAAATATGAATTAAGTGCATTTTTTAGAAGCATCAATAATAAACATTATAGAGATTGTAGTGATGAAGTTTTATCGACCTTTATTAAAGGTTTAAAAATTAAACTTCAAGGATAGTATTATGCCATTTTCGACACTGGGATTAAGTGAACCGCTTTTAAAAGCACTTGCTGACTTAAAATATAGCGAGCCAACGGCTATTCAGAAAAAAGCCATTCCGGTTATTTTATCGGGAAAAAACCTTGTTGCTGCAGCGCAAACAGGTACAGGTAAAACGGCCAGTTTTGTTTTACCCATGCTTGAAAAACTTAATACCGAACGAAAATTACGTGGCAAACGTATTCGAGCGCTTATTCTTACGCCAACACGTGAACTTGCCGTTCAAGTAGAACAAAGTATCCGTGATTATGGTAAGTATTTAGACCTAAGCTCAATGGCAATGTACGGTGGTACTGACATTGAACCGCAAAGGCAGAAGCTTATTTGGGGGGTTGATATTGTTGTTGCGACTCCCGGACGATTACTTGATATGGCTCATCAACGTGCTCTGCATTTTGATGAACTTGAAGTCCTTGTTTTAGATGAAGCTGACAGAATGCTTGATATGGGTTTTATTGAAGATATCAATAAAATCATTGAACGTTTGCCACTCGAACGTCAAAACTTACTGTTTTCAGCCACTATTTCTGATGATGTTCGAACGTTATCAAAGCGTACTTTTAGTAATGCGACAGAAATCTCTATCGGCAATAATAGTGCCTCTAAACCTAAAATTGACCAATGGTTAATAACGGTTGATAAAGGTAATAAATCGGCATTACTGAGCCATTTAATTATTGAACATCAATGGCAGCAAGCGCTGATCTTTATCGAAACAAAACACGGTGCAGCTAAACTTGTTAGCCAGCTAGAAAAACGTGGCATTAGTGCCGAGTCTATTCATGGTGGCAGAACACAAGCGATGCGAGAACAAGTTCTTAATGATTTTAAAGTCGGTAAAATTAAGTTTCTTGTCGCAACAGGTATTGCTTCACGTGGTCTTGATATCGGCGAGCTAACTCGAGTGGTTAATTACGACTTACCAGATCAAGTCGATGACTATATTCACCGTATTGGTCGAACAGGTCGAGCGGGAGCCTCTGGAGAAGCGGTATCATTTGTAGCCAAGGACAACTTTAGAAACTTGTGTGCGATAGAAAGCCGTTTAGGACATGTTATTAAACGCAAAGAATTTGAAGGATTTCCAGTCAAAAAAGTGGTGCCACTTTCTATATTAAATTACGTGCCAAAAAATAAACGTTAACTACGGCTCATTAATTTATTAAGTTTGTATTGTGCTTGTTGGGGATGGGTTAAATCGATGATTTCTATCATTTCACACTCATCCCTGATCATCTCACTGATATTACTCGGATAATCCCGGCAGTCTTCAGGGCGGTCTTGATAAATGGCACAAGTATATTTAACTTGCTCGCTAGCATCTTGGTTAGGCATCTTTTCTAGGAAAGGGCACTGTGTCAGTTGCTTACCGGTTTGAGGATTAAACCAAATCTTATCTTTTATTGCATATTGATGAATGTGCGGGCGAAAAATTTCCCACATTTCAATATCTTCAATCGAAGCTGCTATGCCTCCGTCGCCATATTTTATACAGCATTTTCCACATTGATTACAATCTTTCAATGGTTGCTTGACTCGTTTTAGTGTTTAAACAAAAGTGTATCATGTTAGCCTAACAATTATTGCGTAAGGCATTCGTGTTTCTTTATACAATTAATTATCTCACCTTGTGCTGATTTGATATCCCCAGTATGCTCACCGACAATAAAGCAAATTTTCGAATTAAAGGTAATAATAACAACGTGAAAAAATCTATTTTAATAACAGGTTGTTCAAGCGGTATTGGCTTAGATGCAGCCCTGACGTTATCAACAAGAGGCTATCAAGTTTTTGCTACCGCAAGAAAACAAGCCGATGTCGTTATGCTACAAGAAAAGGGTTTAACCGCTTGCCAGCTTGATTTAAGCCAAGTTGACAGTATCCATGCGGCACTTGCTTTTGTGCTCAATGAAACGGGGGGGACATTAGATTTTCTTTTTAATAATGGTGCCTATGGTCAACCGGGTGCACTAGAAGACTTACCAACTCAAGCGCTTATAAGCCAATTTGAAAGCAATGTTTTTGGCTGGCACGAACTGACTAAACAAGTGATTCCGATTATGCGCAAGCAAGGTCATGGCCGAATTATTCAATGTAGCTCGGTGTTAGGCTTTGTTTCTATGGCTTATCGTGGCGCTTATAATGCCTCAAAATATGCTGTTGAAGGTTTATCTGACACCTTAAGGTTAGAATTGAGATCAGCGAATATCGCAGTGATACTTTTACAGCCGGGTCCCATTAATACTCAATTTCGCGCCAATGCCTTAAGTGCTTTTACAGCCAATATTGACGCTAAAGACAGTGTCCATCATGTTGAGTATCAACAACAAATAGCAAGGCTGGCCAGTAAAACCTCGAATGCAAAATTTACCTTAGAAGCGGCAGATGTCACCAAAGCGTTGATCCATGCTTTAGAGAGTAAACGCCCGAAAATAAGATACAGAATTACCGTGCCTACTAAACTATTTGCCGTATTCAAACGTATACTACCGACAAGTTGGCTCGATAATCTTTTAGCTAAAGGTTAATGAGCTAAAATAAGGTAAACTAACAATAAAATATTATTCATTTTTAAAAGGTAACTCTGATGAAAAGAACATCAAAAGTAGTTTGTACATTTTTAGCATTAATGACGAGCTTTAGCTTGTTAGCCTCTGATTTAAAAGTGGGAGAGCAAGCACCAGATTTTAAATTGCAAGCCACCAATGGTGATTATTACCAACTCAGTGACTACCAAGGTAAGCAAGCGGTTGTTTTAGCTTGGTATCCAATGGCTAACACGCGTGGTTGTACCATTGAATGTAAGTCATTGGTTGAGAAGGGGCATTTGATCAGAGCGTATAATGCAAGTTACGTTATGGCCAGTGTTGACCCATTAGATGACAACAGAGATTTTGCTAAGAAAACCGGCGCAGACTTTCCGATGTTAAGCGATCCAACAAAAGCGACTGCAAAAGCCTACGATGTGTTGAATATGATGCAAGTTGCTAGTCGTGTGACATTTTATATTTCTAAAGAAGGTAAAATCTTGAAAATAGATGATGATATTTCGCCAAGAACAGCGGCAGAAGATATTGCTAGTAACCTTGAAATGTTAAAAGTAGCAAAAGCTCAATAAGATAATAAGAGCAGCCAATACTTTTTGGCTGCTCATTATAAGTTACTCAGCGAGTAACTTTTCTATATCCGCTTTAATGCTAGTTGGTTTAGTGGTTGGCGCATAGCGTTTAACCACTTGGCCTTTTTTGTTCACTAAAAACTTAGTGAAATTCCACTTGATGCTCTTAGAACCTAGTATTCCAGGTGCTTTTGCCTTTAAAAAGGTAAAAAGAGGGTGAGTGTTGTCGCCATTAACATCAATTTTATCAAATAATGGGAATTTGATATTAAACGTTAGATCACAAAACTGCTGTATTTCCTCATTACTGCCTTTTTCTTGTTGCTTAAACTGATTACAAGGAAAAGCTAAAACCGCTAAACCTTGTGTTTGATACTCACTGTAAAGGGATTGTAAGCCTTCATATTGTGGCGTAAATCCGCAGGCACTTGCCGTATTTACAATAAGCATTACCTTACCTTGATAGTCTTTCAACTCAACGGTTTCTTTTTTATTGTTTAGTGCATTAAACTGATAAATAGCGTCAGACATTGATTATTCCTTTATATTAAGCGGCTTAAAATTTAGTGAAATTCTTCACAAGCTATCAAAGTGTTCTCGATTAAACTTGCTACTGTCATTGGGCCTACGCCGCCAGGTACGGGCGTAATGTAAGCGGCTTTCGTCTGAGCTACATCAAAACCGACATCACCAACAAGTTTGCCATTGTCTAAACGGTTAATCCCCACATCAATAACAATAGCGCCAGCCTTAATCCATTCTCCAGGAATGAACTCAGGTTTTCCTACGGCCACAACAAGTAAGTCAGCGTTACGTATTTTATCTTCAAGATTTTTAGTGAATCTATGTGTGGTGGTTACTGTGCAACCGGCCAGTAATAGTTCTAACGTCATTGGACGACCAACAATATTTGAAGCACCGACTATAACCGCCTCTAAACCATGTGGGTCTATACCGGTAGTCTCTATCAGTTTGATAATGCCCTTAGGTGTACAGGGGCGCAATCCTGGCTGGCGAAGTGCTAGTTTGCCAACGTTGAATGGGTGGAAGCCATCAACATCTTTTAAAGGGTTAATATGCTCGATAATTAAATTAGCATCTAAACCTTTTGGCAAAGGGAGCTGAACAAGAATACCATCAATATTTTCGTCATTATTTAATTCATCAATTAAAGTAAATAATTCAGCTTGAGTGGTTGTTGGGGGCAGATCATATGAGCGAGAAAGAAAACCAACTTCTTCACATGCTTTACGCTTACTACCAACATAAACCTGTGAAGCAGGATCTGAGCCGACTAATATCACGGCTAGCCCGGGAGGTCGTAAGCCATTTTTAATGCGTACTGCTACTTTTTCTTTTACTGAGAGCCTAAGCTGCTGAGCAATATATTTACCGTCTATAAGAGTTGCTGTCATGATAGTTTCTATTAACTTAGTTAAATGATGAAAAACGACACTATTTTCGCATAAAAACTTAGACTGTTATAGCTACTGTTCCTATAAATGGTCTTTTATTCGGTAATATATCGTCAAATGAAGATTTAAAAATAAAATATCCGCTAAACAAGTAGGCCAATAACAGAATTTATTGGTAATTGAAGAGTTGCTATATTTATAGGCAATAAGTGCTGATTATCAAGCGGCTTGTTTTAAAAGTGAGCAAACGGTTATTTTTTTATAAAAAAGGTTTGACGGGACTCAGGCAACTAGGTAATATCCGCATCCGTTGAAAGGGACGTATTTTTAGTTCTTTTAAACGCAGTACATATCGGTGATTAGCGCAGCTTGGTAGCGCACTTGGTTTGGGTCCAAGGGGTCGCAAGTTCGAATCTTGCATCACCGACCACTTTTTTAATTATTTTTAATAACTAGAAATTTGGCCTGTAGGTAATGTGCGCCCTTAGCTCAGCTGGATAGAGCAACGCCCTTCTAAGGCGTGGGTCGCAGGTTCGAATCCTGCAGGGCGTACCAAACAGTATTTTACAATGGTGGCTATAGCTCAGTTGGTAGAGCCCCGGATTGTGATTCCGGTTGTCGAGGGTTCAAGTCCCTTTAGCCACCCCATTTTTTTCAAGAGATGGCGATAAAATATTGTAGTGAAGTAGGTTAAGTAGAAAATGTCGGTGATTAGCGCAGCTTGGTAGCGCACTTGGTTTGGGTCCAAGGGGTCGCAAGTTCGAATCTTGCATCACCGACCACTTCTTATTTTAGAGTCCTATTATCTTTGTTAACTCCCCGTATACATTTCTATTTATAAATCATAAATTTAATCTAAAACAACTCTTTAACTACCCGTTACACCAATCTTTATGCACTTTAGACTTAATTTATTACATTTAAATGAAGTCAGCACACACTGTTTTTACTCGTTTTATCACCCATTTAAAAAATAAGTCAAAAATAACGTCATTAAAGGGTCGACTCTTATAACAAGCATCGCTATAATTTCGCGTCATTATTTTAAAATCTAGGTCTATATCATGCCTTTTAAACCTCGCTGAGCGAGGAATTATTTATTGGTGTTGGTATTTACTCTGATTTTTCGGGCTTCTGTAGCATTGGTTATAGGGCTACAAACGTCACACTCTTTGGCTAATTAAGCTGTGAAGTAGTTGTGTTATTGAAAGCGTTACTAAAACGCTAAGTTTTGAGGTATTAAAATGCAAGTTTCAGTAGAGACTACACAAGGTTTGGAACGTAAGTTAACTATTTCTGTTCCTGCAGAATCAGTAGATGTAGAAGTTAAAAACCGTCTTCGTCACATATCAAAAACCCAGCGAATTAATGGTTTCCGTCCAGGTAAAGTTCCTGCGACTGTTATCCAAAAGCGTTACGGTCAATCAGTTCGTCAAGAAGTTGCTGGCGAATTAATGCAACGTAACTTTGTTGATGCAATCGTTGCAGAAAAAATGAATCCAGCTGGTCGTCCAAGTTTTATTGCTAAAAGCAATGAAGACGGCAAAGCGCTAGAATTCGAAGCTACTTTTGAAGTTTACCCTGAAGTTACTTTAACGGGCTTAGATTCAATTAACGTTGAACGTCCTGACGTTGAAGTTACAGATGCTGATTTAGATGAAATGTTTATTACATTACAGAATCAACATAAAACGTGGAAAGAAAACAAGCGTAAAACTAAAGCCGGTGACAAACTTGTTTTAGATTTTACTGGCCGTGTTGACGGTGAAGTTTTTGAAGGCGGCGAAGCTAAAGATTTCGAACTTGAGTTAGGCGCTGGTCGCATGATCCCAGGTTTTGAAAAAGAAATTACTGGCATGAAAGCTGGCGATGAAAAAACAATTAAAGTGACTTTCCCTGATGATTACCATGCTGAAAACCTAAAAGGCAAAGAAGCAGAGTTTGATATCGTTCTTCATAAAACTGAAGGTCCAGTATTACCAACAATCGATGAAGATTTTGCTAAATTGTTTGGTGTTCAAGAAGGTGGTGTAGAAGCATTACGCACTGAAGTAAGCACTAACATGACTCGTGAGTTAACCCAAGCGGTTAAAGCTAAAGTTAAAGAGCAAGTAATCGAAGGCTTATTAGCTGCTAACGATGTTGAAATTCCTAAAGCGTTAATCGCTCAAGAAATTGACGTTTTACGTAAGCAAGCAATGCAACGTTTTGCGGGTCAAATGGATCCTAATAACATGCCAGAGCTTCCAGCTGATATGTTTGAAGAGCAAGCTAAACGCCGTGTTAAAGTTGGTTTGTTACTAGGTGAAGTGATCAAAGTTAATGAATTAAAAGTTGATGAAAACAAAGTTAACGAATTAATTGCATCAGCCGCATCAGCTTACGAAGATCCAAAAGAAGTTATCGAGTACTACGCAACAAACAAAGAGCTTAACCAACAAATGCAAAATGTTGCATTAGAAGAGCAAGCTGTCGAATTGTTACTTGAAAGCGCAAAAGTTAATAAAAAGAATGCAAGCTTTAAAGATATAATGAATCCAGAAGGTAAATAAGACTGAGTCTTTTAGGATTCTTGCCACTGAGCAAAGAAACTTAATTGGCTCAGTGGCTGCCATTTGCTTAAATTTGTAGCACTTTAGTGAAACAAATGTGAATTGGTAGACCTTTTAGATTGACATTATGTCAAGCAATCGCTTAAATGGCTGGTATGGGGACATACGAGCCATTTTTTATATAGAAAGGAAATTTTAGTTGTTTACTTCTCAAAATAATTCTCAGAAAATCACCAGCACTATCGATAGTGCTTTAGTGCCAATGGTTATTGAGCAAACACCTAAGGGTGAGCGCTCGTTCGATATTTATTCAAGACTTTTAAAAGAGCGTGTTATTTTCTTGTGTGGTCAAGTTGAAGATCACATGGCTAATTTGATTGTTGCTCAGTTATTATTCCTTGAGTCTGAAAGTCCTGATAAAGATATATACTTATATATTAATTCACCTGGCGGTTCGGTAACTGCAGGTATGGCTATTTACGATACGATGAAGTTTATTAAGCCAAACATCAGTACCGTATGTATTGGTCAGGCGGCTAGTATGGGCGCATTCTTATTATCAGGCGGTGAAAAAGGTAAACGTTACTGTCTACCAAACGCCCGTGTGATGATTCATCAGCCACTTGGTGGTTTCCAAGGTCAAGCATCTGATTTTGAAATTCATGCGAAAGAAATTCTTTATATTAAAACCAAATTGAACACTTTAATGGCTGAGCATACAGGTCAGTCATTAGAGAAAGTTTCTCATGACACCGACCGTGACAACTTCTTAAGTGCAGAAAGTGCGGTTGAATATGGATTAGTTGACTCTATATTAACAGAAAGATTAGATAAATAATTTCACAACTTTGTGAACTAGATAATTTATGAAATACTTAACAGTATCTGTATTAGAAATTAAACAAATTGAGGTTCCGTATGACCGATATTAAAAATGGTGACGGTGATAACGGCAAGCTTTTGTATTGTTCGTTTTGTGGCAAGAGCCAACATGAAGTTCGTAAACTTATTGCTGGTCCGTCAGTATTTGTTTGTGATGAGTGTGTCGAACTGTGCAACGATATTATTCGTGAAGAAATAAAAGAAATTTCCCCGAAAGAAGAAAAAGAAAGCTTACCTACACCGATAGAGATCCGTGAAAGTTTAGATGACTACGTTATTGGTCAAGATCACGCGAAAAAAGTATTAGCCGTAGCGGTTTATAATCACTACAAACGTTTACGCAATGGTGACTCTCACAATGGTATAGAGTTAAGTAAAAGTAATATTTTACTTATTGGCCCAACGGGTAGTGGTAAAACATTACTGGCTGAAACCTTAGCGCGTTTGCTTGATGTGCCCTTTACTATGGCTGATGCCACGACATTAACTGAAGCAGGTTATGTTGGTGAAGATGTTGAAAACATCATCCAAAAGCTTTTACAAAAATGTGATTACGATGTTGAAAAAGCCCAGCGTGGTATTGTTTACATCGATGAAATTGATAAAATTTCTCGTAAATCAGATAATCCATCAATCACGCGTGATGTATCAGGTGAAGGTGTTCAGCAAGCATTGTTGAAGCTTATTGAAGGCACTATTGCTTCAGTTCCACCACAAGGTGGGCGTAAACATCCTCAACAAGAGTTTTTGCAGGTTGATACTTCAAAAATCTTATTTATCTGTGGTGGCGCATTTGCCGGTTTAGATAAAGTTGTTGAGCAACGTTCGCATACAGGTGCAGGTATAGGTTTTGGCGCAGAAGTTCGTGGCAAAGATAGCAAGAAAACGCTAACCCAACATTTACAAGATGTTGAGCCAGAAGATCTGATTAAGTATGGTTTAATTCCTGAATTTATTGGTCGTTTGCCTGTTGTAGCAACATTAACAGAACTTGATGAAGACGCATTAATCCAAATATTGCAAGAGCCTAAAAATGCGCTAACTAAGCAGTTTGGTGCATTGTTTGACATGGAAAACGTTGAATTAGAGTTCAGAGAAGATGCATTAATTGCTATTGCACACAAAGCTATGGTGCGTAAAACGGGTGCGCGTGGTTTACGCTCAATTGTTGAAAGTGTCTTACTTGATACCATGTACGAATTGCCATCAATGAATGATGCGATAAAAGTTGTGGTCGATGAAACAGTAATAAAAGGTGAATCAAAACCAATTATTATTTACGACACACCACAGGAAAAAGTAGCGAGCGAATAGCCGTTCATTGCTAAGATTTTAGGTGTTTCCACAAAAAGAGTTAGATGACATTGGTCATTTAACTCTTTTTTTTTGTCTATCCGTTGAAAGCTTTACTAAAATCCCCATATACTTTTTAACTACAATTTTTTCCCTACTGATTTTCGAGAGAGTAACCTATGACCGAAGAGTTATCTGGTATCAATGAAATTCCTGTTCTAGCCTTGCGCGACGTTGTTGTCTATCCCCAAATGGTGATCCCATTATTTGTAGGTCGCGAAAAATCTATTCGCTGTTTAGATATCGCAATGGAAAACGACAAGCAGGTTTTTCTTGTTGCACAAAAAGATGCCGCAGTTGACGACCCTACAGCCGATGATGTTTATCGTGCGGGTACGATTGCCACTATTTTACAAATGTTAAAATTACCTGACGGCACGGTGAAAGTGTTAGTTGAAGGAGCGCGTAGAGCGCGTATAACTCAATTTGTTGAAACACAAGAATACTTCACTGCCGATATTGAGTTTCTTGACGTAGAAACCGTTAACGAAGACGATTGCGAAGTCTTGGTTCGTTCGGCTATTTCTCAGTTTGAAGGTTATGTCAAACTCAATAAAAAAATACCACCTGAAGTGTTAACTTCAGTTTCAGGTATTGATGATGCCGAACAATTAGCGGATACCATGGCTGCACATATGCCATTAAAGTTAGCTGAAAAGCAAAAGGTACTAGAAATAGAGAATGTTGCTCAACGTCTTGAATACCTAATGGCACTGATGGAAGGCGAAATTGACTTATTACAAGTTGAAAAGAAAATTCGTACCCGTGTTAAAAAACAAATGGAAAAAAGTCAGCGCGAATATTATTTGAATGAGCAAATGAAAGCCATTCAAAAAGAATTAGGCGATGACGAAGAAGGTTCAAACGAAGTTGAGCAGCTTGAAAAGCAAATTGAAGATGCGCAAATGCCCGAAGAAGCTAAAGAAAAGACTTTAGCTGAAGTACGGAAATTAAAAATGATGTCACCGATGTCGGCAGAAGCAACCGTGGTTCGCTCATACATCGACTGGATGATCAGTGTACCTTGGAAGAAGCGTAGTAAGTTAAAGCGTAACTTAAAGCTTGCTCAAGATATTTTAGATAAAGATCATTACGGTTTAGATAAAGTTAAAGAACGTATTTTAGAGTATTTAGCGGTGCAGCAACGTGTTAGCCAGCTAAAAGGACCTATTCTTTGTTTAGTTGGCCCTCCAGGGGTTGGTAAAACGTCTTTAGGACAATCTATTGCTAAGTCAACCGGACGTAAATACGTGCGTATGGCACTAGGTGGTGTGCGTGATGAAGCTGAAATCCGAGGCCATCGCCGCACATATATTGGTTCTTTGCCAGGTAAGTTGATTCAAAAAATTGCTAAAGTTGGGGTTAAGAATCCACTCTTTTTATTAGATGAAATAGATAAAATGGCGTCTGATATGCGTGGCGATCCTGCATCTGCTTTACTGGAAGTGCTTGATCCGGAGCAAAATACGACGTTTAACGACCATTACTTGGAAGTTGATTATGATTTATCCGATGTGATGTTTGTTGCTACTTCTAATAGTATGGATATCCCCGGACCTTTATTGGATCGCATGGAAGTTATTCGTTTGTCGGGTTATACCGAAGATGAGAAGCTTAATATTGCCAAGAATCACTTACTTGATAAGCAAGTTGGTCGTAATGGTCTAAAAGAGAAAGAAATTTCAATTGAAGACAGCGCTATTATGGGGATCATTCGCTACTACACAAGAGAAGCTGGGGTACGTGGCTTAGAGCGAGAGATATCAAAACTTTGTCGTAAAGCGGTAAAAGCGATTTTATTAGATAAAACCATTAAGAAAGTCACTATTAATCAAGATAACTTATCTGAATTTTTGGGTGTACAACGTTTTGATTATGGTAAAGCGGATAGTGAAAATAGAATAGGTCAAGTAACTGGTTTAGCGTGGACATCGGTAGGTGGTGAGTTATTGACTATAGAAACCGCTTCGGTTCCTGGTAAAGGTAAACTGACTTACACCGGTTCTTTAGGTGACGTGATGCAGGAATCGATACAAGCAGCGATGACGGTTGTGCGTAGTCGAGCCGATAAATTTCGTATTAATGCTGATTTTCATGAAAAACGTGACATCCATGTCCATGTCCCTGAAGGTGCTACACCAAAAGACGGGCCAAGCGCCGGTGTTGGTATGTGTACGGCATTAGTTTCTAGCTTAACCGGTAATCCGGTCAGAGCTGATGTTGCTATGACAGGTGAAATTACGTTACGAGGTGAAGTACTTCCTATTGGTGGCTTAAAAGAAAAACTCTTGGCTGCGCATCGTGGTGGTATTAAAACGGTCATTATTCCAAAAGATAATGAACGTGATTTGGAAGAAATTCCTGACAATGTTAAAGGTGATTTGGTTATTCATCCGGTAAAATGGATAGAAGAGGTATTAGATATTGCCTTAGAACATCCTGTAGAAAAATTCAAATTAGGCAACTAATTTGTAAAAATTGCTGTTTTTTTAGTAAATAAAAGAAAAAATTGCAAAAAATTAACAAAAAACAGTGATTTTTGCTTTTCATACACTGAAACTGTGTTAAGTTAATGTCGCTGATAACGCTAGACCCCTATCCATACATAGGATTAGGGTTTGGTTAAGATAAAAATAAATAATAAATTTTATTTTCTTAAACACAGTGCTTGATGTTCAAAAGAAGCTCAATATAAAAGTTTCCGCAGGACGCTAAAACAAATGATGGCACTGAATAATAACAATTGAAGGGGAATACTTGTGAACAAATCTCAACTAATCGAAAAAATCGCTGCTGGCGCAGACATCTCTAAAGCTGCTGCTGGTCGTGCGTTAGATTCATTTATTGAAGCTGTTACAGACGAATTGAAAAATGGTGAGCAAGTTGCTCTAGTTGGTTTTGGTACTTTCTCAGTACGTGACCGTGCTGCTCGCACTGGCCGCAACCCACAGACGGGTGCAACTATTCAAATCGCTGCAGCTAAAATCCCAGCATTTAAAGCTGGTAAAGCATTAAAAGATTCAGTTAATCCATAATTATCTGCTTCAATTTTTGTAGATAAATTAGAAAAGCCTTTTTAAACGAAGGCTTTTTTTATTTTACATATCCCATAAATAGCTTCATTTATATCACTATAAAATAATTAAATCTTCGTCTGCTACTTCAAGGTCAGTGATGCTTCTGATAGAATCCTGAACAAAGATATATCTGTCGTAATAAATAGAGAAAAAGATGTTAGAAAATATTCGAGAAGGTTCACAGGGCTGGATTGCAAAATCAATCCTAGGTTTAGTTATTTTAACTTTTGCTTTAGCGGGAATTGGTACTTATACCAACTCAGTAGACACATCTGTCGCTGACGTTAACGGTGAAAAAATATCACAAGATGCTTTTAATAAAGCTTATCAAGCGCAACGTAATCGTATGGCACAACAATTTGGTGATATGTTCGAAACATTATCAGCAGATGAAAATTATATGGCGAACTTTCGTAACGGTATTTTAGATAACCTAATCAATGAAAAACTGATTGATCAAAGTACAGTTAATATGTCTATTCGCGCTTCTGATCAACGTATAAAGCAAACGATTCGCACGATGACTGAATTTCAGGTTGATGGTGTTTTCGATAATAATCGTTATTTAGCGATGATTAACCAAGCCGGTTTCTATCAATCTTCAGATTTTCGTGATTACTTACGTGTTCAAATGACTCGTCGTCAATTAACACAAGCACTTGTTGCCAGTGAGTTCAACTTGCCATACCAAGAAAAATGGGCAAACGCTTTACAAAACCAAAAGCGTAACGTCCGCTATGCGACAATTAATGCTGAACAGTTTAAAGCCGGTATTGAGTTAACTGACGATGCAATTAATCAGTACTACTTAGCTAATCAAGCCCGTTTTGAAAACGAAGAGAAAGTAAAACTTAACTACATCACACTTGATGTTAACGAAATTGCAAAAACAATTGAAGTCAGTGACGATGATGTTAAAGCTTACTACCAAGAGAATATTGCTAGCTATCGTCAAGACGAACAGCGCCGTGTTGCTCATATTTTAATTGAGTTTGGTGATGATGAAGTTGTGGCAAAAGTAACGGCAGAAGCTTTATTAGCCCGTGTTAATGCAGGTGAAGATTTTGCTACTTTAGCCAAAGAAAGTTCAGACGATACTTTTAGCGGTGAAAATGGTGGCGATTTAGAATGGATTGAACGTGGTGCCATGGGCGATGCGTTTGACGAAGGTGCGTTCGCGTTAACCGAAATTAATAGTGTAAGTGATATTGTTGAAAGTGACTTTGGCTTTCATATCATCAAATTAACTGACCTAAAAGCTGAACAAGTTCAAGCATTTGCTGATGTAGAAGTAGAATTGCAAGCAAAAGTGAGTCAAACAAAAGCACAAGATAAGTTTTATGATTTACAACAAGAAATGGCTCGATTAAGCTTTGAAGCTCCTGATAGTTTAGATGAAGCTGCTGAAGCCGTTAACTCAAAAATAATGACGACAGACTGGTTAAACAAATTTGGCAACACAGCGCCATTTGATAGTCCTAAAGCAATCGAAGCTGCTTTCTCTGACTTAGTCCTTCAAGAGAACTTAAACTCAGACATTATTGAAGTTAGCGATACTTTAGCGATTGTTATTCGTTTAGAAGAGTACCAACCAGCAGAAGTTAAGCCACTTACTGAAGTTACTGCGCAAATTCGTGATACCTTAATTAGCGAGAAAGCAACAGAGCTCGCACAAACAACAGCTGACTCTTTACTTGTTTCATTTAAAGCCGGTAATGATATTAGCGAGCCGTTAACAGCGATTAACGCCGTATTTGTTGAAAAAGCTGTTGTTGCTCGCTCAGGCAGTGATATTGCGCCTAGCTTAAGTCGTGAGGCTTTTAAATTACCTCATCCAAGTGAAGGTAAGATTTCAGCAACGACGGTAACATTAAATAATGGTGATTTAGCCTTATTAGAAGTTCAAGCTGTTATAGCGAGTAATGTTGATAAAGCACTTGATCCAAGAATGGCACAACAACAAACGCAGCAACTTGCACAATCTGCTTACCAAAGCTTTGTTGAATCATTGAAAGTTAATGCTGAAATTACTAGTAAAGCAATAGCGGCGCCAGTATCTCAGTTTTAAGTAGCTAAGTGACTCAGTTATCAAGCGATTAACTAACGATACTTATTAATAACTAGTATTGAATTAAATGAAGGCTGCAAATTGATTGCAGCCTTTTTTATTACTCATAGCAAAAAGTCAAAAAAACTAAAATTATGCATTCCTCCTTGCTAGAAAAATATTTACCTGAACTTAACCCTCATGAAAATTCATTACCCATCTTAGATCTGGCTTGTGGCAATGGCAGGAATGGTTTGTTTTGCCTAGAGAAAAATTTAGCGGTAACTTTTGCTGATATTAACACGCAGTCATTAGCGAATGTTAAGCAAGCAATAAGTCATGATGCAGATAAATACCAATCGACATTAGCGACCTTTTGGCTAGTTGACTTTGAACAAAAGCTTTCTCAGTCATTAATAGAAAATAGTCATAGTGCAGTAATCGTTTTTCGCTACTTACACCGACCACTTATAGAGCAGATTAAAGCGGCAGTAGTTCCTAATGGTCTCGTTATTTATCAAACCTTCACCTTAGGACAAGCTTTTCTTGGTCGCCCCAAAAACCCTGATTTCTTATTAAAAAAAGGAGAATTACTTGAGCATTTTGCTGATTGGCAAATTATTCATTCTTTTGAAGGGACAATAATTTCAGACACGGGTAGTAATAGCCAAGCCATAGCGCAAGTCGTGGCGAGAAAACCTTTATAATTGCTCAACATGCAAGTTGTGGCATGATCTGTTTAACCTGCTTAACTTTATTCATTCAGCGCAGACGGTTTTTTTTTACCGCAAAGTATTTTTACCGCAAAGTATCTTTTATCGATATGTTTAGGGATAACAATTTCAGACACGGGTAATCATAGCCAATCCATAGCGCAAGTCGTGGCGAGAAAATCTCTATAATTGCTCAACAAGCCAGTTGTGGCATAATCTGTTTAACTTTATTCATTCAGCGGAGACTTTTCTTTTTATGGCAAAGTACCTTTTATCAATAGACCAAGGCACGACAAGTTCACGAGCGATATTGTTCACCACCCAAGGTGAACGTTACGCGAGTGCCCAAGAAGAGTTTCCGCAATACTTTCCTCAAGATGGCTGGGTCGAACACAACCCTAACGAACTATGGCAGAGTGTCTTAAGTACCTGTCAAAAAGTGCTAGATGAAAACCAGTTGAGTGCTAGCGATATCTTAGGTATTGGCATAACCAACCAGCGAGAAACGACCCTCGTATGGGATAAAAATACTGGCGATGTTATTTATAATGCGATTGTTTGGCAAGATAGACGTACTGCTTTTTTTTGTGATTCAATTGATTGTCAAGAAATCAAAAATAGCATTATGGATAAAACGGGTTTAATTTTAGATGCGTACTTCTCTGCGACCAAAATTAATTGGTTATTGGATAATGTACCTGGCGCAAGAGAAAAAGCAGACGCAGGTCAGTTACTTTTTGGCACTGTTGATACTTTTTTATTGTGGCAATTAACGGCGGGAAAATCTCATAAAACCGATGCAACTAATGCTTCTCGCACTATGTTATTTAATATTCACCAACAATGTTGGGATGATGAATTACTGGCTTTATTTTCAATACCCAAAAGTATGTTGCCTGACGTGATGGACTGCGCCGCTGAATTTGGTGTCACGCAATCATCTTTATTTAATGGTGAAATACCTATTTTAGCGATGGCAGGTGATCAACAGGCGGCTTTATTTGGTCAAGCTTGTTTTACTGAGGGCATGGCGAAATGTACTTACGGTACAGGCGCATTTTTAATGCTAAATACCGGCAATAAAGCTTTAAAGTCAACTAATCGGCTACTGACAACTATTGCCTATCGTTTAAATGGCGACGTTACTTACGCTATCGAAGGCAGTATTTTTATGGCAGGGGCAACTATTCAATGGCTAAGAGATCAATTAAAGATCATTGATAAAGCAAGTGACAGTGAAAAAATTGCTGAAAATACGGTTGTTGAGCATGGTGTTTTTTTAGTCCCAGCATTCACAGGTTTGGGTGCCCCGTATTGGGATCCTAATGCCCGCGCTGTTATTTCAGGCCTTAGTCGTGACTCAGGTCGAAATGAAATAATTTCTGCCGCTTTGCAGTCGGTTGCTTTTCAAAGTAAAGACTTACAAAATGCCATGGCCAAAGATGGCTTAGCGCTCTCATTTTTAAAAGTAGACGGCGGCATGGCTGAAAATAACTGGTTGCTTAATTTTATCAGCGATATGTTATCGATAACAGTTGAACGCCCTGATATTGTTGAAACCACAGCGTTAGGTGTTGCTTATTTAACCGGCTTACAAGCAGGCGTCTTTTCTTCTGTTGATGAATTATCAACCTTGTGGCGCTGTGAAAAATGTTTTAAACCACAAATCAGCGAGCAGAAAAAAAATCGTCTTTATGCGCAATGGCAAGATGCCGTAAGTAAAGTACAAAGCTAATACCTTATCTTGCGAGTAGTTATCAATTTAGGCAAAAGCTAGCGATTGTTATTGTCACTGAAATTCTGCACTTTGCGCGTTAACAGGTATACAATGCTAATTTTATTATTCTATAAATCTCATTATGTATATTGATCCCAAATGGCGTGTTTTAACGGTTGGTGATGGCGACTTATCTTTTTCTGCCTCCTTACTAAAACATCATCAACCGCAGCAGCTGACAGCAACCATCTATGACAGCATGGCTTGTTTACAGGAAAAGTACGGTGATGTTTATTATCAGCAGTTACAGCAGGACAATTGCCAAGTCATCACTGATTTTGACGTTACTGATGAAAATACTTGGGGGACGTTAGCTAAAAAATCATTTGATTTGGTGATCTTTCAATTTCCATTATTACCCGCTTTTCCTTCTGAACAAGCTTTTCAAGCTCAGTGCCAACAATTAAGTGTTAATACCTTAAACAGAGCTTTACTGAGAAAATATCTGTTGAACTGCTTTCAATACTTTCTTGATGAAAATGGTGCAAAACTTGCGTTGATCACTTCAAAGAATGTTAAACCTTATTTGCAATGGAATATTGAAAAAGCGTTAATCACTAATACCGATATCAACTATATTGGTCGTTTTTTCTTTGATATTACTAAATTTCCAGATTATAAAGTCAGGAATGTAAACAGAGATAAACATGTTAAATCAACTCAAGGTACAACTTATATATACAGCTATGCGTCTTTAGAAAATTGTAAAGCGATGTTTGATGCTCACAGCGATGACTATATAACCTATAACCGCAAAAGTAGGGTGCCTGAAGATAAAAAATGCCTAGCTTGTCATACAGGCGCTTTTGCCACAGAGCACGACAAGCAAATGCATTTAGCCACTAAGAAACATCAGCAAATGTCTGCTTACGAGCAGCAATGGACTTATTTTTTGCAACAAGAACAAGCTAACAAAGAAATCTTAAATAGGGGCAATAAAGATGCATAACAAAAAAGTACTGATCCCGCTACCGCGCTATGGTTGCGATCCTTCAGAAGTTGCTATTCCTTGGTTATTGCTAAAAGAACAACAGGTTGAAATGACCTTTATAACGGCTGATGGCAAGGTCGCAACGGCCGACGACATTATGCTGACAGGAAAAAGTTTGGGTTTGCTCAAACCCTTATTACAGGCTAGACAAGATGCAATAAATGCCTATCGTCAACTGGAAAAATCAGCTGAATTTAATAAGCCTTTATCTTACACCGATGTGAAAGCCAGTGACTTCGATGGATTATTATTACCGGGTGGGCATGACAAAGGAGTAAAAGAATATTTAGAATCAGAGGTATTGCAAAGATTGGTGGTTGATTTTTTTAATGAAAATAAACCCGTCGCGGCTGTTTGCCATGGCGTATTAATTCCAGCGAGAAGTATTGATCCTAAAAGTCAAAAATCGGTCATCTATAATTATCAATGTACCGGGCTATTAAAGCGTCAAGAGCTTATGGCTTTCCAATTAACTCGACTTTGGTTAGATGATTATTATTTAACGTATCCAGAAACAACCACAGAAGATGAATTAGTGGCAGCACTTGCCAATAAAAATCAGTTTGTTGCCGGCAGTTTGCCAATAGCTCGTGATGATTTACAGCACTTGTCACGTGGCTTTATCGTCAAAGATAGAAACTACTTATCGGCGAGATGGCCTGGAGATATTTATAATTTTAGTTTGAAATTTATTGATATGTTGACAGATTAACCTTGCAGTAAATCTGTCACTTGAATGCTTATATTGATGTTACTTAGGAGAATCCGAGTAAGGGTTTGAAGATGCACTAGCTGGCTTTGAACGTTCAGGTTTTTCTGTTCGACGAGCAAAGCCCTGTTCACTTTTATCTTTATAACTCCCCTTACTGCTATTACTTCTGCTATCTCGACCTTGTGATGAAGGTTTGTTATCAGAAAAATTCGATGATCTGATTGTCGGGATAGGTGCTTGTCCTAAAATGAGTACGGCAGGGTCTTTAGGTTTTTGGCGTGCAGGTATTACTCGCAGACGTGGTGGAATTTCATATTGTTCATCATCGGCTTTAGGTAAGTTCTTAAATTGATATAAATAAAAACGTTCCATTTTTTCACGTGCCCACTCGGTCTTACGCAAAAACTTTAAGCTAGATTCAATACTAGGCTTGTTTTTAAAACAATTAATATTGGTATATTCCGCTAGAATTTCCCAACCGTAATGATCAAACACTTCGTTTAAAAGTGTATCTAATTTAAGCCCGTGCAGGGGATTATTGAGTTGTTCGTCTTCTAGCGTCATGAGATTCTTTTTTACTAAACAGTTATAGACATATTATATACGGATATGCTGACAATGTACTTGCCTTTATTATTTTTTGTTTCGATAACGTTCTTTTGCTTTTCGACCTTTTTTATAAAGTGCTGGTCTTAGAAAGCGTCTTAGTGAAGGAAATAGGTAAGAAACAGTGGTTAACCAACCGCTCGAACGAGGTAATGAAATTTCGATTTGCTGACTTTTGGCTACGCGGATTATTGCGTCGGTGACTTGCTCGGGACTGCTCATCGGTTGAGAAAATACGATGTCTTCTACTTCATCTATTTCAGACATAATAAAGCCCGTATTGATTGGCCCCGGAGAAACTAAACCAATACTAATTCCCGAGCCGCTTAATTCATCAGCAAGGGCATAGGTAAATGCACGCAGCCCAGACTTAGTTGCGCAATAGGTTGCAGCGCCTTGTAAGGGTGTTCGACCAGCTAAAGAGCCCACATTAACGATGCCGCCAAAGCCGCCATTAGTTATACTGCTGCGAATATAAGGTAAAATTAATGCCGACAGTACTATTGGCGCACGTAAATTTACATCGACCATTTTTGCTAATTGTTCAGCGGTATTATTTTCAACATTACCGCGCTGATGATAGCCAGCATTATTAATAAGATAATGAATACTGCCAAATTTTTCTTGAGCACTCTCTAGCATTTTTTGGCAATCAGCTGAATTAGCGACATCCATCTTGATCGTTAAAACCGAAGTTTCAACACTGAGTTCTTTTTCAATCTCGTCGAGTGCTTGTTGTCCTCTCGCTAATAAAACCAAATTAGCTTTCAATTTGGCAAAGGCTCGGGCAGTTTCTGCACCGACACCTGCAGATGCACCGGTAATAACAACTGTTTTACCTTGAAAATAATGTTCCATCTTTATGCTTCCAGTTTCATTTGTTTTTATTTGTTTTATTTATTTACATCTCATGTCGACAAGGTTATTTTACTCTGGTCTAACCAGAGGTATTTATGCCAGAAAAAACCGTATTGTTAACTATCGAAAACAACATTGCTTATGTTGCCCTTAATCGTGCAGATAAACATAACGCTATTAATATGACGATGTTTTATCAACTTGATAAAATTATTAAACAATTACAAAAAGATAAATCACTGCGAGCAGTAATTGTTCATGGTAAAGGTGTCGACTTTTGTAGTGGTTTAGATGTTAAGTCTGTGATGAAAGCGCCGGTTAATATTTTTAAACTCTTGTTTAAATGGTTACCCGGTCAATCAAATTTAGCGCAACGTGTATCAACGGGCTGGCGTAAAATTCCTGCTCCGGTGATTATGGCATTACATGGCAGAGTTTGGGGGGGCGGTTTACAAATAGCACTGGGTGGCGATTTTCGCTTTGTTGAGCCCAGCGCTACTTTATCTATTTTAGAGGCGAGGTGGGGACTCATTCCAGATATGGGTGGCACTTTAGCACTTAAAGAACACTTACCAGCAGATCAAGCCAAGTTGTTGGCGATGACTGGTCAAGAAATTTCTGCGCAGCAAGCGCTTGAATTCAAGTTAATTACCGATATTTGTGCAGATCCCTTAATGTCAGCAAAAAGTTTAGCAGAGAAAATTTGCCAGCAATCACCGGATGCGGTTGCCGGTGTCAAAAAACTTTATAATCATGTTTGGTGGCGCAGTGACCGTTTTACTTTAGCTCGTGAAACTTATTATCAATTAAAGGTTATGTTAGGTAAAAATCAAAAGATAAAAACCTACAATCAAACCCATAGCACCAGTGAAGCGAAAGACTTTAAAGATAGAGGTGATTGGTCGTAAAATTCAACTGAATATTTTCAGGTTAAATTTACGATTATTTTTCGATGATGTGTAGCTAACTAAAGTGATCTAAAAAGTGAGTAACGAATGTATCCCCTTGAATATATAGAGCCAGTTTTTCGTCCGCCGAGTGAGTGGAAGAGCCTTATTTTGCAAGTTACCAATGGCTGCTCTTGGAATAATTGTTCTTTTTGTGAAATGTATACGGCCGAAAACAAAAAATTTAAACCGAAAAAAGTCACATTGATTGAAGAGGAGATGATTAAAGTTGTCGACTCAGGCTTACCTGTTGGTCGGGTATTTTTAGCCGACGGTGACGCAATGATGTTACCGTTTAAACGCTTGAAAGAAATACTTGAGCTAATAAAACAATATTTTCCGCAAGTCACTCGTGTTGCAAGTTATTGTCTACCAAGAAATGTCAGTAATAAAACCGTTGAACAGCTAGCAGAGTTAAAGGCGTTAGGCTTGTCTCTCTTGTATGTTGGCTGTGAAAGTGGTGACGATGAGGTCTTACAATTAATTGACAAGGGCGAAACCTATCAAAGCTCTTTAATTGCGCTTAACAAAATTAAGCAAGCAGGTATTAAAAGTTCAGTGATGATCTTAAATGGACTTGGTGGACCTGAGTTATCCAAACAGCATGCCGTTAACTCAGCTAAATTAATGAATGAAGCACAACCCGACTATTTATCGACACTCGTGGTTAGCTTCCCTTTAGGGCAAGAACGTTTTGCTAAAAACTTTACTGACCGACAATATCAACCCTATCGACTGTTAAGTCAGCAAGAATTATTTATTGAAATGGCAACATTATTATCTTCGCTGGAATTAGAAAAAACTATTTTTAGGTCTGATCATGCTTCGAATTACTTAGTCTTAAAGGGCATTCTAGGGAAAGATAAAGAGAAACTAGTTAATACGGTGCAAATGGCATTAGCGCATTCTACAGAAATTCCGCTTCGTCAAGAATGGCAACGAGGATTATAGTTAGCTGATAAATGTAGTCTGTACTTTATTTACAGCAAATAGCTCCGTCACCATCAATAACGTTGATATGCGAAGGTATATTGGCAATATAAGTGTGGTTGACGTTAATTGATAATAAAGTCTGTTGATTTTATTTTATCGTGGTTTAGGATTCAGTTTTAATGAATAAATTTCTGATTAAGTCTATTTTACTATTTTTTATTGTGCTTGCTCCGCTGCAGGCACTTCAACAATTATTGCCAACACAAAAAATTACGTTTTATACTGAAAACTATCCACCTGCTAATTATTTAGTTAATGATAAGCTTAAGGGAATTTCAGTAGAGACTTTAAAAGCGTTATGGAAACATTTAGACATTGTAGAACAAGAAATTCTGCTTGTGCCTTGGGCACGTGGCTATAGATTTACTTTAGATAAAGCCAACACTGCTTTGTTTACCATTTCTAGAACTCAAGCTCGCGAAAGTTTATTTAAATGGGTTGGGCCTATTTTTCACTCTACTCATGTACTGATAGCCAAAAAATCAAAAAACTTTGAGTTTGCTAATTTAGGGCAGATTTTTTACCATAAAGTTGCCACCGTAGCAGGTGATATTTCAGAAATTTCGCTTCATCAAGTGGGCTTTCCTTCCTCTAACCTAGCAAAAGTCTCCACCTTAAAACAAACTTTTTTAATGATGCAATCAGATCGTGTCGACATGATTGTTATCTCTATACATGGTTTCGCTTATTTAGCAGAACAACTTGGGTTTGATGAAACTGACTATGAACAGGTCTGGCAGGTCAATAAGGTGGGTAATTATTTGGCTTTTAATATAAACACAGCCAATGATGTGATAGCACTATATCAAAAGGCCTTCGATGATATTGCACCGCAACGGTTAGCGATTAAAGCTACTTATGCTTTACCCCAGGCTGAGTATTAATGAGTTGAGTATATTAAGTGTCTTGTCTATTGATGACATTATCAAATATTAACTTGGCAGGTTTATTCTTAAGTTATTAAAATTAGTGACTTTGTTAATTCTGTGTAGTAAGAATGTAGTTATTATTATTATTATTATTCTTAAATGAGAGCTCTTTTCATTATCGGTTTTGCTATAAATAAAACCTTGCTATCTATCGATATAAAGCCATACTAAATTGATGTTAGGTAAACGGACTTAACACTAACCCTTGCCATTACATCAGGAATAAATATTACCTTACTTGCTATTTTACCCGCTGATAGTTGCCATAATTCTGTCAAAAAGACGGGATCATACTATGAACGTTGATACGCGGTTCCCAAACTTTCTGGTTAAGCCCTTTTTATTACTAATGGCCTTCGCTTTGTCCATCATTCTGACTGGATTGATAATATTTCAATATCAAAAAAATATCATTCTAGAACGCAGCGAAGATAACCTCGCCAGCATTGCTAATCTAAAAGTCGAACGAATCGAATATTGGCTTGACGGACTTGAACGTGATGCCAGTATTATCAGTAAAGATTATTATTTTACCACTCTACTGGAACAGTGGTTACTTGCTGGCGCTCCCGATAATGCTGACCGTAATAATATTTTAAAGCGCCTTAAAAATATTGAAGACAATAATAAATATGCTGCCCTATCGCTGCTCAACCTAGCAGGTCAGACAATATTATCGACTAACAACATAACAATGAACCCAGACAATGATTCGATAAAAGAGCAGGCCATAAACGTTATTCGCACTGAAAAAATGATACTTGGTGAGATTAACCTAGGGCAAAAAGAAAAACTAAAAATGTCGATGCTAGTGCCTTTATTTGTCGAAAGTAAAGGGGCTCGTCAGATCATTGGTGTACTTTATTTTAGTATTCATCCAGAGCAGTTTCTATTTCCTATGCTAGATGCTTGGCCAGTTGATCGCCTGAGTGCAGAAACCTTACTGGTACGCAGAGATAGCGGTAAGGCACTGTACCTTAATGAGGTACGTCGTAAGAAAGACTTATCGCTTAGTATGAGTATTCCGCTTAACCAAGAAGATATCCCGGGTACGAATGCTGTCAATGGCAAAACGGGTTTCTTTCGTGGTGTCGATTATCAAAACATACCGGTTATTTCCTATTTATCGCAGGTCCCTAGAATGGATTGGGGCATGGTGGCAAAAGTTGATGAAGCCGAAGTCTATGCACCGATTTATAGACGTGCTCGACAGCTAATTTGGATGGGAGGCATATTATTTGTGGCGGTGTCACTCGCTACTTGGTTGTACATTCGACGTGCTTTGGTTGTTGAACTAGCCCGATTGCAAGCAGATAAGCAATTAAAAAAGAGTGAAGAGTCGCTTCGACTTCTTGTCTCAAGTGTACGTGATTACGCCATTATAATGCTTGATGTCGATGGACGTATTAGCTCATGGAATAAAGGGGCTGAATATATTACCGGTTATACCTTTGCTGATGTGATTGGAGAGTTTTTCTCTTGTTTATATCCCCATGAAGAAATAATCGCAGGTCAACCACAAAAAGAATTACAGGTCGCTAGAGAGCTAGGCCGTTTTGAGATAAATGGCTGGAAAATCTGTAAAAATGGCACACGCTTTTGGGCCAATACGGTAATAGCAGCGATAAATAGCACTGATAACAAAGTGATTGGTTTCGCTCAAGTTACGCGTGACATCAGTGAGCAGCGACAAGGCGAGCAACTGCGTGCTGAAAGTGAAGCTTTACGTCACGCTAGTCAAATGAAAAGCGAATTTCTTGCCAGTATGTCTCATGAATTACGTACGCCACTTAATGCTATTATAGGTTTTTCAGAAGTCATTAGAGATGGCTTGGTGGGGGAACTTAGCCAACAGCAAAGTAAATATATTGGCAATATCTTTGAAAGTGGTCAGCATTTGCTTTCGCTAATCAACGATGTGCTTGATCTCTCGAAAGTAGAAGCGGGTAAGATGATCCTCGATATAGAGACATTTCAATTGACCAGCTTATTGCATGACTGTACTTCTATGATAAAAGAGAAAGCGTTATCGCGAAATATCGAATTAATCGAGGATGTGCAAGCAGATTTAGGTTTTATGCAATGTGATGGGCGCAAACTCAAGCAGATTATTTACAACCTATTATCTAATGCTGTTAAGTTTACACCACGAGGTGGCACCATTATTTTTTCTGCCTGCCATGCTGTTCGCGCTAACGTGATTATGATCACTGAAGATAATTCATGGAAAACTCGACTGATTAATGAAGTTGATGATGTTGAAACCACCTTTGATGAGTTTTTAGAAATCACGGTACATGATACCGGTATAGGTATTTCTGAGAATAATTTAAATAAGCTTTTTCAACCCTTCACCCAAATAGACAGTAGCCTATCCCGAAAATTTGGTGGCACTGGGCTGGGTTTAGTTATGGTGAAAGCACTTGCTCATTTGCATGGTGGATTTATGGCGGTATCGAGCGCAGAAGATAAAGGTGCTTGTTTTAAAGTGTGGATACCATGGCGTGATGTCAGCGTTAAAGACGTTTCTCTTTCAGTTAACCCACCCATACAAATAAAAGATGAGAATATTGACCGTAATTTGGTTAAATAGCATGAGTTGCCCTTTATTACTGAAGTTGAGAAGAGCGCTTCGGTACTGGTAAATTTAGCGCTAGAAAAAGACAGTTAAACTGGACTCCTAGAAAGACTGAATATAAAAGGGCGCGTTAATTTATCATTAAAGAATAAATATGCTCTAGGTTAATATTTTAGCGGTATGGCCAAAGATTACGTGAATAGATAAATAGTGAGTACTTCAGTTTAGTGAGCTTTAGGTAAACGCAGTAAGAGGAAATGGAATGGCTCGCATATTAATTGTTGAAGATAACCCGATGAACATGGAACTCGCCACTTTGTTAGTTGAAAAAGCGGGTCATAGCGTTATTCAAGCAAAAGATGCGCAAAGTGCCTTGCGTATAAGTCGAACAGAATTACCAGACTTGATCCTGATGGATGTACAGCTTCCGGGTCTGTCGGGTTTAGAAGCCGTGGTATTGCTAAAAGCATCTCCTGCGACAAAGTCTATACCTATTATCGCGTTAACTGCTCTAGCAATGAGTGGAGATAAAGAACTATGTTTGGCTGCAGGTTGCGACGACTATATATCTAAACCCTTGCGTTATAAAGTATTGTGGGCAGTAGTCGAAAAACATGTAATATAACCTCAATCTCTTAATAGGAAAATCGATATGAATAATCGACCCAGAAAAGTCCTTATTGTTGACGATGAAGACTTCAATCGAGAACTTTTTAAGGTGATGCTTGAATATGAAGGCTATCTTATTCAGACAGTTAATGGGGGAGAAGAGGCTTTAAAAAGTGTAGAGCAAGACCCACCGGATTTAATTCTCCTCGACATCATGATGCCTGGGCTGAATGGTAATATAGTTGCAGAAAGGTTAAAACTTAATCCTGAGACCATGTATATTCCAATTATTATGGTGACCTCGTTAGATGATCATGCGGCTAAATTGACGGCACTTAAAGTAGGCGCTGATGATTTTCTCACAAAGCCAATCGACCGAGCTGAAATTATATTACGGGTTAGGAACATGTTGCGCTTAAAGGATTACAGCGATCTGCTTTCAGACTACAACAATAAACTTGAAGATAAGGTTAAAGAACGTACGACTAAGCTTGAAAATGCTTATAAGGAAACTATCATCACTATGGTCTGCGCTGCTGAACTTAAGGATGAGGAAACTGGGGCACACGTACGCCGTATTGCACACTATTCATATCTGTTAGGGCGATTGCTTGGTCTGAGTGAAGAAATGAATAAAGCATTGTTTTATGCGAGCCCGATGCACGACATTGGTAAGATTGGTATATCAGATGCTATTCTTTTCAAAACAACGCCTTTTACACCCCAAGAGCGTGAAACCATGAACACACATAGTGCTATTGGCGCAAAAATTCTGCAAAAAGGAGATTCTCCTTTTATCAGAATGGGCGCTGAAATCGCATTAAATCATCACGAAAGATGGGATGGTACTGGCTATCCTAATGGTCTATCTGGTGAAGATATTCCATTACCTGCTCGTATTATGGCGTTGTGTGATGTTTATGATGCGCTGCGCTCAAAACGCCCTTATAAACCTGCTTTTAGTCATGAAAAGGCAGTAAAAATAATTACTGAAGGTGATGGCAGAACCATGCCAGAACATTTTGACCCTAAGGTGCTCGCCGCTTTTGCCGCATATCCAGAGAATTTTGAAAAGGTCTATGAAAAATATAAGGACGGCCACTAACGACTACTAACCTCTGTATAAGTAACGCTGTTTTAACAACAGCGTTAGCCGCCACCGCATATAAGCCTGATGACTGATAGTGCTTGTTGTTAAATCACAGCGTTAGCTTTAGCGGCTATTGCATTTAAGTTTGATGGCAGTTAGGACTTGTTACTAAACCACAACGTTAATTGAGCGTTTTTGGAATGCTGTCCAGTAACTCATCGTAATGGCTATAAACTTTAGGCATATCCATTTTATTGAGAAACTCAGAGCAGGTTAAGTAAGCTAATAAATAGCGTGCGTCTTCAACCCATGGTGGTAAGTATTTACCGGGTTGGCATAGCCCCATTTCCTCTAATTTGTATAGTACTGGAATGTCTTCAATATCTAATTTTCCACAAAATAATAACTTAAGACAATCTGCTCGACCATTAGCGGCGATAGCTTTTAAGAAATTATGCACGCGGATAAGTCCTTCTAAGTATACACCATCTTTGGTAAAGGGTGCGCCGCCAGTTAAAACACCCCCCCTGAAAACTCTCCGAGTATTTTCATAAGCTTGTGATTCATTGCCAATACGACCTAAAAAGTAGTCATACACTTCTAAAAAGTCTGCACCTTCAATCGACATTTGTATCGCGATAATACGGTCAGCTAGTCTGCGTAGTCTATCTAAATCGATAGAATTAGTGATATATTCAGAAAATACCGCCAAGCCCTCTTGTGTTTTAGTGGTCCCAGGATGACCAGCGGCTAATATTTTAAGGTGAGGCTGATTAAGTCCATTAATCGAAGTGGCAACATGAATATGGGCTTCATGATTAATGAGTTGTTGCGCGTCAAGATCAGTAAAACAGGCTGTCCTCCTAATCCGTATTAACTTTGGGTTTGCTAACGCGTTGGCAGATAGCTCATCAACCACTTCAACTTTCGGCGCATCTGTACCAAACATTTTAGTCACGGCTGCTTGCATTTGCTCAGCGATATCTGAAGCTAGATAACACATGGGTGGTGGACTACCAAAGTTGTAACTAGCATAACTACTAATTTGTTTGTCAAAAATATTCGCTAATTCAAGCGGTGTTGATTTACCGTCAGTAAATGGGTTGGTAGGTTTGCCGTAAAGCGCCTCAGAAAATTCATAAAACTTTTTAGTGCCTACCGATCCCATCATCAGAGCACCATATTCAAGCTTAGTTGAAATACGCTTTAGCCATTCATCTATGTCTGAATTCCCCATCAAGCTTCTAGCTTCACTCACTAAACTTAAGGTTTTACTGGGATCAAAAGTAGGGTAGTTAACCTTAGGTAGCTCTTTACACTTATCTGCAAAGAATTGCTGTTTAATATCTCTGTTCCATTCTAAATGGGTGAGTATTCTGATCGGTTGGCTAGCGCTGTATAGAATAGAACTTATCTGACAAATCCGTTCTTTTTCCACTTCTAATGTATTCATGGGTCTTTAAATTCCATAGTCATTACGAGTTACTTGCTGAGTTAACTCACAAAATTTGCGTTAGCACCAAAAGTAAATTGTTATGTTATTGGTTTTACTCTGTAAATTGGCGCATTAACACATGGTAAAGTTAAGGGGTTTTAAAATGATCTTTTGTTAATGTTTTTGCTGAGCCAACACCACATCCGACGATTAAGTTCATCACGCTTTTAGCACTGCCTTCAATGTGTTTAACATCTGCTTTAGGAGCAAAAATAACGAAACCATTAAATGGGCTAGGGCTGGTAGGTACAAATACCGCAAAATGGTCCTCTAATTCGTCAGTGATATAGCCCAAAACTAATTGTTCAGATTGAAATGCTTTAAGCATTACTGGGCGCGTAAAAGAACCACCATCTTTATTTTTAAATTGGCTCAGTATATCTCTTATTAGCGTATAGCCAGGAATAGGAACAAGTAAGCGTTGTTCTAATTGACCATGAACATAGCGTCCCCATACTGTTTGTACGAGTACTCCTATGATAAAGCATAATAAAAATACGGCAGTAAAGGCAAGAATTTCAGCTAAAGGAATGTGAGAGACAAATTGTGTTGAGAAAAAAGTAGATATCGGTTCAAAGGCCATTGAGAGTGAATTTAATAGCCAAAAAGCGACTTTAAAGATAATAACGACGGGCAATAATATAACCATTCCACCAATAAATGCTGTTAATAAAAAGTTTTTAATTTTTTTTAATATACTTAATAATTGCAAGTTAATATCCTAAATACGGTTGAAATAAGCGAAGATACGCTGAATGTTTGCCCAAGAACTCTTTTATACGTCATGTTTACATTGTAATGCTAAACAATCACTATCTTTATCTATAATCATAGAGGAGTCCACTCTTACGCCACTACCGGCATAATGACCATTTGCGGTAAAAGTACAAACTTGCACATACTTATCCTCAACATAGGGCAAGGGAAACAATGTTTGGTAGATTTGATCTCTTGTCTCAAAATTACCTGACTTTTCGGCAATCACTTGCTTGTTCTCATCTATTATCTTTATATTTGCACCACAGCGGCCAACGATTGGCTTACTTACGTAGCCAGTTTGCTTAAGTTCATCTGTTAATTCAAAGCTGGTATTTAATAAGTAGGGATGATTTGGAAATAGCATACATAGCACAGGTAAAATCGCTTTGTTGCTAGGAATAAGTGTCCAAAGTGGCTCAAAAACCATAATATTATCGTTTAGTAGTACGTCAGATAAGCTAGGTTTAATGGATTTATTATGCTGAGTTTTATTAATAACATCATCTTGATTTGCTCTTATTTCGTCAAGTGCAGTCTCCCACGCCCATGTTTTCCATATCCATTGAATCTTTATGCCGGCTGAATCTTCAATTTCATTATTTATATTGCACGTTAATGAATCAATCCCTACCAATATTTTACATTGATGGCCCGCCGCTTCTATGGCGTTTTTCATAAAGAGTGCATGATAGGTTTCTTCGGGGTCATTATCTTGTAATATATGAATAACGGAGTCGATAGCACGAGCTTGCCAAGCTTTAACTAAATGGCTAAATAAGGCTGTGCCTGCATCAGTTCCTCCTTTTACTTGGAAGTGTTTTAGCCATTTACCTTGTACTTTTCCAACCTCCATATAGCATGATGCCGAATCACAATTATATTCGTAGACCTTCAAGCCATGTTCAGACATTGAAAAATCAAAACGGCTTGTTACTAATTGATTAGCACGGTTAGACCATGAGCGCTGAATTTTTTCATTTAGGTTTTTGGGTAAGCCAAATTTTTCCAACAGCTCTGGATGTTCCAGCACGTAATCGGTAGCATGCATAAACATTTGATGCAGTTCATCTGTGGCCGTTTCGAGTGCTAAATGAGCTTGGGGGGATATACGGTAATAGCGTAAAGCGCTTGCATCATCACATGACAGTCTATGGCCAGCCATCATTTGAAAAAATGCATATTCGTCGTCATTGGCGAGGTTTAACCAAGGGGTATTGGCTTTATTTTGTGCTGGCGCAGTACAAGCTTCAATATTAAACACTGCGGGTTCTGGCAGAGAAAAAATCAGTGCATCTGTTTCATCATCAGTTTGTATTAACCACCCTAAAATGGTTGACCCATCAGAAGGGCAGTGCAGCCAGTAGTCGCCGTTACTGCCTAATTTTGCTTTTATTTCACGCGAATAGTTTTGCCCATTTGGCCAAGGTGCAAAGGCCATATTTTGTTCGGCGATATGCACTTTATCGTTAAAAACTGCAGTAATAATAGCTACGTGACCCGTTTCTTCAAATTCTCCACCTTCATCCCAAATCAGTAAACTTCCTACTTCAGGTAATCTCTTTGCACCATTTTCAAAGGCATTTAAGGCGAGTTCGTTATTATTTACAATATCTCTCACAGAACGTAAATTAAATATTTCGTAAGCCATCGCTACATCGTTAAAAATATAACCTTTGTTGGTGTAAAGCCATCGACGAGCAAATTCAACACATTGCCATTTATGTCCCATATAAATGTCATCTACATAGCTTCTAAAGTGACTACGCGATTTATAGATTAATGGGTCTACGGTATCATAATCGCTAGAATAAGCGGTTACATTGCCCATCGATATACCGATAGGTGTGCCAAAAGAGACATCTTGTATGTTTTTAATTTTAGTCATTTAGTCCAGACTTTAGTGGCTATTAGCGTAAAAAAAAATGCTTTCGCTATAGCATTGCCCTTTAAAATAGTTGAGTGAAATAATGCTTAAGATGAACGATAAGCTCATTTAATCTAACTTTACATTAAGCTTAATATTCTGGTCAAGATCAGATTAAACTAACGGTATTTTTTACGTGAGATATAGAGTATAAGTAGCTATGAAGCTAACCTTGTAATATTTTTGTTTAAGCGAACGGAGATAAAATAGCGGAGGAATATCCTATTTGTGCAAAATTGATGAATAAAATTGATGAATAAAATTGAGATGAAATTGATAAGTGTAAACCACTAAACGTTGAACACTTTTCGCTAATAGTTTGTCATCCTTCGAGGCTAGGCTATAACCGGTAAATAACTCACTAGTTATCTAAGGTATACGATGCAAATATTTCTTCATAACGACCATTCGCTTTTAATTCTTTAAGGCCTTTATTGAAGCCATTTCTGGCTTTTTTATCATGAAAAATAATATTATTAGGGCTTGCTCCAAAGAGTGGAAACTTATCTACTAATAAATGGGTATTGATTTGTCCTTCTTTTTGAATTTTAGCTCGGTAATGTTTAAATATTTGTAGGTCTAACTGGATGATATCGAAACGTTCTAGATATAACATTTTAACCTGTAATTTTTGATCATGATTCTCTAGATAAAGCGGTTTTTTGTTGGCCATTACGGCATACTCTCCACCCAAATGTGTTTTTGCGCCTTGCCAAGATAATAAAGATTATGAAGCTAGCTCATTCAGGTGAGTAAATTTATAATTATGCTTTTTTAATGCGAAGGCAAAATTTTCGTAAGCATAAGCTTCATCAGATAAGAAACCGGTAAGGTTTTCTTTGGTCATTGTTTTTAAGTTCATGTCACAAGCCGCATCAACATCTTTAGCTCTGAATGATGTTATCCGGCGAGCGTATGGATAATAAATGGCTTCTACTTCATAGCCAGCTGGAGCTATGGCTTCTCTTACTAAGGTTATTATTATACCGTCGTTAGTTTCAGGCATTACCCAAGGTGTAAGAGCATCACCAAAGGCAATAGTGATTTTTTGTTGAGCAAAGGAAGGCAGGGTAAATAACAAACTGATGATTAATAAAAATAGTTTTAGCGGCATATGTTAGTTAATAAGGTAATAAATAAGTAAAATAAGTACAGACGAAAAATAGACGAAAAATAATTTTTCACTGGTGTTTATCAAACAAGTAAATTTTTGCTGACACGATACGTCTGAACTAGGTGACTTTACTTTTAAAGCTTTAGCGGCGTATATGCTATACTTCCGATAAGTTAACCGCTTTTTATTCTTAACAATTTATCTCTAACTACAAGGCTTGCTATGAAATTAACAGCTTTTCAGTCAAAAACATTATTGATACTTATCCCCTTAATATTATTATCATCGACAGCGATTTATTTCTATGGCGCCAATGAAACTACTTTGCCAAAAATGACAGTACAAGAGAAAAAGGCTCGCTTTAAAAATTTAATTATTCCTGCAATAGACGAAGTTTATGATGAACTTATGGTTCAATATCTTGACGTTTCAGAGTCACTTAAGTCAGGTAGTGATAACGATATGATAGAAAAACTGAAAATAGAATATAAAGCCAAAACTGATAACGAACTGTTAATGGCGCTTAAACCTCACCCTAAAAGTATTGCTATTGCACAAGCGGCAATGGAGAGTGCTTGGGCAACCTCTCGTTTTTTTAATAAAGCTAATAATATTTTTGGTGTTTGGTCATTTGATGAAGATGAACCTAGAATCGCGGCACTGAAAAAAAGGGGAGATAAAACCATTTGGTTAAAAAAATATCCTTCTGTTAAAGCTTCGGTAAGAGGTTACTATCGAACCCTTGGGCGTAGTGCCGCCTTTAAAAAGTTTAGAGAATTGCGACTAAAAACTGATAACCCCTACTCTTTAGTTAAAAAGTTAGACCGTTATTCTGAGAAGGGTGCAGAATATGGTGATGAATTAACCTCTATTATAAAGTTTAATAAATTTAATACTTATGATTAACATACGGTTAAATTTATCAATGTCGTCATACTAATAAAACAATAAAATTGACGGGTGCTGCTAATAAATACAAATCAAAAATTGGCGTTTATTTATAAGGTTACGCCATTTTTTGCAGTGAATTTGCTTCTTTTCCTTTCATCGACAAGCGCCCGTTATTAAATATTCTGATCAGTTTCCGCTTTTTATTCAAGGGAGGCTGATTTAAAGCATGCTGAAGTAGGTATTCGTTATCTTCATCGTGCTCAATTTTATTTTTTGTTATCCTGCATAATACCTGCTCAACGTTATCCCCATTACTCGTAAAGACTTCAGCAAAGTTTATATCTTAGCTCCCCTTTATAATTCTGATAATCGATAGGCATTTAACCGTGAATCTAAGCAGGTTCTCAAACGATAAATTTATCTGGCGCAGACAAATTTCTGCTGTGGTTACTTCGAAAAAAGGATTCTGACAACACATTGCATGAATCTTGTGTCACTCTATCTCAAAACCTTGTAAGGGTAACTTTATTATATTTGAGCTTATAGGGTTTTGAAGTATATATTTGCGCTAATATATCTTTAACAACACTTAGGATACAAAACCCCTTAGCTAGAAAAATTTTAAAGTGGCCTAAGGTATCAGTGTTACCCCTTGATGTTTAATCATTAGCCTAAAAGCACCGGGAGTTATCCCGTAGCGGCGTTTAAAGTGCCGGTAAAAATGACTTAGATTACTAAAGCCCGAAGCAAAAGCAATTTCGGTTATATCGGTGTTGGTACTAGCAAGGTTTTTAGCAACGGCATCACAGCGCAGTTTTAAAAGGTATTCAATAAAACTGAAACCGGTGTGCTGGCGAAATTGGCGAGCAAAATGACTTCTTGATAGATTAACTTGCTTTGCCACCTTATCTAGAGTGATATCCATAGTGTAATTATTGTTGATCCAATCTTGAGCATTGGTCATTCGCAAAGATGATTGTGCATTTGCTTGCTGCTCGTAACCGGCATTGCTGATATGGTTCAGTAATAGTCGTAAGTAGAGATTTTCTTTTAAACAAACATTTAATGGTGAGCTCGATATGGGTTGTATTTCGAGTTCATTGGCAATTTTTTGCATTCCTTGCGTGCTGTGCTGGCTGCTTGAATTGAGATTGTTTGTTAGAAATCCTCCTTTAGATAACGTTTTTAAATACAAACTGTTGGCGGGTGTTGACAAGTTATCAAAGGACGGGGGAGCAATACATGCAAACAGTAATTTTGTTTCGATGTTTTTATCTGTCGTGATTGAATGTTGATATTGAGCAGGGATAAAAACGGAATGTCCGCTTAAAAGTTGATGGCTTTCGTCATTAATCGTTATGCTTACAGCACCTTTTAAACAAACGACAAACTCATGAAGGTTATGCTGGTGTTGCTCGATATCTCGACGTAATACAACACTGGAGGTCCAAAGCATCAAAATAGTCCGATAGTATAATTATGTGGTTCAATCGTATGCGACGCTGGGCAATAAAGCTATTAAAATAATATATACTTAGCACTATTGTACTATTGATTGCGGTCATCACGAATAAATCTTGATAGCGATTTATAGTACAATAGTTGGCTTTAGGCTTTTATCTTAATGGGGAAAACTATGATTGTTGTACACCACCTTAATAATTCACGTTCGCAGCGGGTGCTTTGGGCTTTAGAAGAGCTTGGCGTAACTTATGACGTTAAGCGTTATGAGCGAGACCTAAAAACAAATTTAGCGCCTAACACTTTAAAGAAAGTACATCCATTGGGTAAATCTCCAGTGATCACTGATGGTGGCATTACTGTTGCTGAGTCTGGAGCCATTATTGAATACCTTGCACAAACTTATGGTGGTGATGATTTTACTCCCGATATTGGCACAGAAGCACATCGCCAGTATATTTACTGGTTACATTTTGCTGAGGGAACATTGATGCCACAATTATTACTAAAAATTATCTTTGAAAAAATATTGAAAAGTACGATGCCATTTTTTGTTAAGCCAATTGCTAGAGGGATTGTGAAAAAAGTAATGAAAGGCTATGTTGGGCCAAATATTACCGGGAACTTAGACTTTATCGAAAGCCATTTAAAAAATAATCAGTGGTTTGCTGGAGAAGAATTATCGGGTGCTGATATTCAAATGAGTTTTCCTCTAGAGGCTTGGGTTGCCAAAAGTTCAAATGATAATAACTACCCAGAAATTACCGCTTACGTTAAGCGTTTTCAAGCCCGTTCAGCCTATCAAAAAGCCCTTAAGTCTGGAGGCAATTACGATTATGCTTAATAACGACTTATCATTATGGCGTTGTTAATGTTTGGATATTTACCCGGGATGATTATTCATTGTAGCTGTTACTGATAGAATAAATTCAGCTACAATCAATCTTCATCAGCAATATATAGAGAAAAAGGCCAATAATCTCTTGAAAATTTTAAAAATCAGTCTGTTTATACTGCTAAGCGTAGTCGTTTTATTTACCAGTTATCTTTATGTTAATCAAGCAGCTGATAAGTCTGTCGCTGAACTCAGCAAGCGCTGGGCTGCTGAACCATCACAATTTATGCAGATTGCCGGTATGAATATACATTTAAGAGATGAAGGACCAAAATCAGATGAAGAGCCTATTGTCTTAATTCATGGTACGAGCGCGTCACTGCATACATGGGATGGCTGGGTTGACGAACTAAAAAAACAACGCAGAGTTATTCGCTTTGATTTACCTGCCTTTGGTCTGACCGGCCCCGATCCTAAAAATAATTACACTATTGAGCATTATGCTGAAGTTGTTATTGCTGTGTTAAATAAGTTAAAGGTTAAAAAAAGTGTATTAGCAGGTAACTCTTTAGGCGGGTATATTGCTTGGGCTACCGCAGTGTTATATCCAGAGCGAGTCTCTCAAATAATTTTAGTCGACGCGAGTGGCTATCCTTTTAAGTCTGAATCTTTACCCTTAGCCTTTAAATTGTCTAAAAATCCAATAACAAGCCGGTTATTAAAAAATGTTTTACCTAAATCATTGGTGAAAAAAAGTGTTGAGAATGTTTATGGAAACCCTGACTTAGTCACCGGTGAATTAGTTGACAGGTACTATGATTTGGCGCTTCGTGAAGGAAATCGTAACGCTCTAAAAGAACGCTTTAAGCAGACGGTACCCGGAGATTTAGCCAAAAAAATCTCAACAATAAATGTACCAACGCTTATCATTTGGGGAAGAAAGGATAAGCTCATCCCCATCAAGCTTGCGATGAAATTTAAGAAAGATATTATCAACAGCCAATTAGTTATCTTTGATGATTTAGGGCATGTACCTCACGAAGAAAACCCTCAGGCAACAGTAGCAGTCGTTAAACAATTTTTACAAGATAATAAGTCTCAATAATCATTGCTATAACGCCAACTGGAATTTAGTGTAAGCCATTAACGATATCGTTAATGGCTTTTTTGTAGTAGATAGCGACCAATATAAGACGTTGTAGCTCACTGTCAAAGCGCTTATCTTGACGAGAACATAATTCAGTAACCACTTTAATTACCTTTGAGTAGTTGCTTGTGGCTAAGGGCTGTTGTTTACTTTCAATCTCTATTAAGGCCAATAATGCGGTAAGTTCGTGCGGCGCTAGCGAAATTAAACTTTGATTAGACGATAAATAAACTTCAATGGGGGTTAAATTTTCGAGGTCACGCTGGCACAGTGCATCACGTAAGGTATTATTGCTGCCAAATAACATCATTGAACGTAAATAAATAAAGGGTGGGGTATTGGCGGCTACTTTATTGCCAGCGAATAAATAATGTAAAGCATTGCGCTGTCTGTGATCTGTTTTTGTAAAGTTGTCTTGTACCTGAAGGGCAGGGGTAAAAAAACTCAATGTGTCGTTTGTTTTAATTTGTGCGATAAGCGCAACAGGTAAAATTTTACTGGCTATTAATGTCGTGGTTAATTGTTGATAAAAATCAAACGATGCGACTTGCGCTATTCCTTGTTGAAATAGATAAGCTAATTGAATGATATTTTCTGACTCACTTGAAGCTAAATAATGTTGGCGTAAATCATTATCGTCATCTGCTGACAATAAAGCGATGAATGTCTGCATATTTTCCTTCATTGTAACCCTTGTTTAATACAAATAATTGGCTCAGTGTATACTCTAATTGTTTTGTTGTGTGGTATTTTTAAATAATAAAATTGTTGCAGCTATTATCGCTTGGTAAGCCAAGTTATTAAAAACCTCAGGCGATGTTTAAGCGTTATTATCATAAGGCTTATTGACAGTTTTTAGGCGTTAGCTAACCGGTTAGCATTATCTGCACTCAGTGTTTACATCGACGCTTTTTATCACACGGAATAGAGAAAACCTGACTTTTATTATCCTTCAATACTCTTTGTTTTTTTTATTAATTTACAATGGAAGTTAAACAGCTGTTTTTCGCCATATCTAGCTAAAACAAGTGGTGCATAGTTGATATATAATCTATCAAGTAAATTTTACCGCCTTATCCAAGTAAATAATGTAAAATAGCCTGACTTTTATCGGGTCAATGGGCTGCTTTGTCTACATTATTATATGCACCTTGTTAAAATTATTTTTGTCCCCGTTATTTTAATGTCTAGTGACTGGCTCGCGCTTTTAGCAATGACTTATTGTTAAGCGCCTAAAGTAAGTGTTTTATTTACAGAAATTTAGCCGGGCTTTTCAAGTAATAGCCTGATCTGTTAACTAAGCCTTGATGTCAGTGGTGATTGCGACTAAGTTACGCTCAAGCAACTTGCTAAGCACGCCTCTTCCAGTAAATGATTGAATTAATCACTATAAGTAGATCCTATGAGCAATACTTTTACCAAACTTGTTAGCCAATTAACGCATTCATTAGAGCAAGAAGACGATCAAGAGCTGCTGATTTCAATAGAGAAATACCATCCGGCTAAATTGGGTAGATTACTCGAATCACTACCCAATAAATATCGCGATGATTTTTGGAGTTTGATCCCGGTAAATTACAAGGGTGAAGTCTTACTCTCTGTACACCGCGAACTGCGCCAATTTCTGATTAAAAAAACCAGCGAAGCTGATTTACTTAAATGTTTATCGACGCTTCAAATGGATGAGTTAGCCGACATTGATGCTGATTTACCATTACCTGTAGTAACCGCTATGGTTGAGGCCATGGATAGTCAGCGAAAAGAGCGTTACCAGACAGTGGCCTCTTTTCCTGATAATACAGCCGGCGGTATGATGGATGTTGACGCTACAGCGGTTAGAAAGGATGTTAGTCTTAAAGCCGTCTATCGGTATTTGTGTAAGTTAAGAAAAAAAGAAGGTATGTTGCCCGAACAACTTGACCAACTGGTTGTTGTTGATAGGAATAACAAGGTACAAGGAACCTTATATCTTAGTGATTTGGTTTCAATGGACAATAGCTTGTCAGTTGGCGACGTAATGAAAAATGATGTGCCCTTGATTGACTCGTTACAATCGGCCATTCAGGTTGCACAAATTTTCGAAGACCATGATTTAATCTCTGCGCCCGTTGTAGATGAAAATAATTTTTTGTTGGGGCGAATAACGGTTGATGATGTTATCGATGTGCTAAAACATAATTCAGAGCAGCGTTTATTGGCCTCCGCCGGCCTTAATGAAGAACTTGATATGTTTGCCCCTGTTTCTCATATTTCTTTTAATAGAGCTATTTGGCTGGGCACCAATTTAATCACCGCCTTTGTTGCTGCTTGGGTCATTGGCTTTTTTGAAGCATCAATAGAGCAACTTGTCGCGCTCGCGGTACTAATGCCCGTAGTGGCAAGCATGGGAGGCGTTACAGGTAGCCAAACGTTAACTGTAGTTACGCGCGGTATTGCACGCGATTTAGTCAGTAGTGCCAATATTGTTTCGCTAACCATTCATGAATTAAAAGTCTCTTTTATTAATGGCATATTATGGGCTGCAGTGGTCTTTTTAATTACTATTTTATGGTATGACGATTGGCAGTTAGGGGGCGTTTTTGCGCTGGCTCTTTTTGTTGTGAGCCTTACTGGCACGCTTTCAGGTGCGCTTATTCCTATAATATTGAAAAAACTGGGTGTAGACCCAGCCATTGCGGGCGGTGTAATTTTAACAACCATAACCGATGCGGTTGGTTTTTTAATCTTTTTAGGTACTGCGACTTATATTTTGATTTAATTAGCCTTACTTTAATCATCAGCAGAAGGCCAATAAGCCGCACCCTGGTGCTTATGTAAACTACTTTTATCACTGCCGTCGAGAAAATTCGGTACTTTAGTGCCGAGTAGCTCATAAATAAGTTTGACTGTCCCAATTGGATTTACCTGTTACTATGGCTATTATTAACTTTAGTTAACAATGTACTTAATCACCCCCTGTTTAAGTACTTAATAACAAAACAGTGAATGACGAAAAAATAAACTGAGCGATTATCACAATGCTTTTAAACATTGATTGATAAGTCGATCCTATACTAAATTTTTATGAGAAATAACACTTGAACAACGTCCATATACCAACAGTTATAACTAAAACCTTATGGTTAATCCTGTTTTTTTTACCTCAGTTATTAATGGCTGAAGAAATAAGTGTCGTCACAAAAAAAGAAAAATCTATTCTAGAGAAAAGAGAACAAGCGCTTTTGCAAACAACCGCTAACCCTTTTTCTATTTCGCAACATAGATTAAATTACCTACTGCCAGTCTCCTATATTAGTAAGCCAGGTACTCGCACGGTTGAAGAGTTAACTAATGATAATGTTGATAATGTAGAGGCTAAATATCAAATTAGCATCAAGTTTCCTATATATTTACCAACGACTGATGCTTCAGGTCTGTACTTTGGTTTTACCGCAGTATCGTATTGGCAATTGTACAACAGTGAGGCATCTAAACCTTTTCGAGAAACCAATTACGAACCTGAATTATTTTACAGCTGGCAACAGAATCACAGCATATTAGGCTTTGAGTTTAATCAAGTTCAGTTTGGCATCAATCATCAATCCAATGGTCAAAGTGGTCTTTCATCGCGCAGTTGGAACCGAGTTTTTGCGTCGTTAGTGTTTAGTGACGAAAGTGCTTTTTATTATATAAAAGCTTGGCATCGACTAGCTGAAGATGAAAAAGAAACACCACTTTCTGTGATTGGTGATGACAATCCAGATATTACAGGCTACCTTGGGCATATGGAATTTGGTGTTGGTACTCAGCTAGGCAAATTCAACCTTTTCACTGCGGTGCGAAATAATCTTAAATTGAGTGATAATAAAGGTAGTGTCGAACTAAATCTTTCTTATTCATTGACTGAAGGTTATGACTTTTTGATACAGTACTTTAATGGTTATGGGGATTCACTTATCGACTATGACCGTCATCAACAACGCATTAGTTTGGGTATGCAAATGAAATTTTTATAAGTAATGCAACGCCATCAGGTGTAATTGCCCACTCTTGCTGAACCATTAATTGTTATCCCACGCTTAAGTTTGTCGAAAGTTTGGGCTGCAATGTTTAATAGTATAAAATCCCCCTCGCTTAAAGTTATGACTTTAAGCTTGCATCACTGCACCAGCCCATTATCCGGAAAAAATATCATGCGAGTCGCTGTTTCTCAATTTGCCACCACTTTGGATGTTCAAGAAAATCAAGTAACCTGCCTGCGTATGATAAATGAGGTGGCCGTCTGTCAGCCAGCACTCATAGTGTTACCTCAATTTTGTAATACACTTTTTTGCCATACTGAACCAGTGTACAAGGACCGTAGTCAGGCTTGGCATCAAGCTTTAGACATTGACGGTCCTTTTCTACTGGCTATTGCACAGCAAGCCAAAAAACATCACTGCTACATAGTCATAAACGTTACTTTAAGGCGAGATGCTGCAAGTAGCTGCTCACCTGAACAAAAAAAGGATGCGATTAAAGCCGGTGTTAGTATAACCACTTGTTTATTTTCGCCGTTTGGGCAACGCCTTGACCAAGTCGATAAACAAAAATTAGAAGGTCATGAAAATGATTTTTTTATTAATGCAAATCAGGCGTCTACGTTAACTTTAACGCCGCTAGCAAAAATTGGACTGCTAATGGGGAGCGACACGATGACCTTTAACACCTCTCGTGAATTAGCTTTACAAGGTGGGCAATTATTCTGTAATTCAATAAGCACATTTGCCCACGATCAAAGTCACTTACATGATCCAGCTCGAGCATGTGAAAATAAAGTGTTTTTGGCCACAGCAAATAAAATTGGTCGATTGTCAGCAACGGGCTCTCTAAGTGGCGCAGGTCATAGCCAAATAGTTTCTCCTGAGGGTAAAGTACTCGCTAAAATGAACCATAATGAAGCAGGTTTTGTATTTGCTGATATTGATTTAGAAAATTCAGCGATAGCACCAAATAACAAATGCCGACCTGATGGCACTGATGTCTTTATACAACGACGCCCTGAACTTTATCAAGCGCTAACATTACCGATAATCAAAGTGGCTAAGCATGTGAATAGTGACAAGGTTCCCGAAACGGCGAATGTCGCAATATTTGCAACCTATAAGTCTAATGAACAAGCCATTGAAGATGTTTGTTTTTACATTGAAAACAACCTCAGTGATATTATTCAATTGCCTGAGTTATTTTTTATTGCAGATAAAACCATAACGAATAATGCTGAGCAACTCGCCGATATAGCCTCTTTGAGTAAACAACTCATTATACAAATCAGCTCAGTACTTAGACCTTTTCAATATGTGTGTACTAGTTTAGTGATTGATGGCGCACATCAGGCGGTGTTAATAAGCGAACAAGGCTTATTGGCAACACAGCAGCAATTACACTTTTGCCAACGATACCAGTGGACACCACTTGGAGATGCGTTAACTCTTGTAGAATTACCGTTAGAGCAAGGTAATATCAAGCTTGTTATGCTAACAGCTGATGATGCCACCATACCTGAAATAGTCAACGTAGCGGCGTTGAATCAAGTTCACTTATTACTGGTGCCTTTTGAAATTCAAGAGCCAGGTGAGGTTGAATATTGCTTGTTATCGCGTGCCGCAGAAAATAGAATTTGTATTCTTGCCGCGAGTCGTGAACAGAGCTTCGCTGCGGGCTGCTTATCGGTCGATTCACATAGTGATAACGCCAATAAAAAGGCCAATAAAAAGAAACAAAAACTACAAAAGTCTACGGGGTTTATTGCCAATTTAAGCTCAGGCGCTACCTTAATATCTGAACGCATGTCAGCTAAATTTACTGGCTATATTAATCAACCATTGGTTAAACACCAACAGGGAAAAATTACCAAAGCATTAGTCCATCCTATTGCCAGTTGCTCTAAGTGATGGTGGGTGCTCACTAAGTATGAATGCACCATCATTGTAGGATTTATTGCCAGTGAATATCATTATTTTATTTTTTGTAACGTAAACCATAACCGATGGGGAAGAGTGGTTTGGTTTTATTTTTCTTCTTTTCTGCTGAGGTTTTTTTGGGCCAAGAAAAAGACAGCTTTCCCTGAAAGTTAAACTCGCCAAAGAGCATGTCACTAACACCTTGGCCTTCCGAGCCAGGAAGCCAAGCAGCAATGAATGCTGCTGACTTATCTAATTCGTCATTAATGATTAATGTTCTCCCTGAGATCAAAATAACAACCAGGGGTATGCCCTTATCACTAATATCTTTTATCAATAGATAGTCTTCTGGGTGTAACTGTTTTAATGCTAGTGAGTTGCCATAGGGCGCTGAAATATTTACTTGACCGTTTATTTGTGACCCTGCTTCTATAATAAGGTTTTCACAATCTCTGATATCACCATGGCCTTCTGCATACGGGTACTCACCGATAACCACCACAGCGATATCATGATCTTTTGCCGATATTGCTGAAACATCATTATCACGGTTTAATACCGCATTGGGCGCAATTGCTGAAATACCTTGCCAGACAGAAGTGGCTCCCTCAAATTGATCGTTTCCTGATACACCTTGCCAATCAATGGTGAACCCCCCGCACTGATGACCAATATTATCAGCATTCTTACCCGTAACTAAAATACGAGCCTGCTTTTTTAAAGGCAGTGTGTTTTTCTTGTTTTTTAACAGCACAAGTGACTTTCTGACCGCTTCTCGTGCAATATTCCTATGCGCACTAGCACCAAAACTAACATCATTTGCCCAAATCCTTTCACTGGGACGAGGCGAATTAAATAAGCCGCTGGCAAACTTTATTGACAATATCCGGCGGACGGCGTCATTAATTCTTGATATAGGCACAGTTCCTAATTCAACATGGTTATGCAGATGGTGAATAAATTGCTGCCAGTTTTCGGGCAGCATAAACATATCGATGCCAGCATTAACGCCTTGAGCAACCGAGAGATAAAAATCATCACAGAGGTAATCAATACCATTCATGTCAGAAACAATGAAACCAGAAAAATTCAATTGTTGTTTTAGTACATCCGTGAGCAGATACTTATGACCATGGCACTTGTTGCCATTCCAACTATTAAATGACGCCATAACGGTCATTGCCCCCGCTTTTAAAGCGCTTATATAGGGGCTAATATGGGTATTGTTGAGTTCTTGCCAAGAAATATTAGCATCACCTTGGTCAATACCATGCGTTGTAGCTCCATCGCCAACCCAATGTTTGACACAAGCGATAACGCCTTCACCAGAAAGCTTTCCGTGAAGACCGTTGATAATTTCACTTGCGTATTGATTAATTAATTCTGGGGTTTCAGCGTAGCTTTCATAGCTGCGACCCCATTGATTATTTTGTGCAACAGCGAGGTTGGGTGCAAAGACCCAATCGACGCCACTCGCTAATACCTCTTTTCGTGTGACTTGTGCAATACGTGCTATTAAATCAGCATCGGCGGCAGCACCTAAACCGATATTGTGTGGGAAAATTGTTGCTCCCTTAAGATTATTGTGACCGTGTATGGCATCAACACCATAGAGTAAGGGGATTGCTAAGTGATTTTCGTCACTAACCATTGATGCTTGCCAATAGCTATCGGTTGTTTTTAGCCAACTGTTAAGGTCATTATTTTCGGGCAATGAACCAGCGCCACTCAATACCGAACCTAAATGGTACTTTCTGACATCATCGGGCGTACAGCTCAGTCGTTCCGCTTGGGTCATTTGTCCAATTTTTTGTGCTAATGTCATTTTTGACATTAGCTCATCAACTTGTTTCTTTATTGACGGCTGACTAAGTAGTGGCTGCATAGTATTGAGTTATCCTGACATTATTTAATTTCTTCATTTTGCCAATTTTATTTTAATGTCATTTGAGTGAGCTAAGCAGGCATGTAAAACGCTCTATCTACATCCTTAGCGTTGCTTAGTTGCTGACAAATATTTACAGGTATTACATCTCTCAAATGAAATTAAAAATATAAATTTAAACGGTTAAGTAATCCTAGCCCTATTATTTATAAATTAGTTTACTCTAACAGACTATTACGAATGTAAATTGATACAACTAAAATACGGTAGGGTGGACTTATTTTGAGGTTATTGGGATTTTATCAATTTTTCAGTAAAGACTTTTATTGGACTTTTGAGCCAGTAGAAAAAATTATATCAATTGAAAAAGCTCATTGTGACCATTTCATCGCCCCACAATGACCGACTCATCGTTTTTATATTGTTTAAGATTTACAATTATATAGTGTCGAATGACCTTTATAATTGAAACCTTTCACTAAATTTTAATTAGGCTAAAGTTTCATTCAATAATCATTTTTAACGGAATAGCGCTTTATGAGTACGCAAGAACATTATCAAACCGCGACTGAAGATAAAATTTCCACGCTAAGAAAAATTATCTATGGCTTTGGCGCTTTCGTAAATAACTTATTAGGTGCGGCAATTGGTACTATGACCATAGTGCTTAACTTGGGTTTAGGTATGAATCCAGCTTTAGTGGGTTTGTTAGGTGCATTACCTCGTTTGGTCGATGCCTTTACCGATCCGCTAATGGGGTATATTTCCGATCACACAAGATCAAAGTGGGGTAGACGCAGACCTTATATATTTTGGGGCGCTATTGTCGCAGGTATTACTTTTGCCTTGTTATGGCAATTACCGAGAGGCCAGAGTGAAGAATTTTACTTTTGGTTCTTTTTAATTGGTTCTATCATTTTTTATCTAGCCTATACTATTTTTGCAACACCATGGGTCGCATTAGGCTATGAATTAACGCCTGATTATCATGAACGTACCAGCATCATGGCTGTGCAGAATTTTATGGGCCAATTTGCGTGGTTATTTGCACCTTGGTTCTTACTGTTTATGCAAAATGAATCGCTGTTTAGCGATATGATTGAAGGTGCCAGTTGGTTGGCGGTAATTATTGGGCTATTTACTATTATTGTTGGTATTTTACCGGCAATATTTCTAACTGAACGCTTTACACCCATAGCGACTTCAAAAACGATTATTGACCCGAATGCACCACCAGTAAAACCAAGAAGCTTGAGTTATGCCGTTGCTGATTTCTTTAAGGGCTTTTTAATTACACTTAAATTTAAGCCTTTCCTTAGTTTATGTGGTGCAACCTTTTTAGTGTTCAACGGCTTTATGATGGTTTCAGCTTTCCAAAGTTACGTGATTATTTATTATGTCTTTGGCGGCGATCAAGCATTAGGTGCTGAATATGTCGGTTGGGCGGGTACGGTGTCATTTATTTCAACGTCTTGTGCTATTTTTATTGTTACTAAATTATCAAGCTGGTTAGGGAAGCGAAATGCTTTTTTCATAACCATTGCCATTTCTATCTTTGGTTATGCACTTAAATGGATTTGTTTTACACCGGATAATCCAATGCTAGTGATTATTCCACCGATATTTTTCTCTTTTGGTTTAGGCGGCTTGTTCACCTTAATGGGATCTATGGTTGCTGATGTCTGTGATCTTGATGAATTAGAAACCGGTGAACGACGTGAGGGTATGTTTGGCTCAATTTATTGGTGGGTTGTTAAATTAGGCTTGGCTGCGGCGATGGCAGCTGGTGGATTTTTACTTCATGCAACAGGTTTTGATGTTGCGTTAGCTGGAGCTCAATCTGCTGATACGCTGTTTTATATGCGCTTAGCTGATGTACTTGTGCCTGTATTTTGTTCAGTGGTTGCTATTTGGATGGTCGCTACTTACCCGATTACTGAGAAAATGGCTCATGATACCCGTAGTAAACTTGAGGCACGTCGAGGAAAAATGGCGGCCGAAGTGAATGACTTAGATAAAAATACTGACGGTGCTACGCCAGCCTAAGGCACTTATAAATTGTATATCTACATAGTTAACCATGTAGATATACAAGCCGCTTTATTTTTGTGAGATCTTTATTTTTTAGTTAAAATAAATACGAAATAAAATAAAGCTATTGTTTTTAAATTATTGTTTTAAATGAAGTTAAAGTAATTTTTTGTATGGGTGATAACAAAAGCTTATCATGAGTATTTGTTTATATCCCTTATCCATTTCAACTTTTCCGATCCCCCCTTTGACCGTGTTTTGATGCTGTTTGACCAATAATTGTGCTAAAAATATTCAAGTCTGAACATGACTATTTTTAGGATGCTCGACAGTAAGATAATTCAAAAATGCAGAATTAGCGCTTATTGATATAAGTGCAGCTGTATTGTTTATCTTTTGGGATCGTTATAAACCAAATTATTCATTAAGCTGGTTAATCATTGACTTAATTGAATATTTTAATAGAAGAATAATAAAATAATGAGCAAATTAATATTAAATCTTAGTGCACTAACAGGAGCTTTAAGTGTTCTTTCAAAAAAAATGCTTTCATTGTTATTACTCAGTACGCTAATAAGTTGTGGAGGTGGGTCAACTCCAACAGAAAAAGAGACTATCAATGCAGATACTGATAACGACGGAGTATTCGACCAAGTCGATTCGTGTCCTAATACATTAGCCAATACCACTGTCGATGCGAGTGGTTGCGACATCATTATTGTTAGTGTCGATACGGACAGTGATAATGATGGAGTTAAAGATGCAGATGATACTTGTCCTGAAACTCCAGACAATACAAGGGTAGACAGCTCTGGCTGTGCGGTCATTGAAGAGGTTGTTGATGTGCTTGTTCAAGCAGAAGATTACATCAGCTATTTTGATACCACGGTGAGTAATGAAGGCGGAGCAAGTTACCGTAATGACGCTGTAGATATCGAAGTTACCACTGATGTGGGCGGCGGTTACAATATCGGTTATACCCAAGCAACAGAATGGCTAGAATACTCGGTAACCTTAAGTGCTGGGACTTATACCATTAGCAGCCGCGTGGCTTCAGATTCAGGCGGTGGTAATTATACGCTGTCGATAAATGGCAATACAATTGGTAGTGACAATGTTGCTAGCACGGGGGGATGGCAAACCTTTGAAACCCATGTGGTTAATTCCTTTTTAACGACAAACGGTACTTCTACCTTACGGTTAGCGTTAAACGCAGGTTCATTCAATATTAATTGGCTGCAAATAACAGCGGTTATTGACGATGATTTAGATGGTATTGGTAACGACCTAGATTTGTGTCAAGATACGCTTGAAAATGCAGAAATTAATGAGGTGGGGTGTGCTGACTCAGATGGTGATGGCGTGTTTAATAATCTGGATAATTGTCCAGATACACCTATCGGGACCTTTGTGGATTTTCTGGGTTGTGAAGCCGTAGAACAGTTAATTGAAGTGGCGTTTAACAACGATATTCTTGTTGGTGGAGAAGACAGCCAAAAGCCAGGTTTTAGCTTATATACCTTTGATAATGACATTGGATTTGACGGCAGTAATTGCAACGACGGTTGTGCGGTTAATTGGCCGCCGCTTCTAGTGACTGATGGTGTCGCTTCTGGTGTGCCAAATTTATCAATCATTAATCGAAATGATGGCACAACACAAGCTGCCTATCAGGGTAAACCGTTATATTTTTATAAAGGTGACACCGAAAAAGGAACCATTGAAGGTGCGGCTATAGCGGGTTGGAACCTTCAAGAATACGGACTTTTTGGTGACATCGTGCCACTTTTTACCTCTAGCACGGCACAAGAACATGCTTTAATTTATGTAACTAATGATGCTGTGGTCACCAAGTTTGCTGACAGAGGACGTGATCGTCATGCTAAAGAGGATCAATTTCAGCAATACGACCATTACCTTTCTCATTATTGGACCCATAGAACAGCGCGCTATAAATTCACCGATTATGTGGCTAAAGGCGGCTCATCTATTTTAATTGAATGGGTAACACAATGGCAGCTTGAGGCATTAGAATTTAGGGCATGGTATTCAGGAATGAATACCATTGCTGAATACCATGGTAATTATGAGCCTAACGTTGTGACGGTCGGTCACGGTAGTTACGATGACGACCTTGTGCAAACAAGTACAAGTGGCGATCAATATAAATATTCAGTAACCATTAATGAGTTTCGCGGACTTAACGGAAGCACAGAAACCCTTAGTATTGGCCAACATATGGAAATTGAAGTCAGTCAGTTTTTATTAGGCGTTCCTAAGGGGCGGTCAAATTATTACGGCACAACTTATCTTTATCAAGTCGGTAAAGGTGGCATGGTTCCTTGGAAAACAGTCGGAGATTTTGATGATAAATCATCGGAGCGTGAAAACTCACACCCTATTGCTAAACAAGGTTGGTTAGGTGGTAATACCACATTACCTTATCAATATACAAATGAACCTAATGACCACTTCATGCAAATGGCAACTAATTTATCAAGTTTAAATGGGCAAGCGTTCGTTTTAGGAAGGCGTATACATCATACTTCTTTTGTTGATGGTAAACATGATGAAGACCCAGCCAATGGTGTTTTTTCAGAAATGGCAGGTAAGTCAGGTACGCATTTTGTTAATCATAGCTGTGCAAGTTGTCATGAACGTAATGGTAGGGCAGCTCCCGCAACTATTGGCGAGGCATTAGATAAATGGGTCTTTAAAATTGCTGATGCTGATGGTGATCCCGATGCCCAGCGTGGTGATGTTTTACAGCCATCGAATACGGGAAGCGTACAAAGCGAAGGAACGGTAGTTATTGAATCATGGACTGAGGTTAATGGATTACGTTCACCTAATTATAAGTTTTCAACAGGTACGCCAGAAAAATTCTCAGCACGTATTGCACCTCAGCTTGTTGGTCTTGGGTTATTAGAAGCAATTCCTGAAGAAACTATTTTAGCGATGGCTGATGTCAATGATGAATTTGCTCCCTTTGGTATTTCAGGTAAAGCGCAAAGTACTATCGATCCAGAAACCCAAGATATTCGTCTTGGGCGTTTTGGTTGGAAAGCCGCTACATCAAGCATAAAGCATCAAGTTGCGGCAGCGTTTAATACTGATATGGGGGTGATGACCTCTGTACTCCCATCACCAGATTGTGGTTCTGCTCAACAAGAGAGAAATGAATGTGGTCATGACCAATCTGAAATAAGCGACCAGCACGTAAACAATTTAGTGAAATATATTGCATTGTTGGGTGTGCGAGCGCAACGAGGCCTTGATGATCCTCAGGTACAACAAGGGCAAGCGTTATTCTCAAGTATTGGCTGTGTGGATTGTCATACCGCAACACTGCAAACCAGTATCTATCATCCGTTTACAGAACTAAGAAATCAAACTATTCATCCTTATACCGATTTACTGTTACATGATATGGGTGAAGGTCTTGCTGACAACTTAGGAGAGGGTAATGCTACAGGGGCTGAATGGCGAACAACACCGCTATGGGGCATAGGTTTGTCGGCTTGCGTTACTGGAGGTGTAGAAAACCCAGTTGGCGGCCAAGGTAATGAAGTTTGTACGCCCGAGCATAGTTATTTGCATGATGGACGGGCGAGAACGATTGATGAAGCAATTCTCTGGCACGGTGGGGAATCAGAAGCTTCTAAAGTTAAGTATGAAGCACTTTCTGATGCTGACGAAGTTTCATTAATAGCCTTTTTAAAATCACTATAAAATCAGCAGCTTATTAAATTGATTATCGATTGATTTAATAAGTTCTTTTAAGAGAAAAGAGAAAAGAGAAAAGAGAATGATAATGAACCAATATTCAGTTTATCCGCGCAATGTTAATTCAATGCTAAAGAATATCAGTTTTAAAAGTCGACTGTTTTTAATGAGTTTGCTAATAACTACACCTACTATGGCAGGTTGGGAAGTTAACTATATAGATACTTTTTCAGGAGACAGTGTTAATTGGCAAAATTGGACGGCCCAAGTCGATGCTAATTTTAATAACGAAGTTCAGTGTTATACCGATGATGACAGTTCCATTGATAAGAATTTTGATGTCTCTGATGGCACCTTAAAAATAATCGCCAGAAAGCAGCAAACTAATTGTGTAGGCTTGAATAATCAATCTAGAGATTGGACCTCCGGTCGAATTAACGGTAAAGATAAACGCGAGTTTCTCTATGGCAGAATAGAGTCAAGAATTCGTTTTCATAACCTTGAAGGGGGGGCTTGGCCGGCGTTTTGGATGTTAGAGAATCGTATTGCTGAAAGCCCACGTAAAAATGATGATGACTTTGTTAATTGGCCCAACCCCGGTGCTGGCGAGATTGATGTATGGGAATGGTTTGCCAACAGCCCGAGTACTTATATAACTAACTTTTTTAATACCGGTGGCGGCTCTTGTGGTAATGAAGTGAGATTTGCTTATCCAAATGGCGCTAATGATGTACTCGATTGGCATGATTACGCGATAGAATGGGATGAAAATAACATATCATTTTATATGGATGATACCTTAGTCACTTCACATAATGTATCGAATTGTCCACAATATAAAGAACCGATGTTTGTTTTACTCAACGTTGCTATGGGGGGAAATCTAGGTGGGTCGATAGACCCAAGCCTGCGTAAAGTAACCATGGAAGTGGATTATTTAGCGCACTGTACTGCTACTAATCAAAATAATGCTCAGCGCTGTAATGAAAATACGCCCGCTGTTTATGCTGATGATGATAATGACGGCATAGAGAATAGTCTTGATCAGTGTCCAAATACTCCATCAGGAGAAAGTGTTGATGAAAAGGGCTGTTTCGAGGAGATAGTTAATATATCTCCTGAAGTTTCTTTGTCGATAACACAGAATAATGTGACTGTGTCATCCGTTGATATTAGCGGAGGTTTAGTCACAATATCTGCTAACGCCACTGATGAAAATGCTGACGATATCCTTTCTTATGTTTGGCTTATATCCGGTACTATTCCATCACCTATTATCGACGGTGGTCTTGTTATTTTTGATCCCTCTTCTATGGCCGGCGGGAATTCATATCAAGTAGACTTGACCGTAACTGACAACGGTAACCCAAGACTTTCAGTAAGCAACACTATTAAATTTAGCGTTAACAATATGCCGCTTGACGCTGGCGATGATGAGAGAGAAAAAAGTAGTGGTGGTTTATTCAGTTATTTACTGCTGCTGATGTTGATAGTATTTAGGCAAAAGTATCTTCAACACTAAACTCACTATTGATAAAAAACGTTTGTAATTATGGCTCTGCTACAGGGGGAGTATACTTAAATATATTTAATGATAACCCCTCTATCATTTGATGAAATATGCTAGTGTTAAATTGTGTTTTGTGTGTGATTATAGACAGTTAGTTGACATAAAACTTTATTGTTTATATATAAAATATTACTGTGCGATGGGTGTTTTTTCGCCAACTTAATCAGTGTTTTCTATCTAACGCCATACAGTTTAGGGAATAACGTTGTGGGGCCATGACCGTTAACTCAGTCACTATTGACCTACTAATTCTTGCGTAGTTATGGTCTTTTCCATCGAAATTGCCCAGCCGACTAACAAGTCACCCTACCAGTAAAAAAATCTTAGTCGCGACGCCATCGTCTGAATTTATAGGTAAATTCAGACGATCTGCCATTCCTATAAACGGTCAATAGTACGACACCAAAGATAAATAATTGGATAGTTTTTTTGATGCTTGGATAGGCATGGCGATGTTTTTATTTTTATAAATTTAATTATATCAAAAACAGCCGCTAAAAATTGTCGATGCAACAGGCGGCTATAAAAACTCGGTCGTGGTAGCTGAAAATGTCTTTTTTTGGTTGATTAAGAGCGACTAGTCAGCTCTTTAAGTGATAAAAATACCTTATATCTGTCGTTAAACTCAAAACTGATGATCAAAATAGCGAATAACCTTAGTAGCTTGCTGAAAGCATAAATTAGGTATATGTTTTAAATAAGTAAAGGTTAATTAATCAAGAAAAAGATAACATTTTAGCTATTTACCATGGCTTGACATTACACCAGATATAACTAAAGACGTTATTACCTTAATTAGGAAATTTAGAGAATGGAAAATATTGAAAGGAATTCAAGCCTAGGCATTATCTTAATTATATTCACACTGTTATTTACCGCTCAAAGTCATGCAATAGAAAAGCTTCGTATCATAGGTGAAGATTCATTCCCGCCGTTTAATTATTACTTAAGTGAAGGTAAACATGTACCCCGAGGGTTTACAGTGGAATTGGTAAAATTGATTCTTAAAGATATAGGAATAAATAAAGAAACTAACATTGAATTACTTCCTTGGGCAAGAGCATTAAAAGTTATTGAAAATGAAGCTAATGTTCTTATCTTGGATATCGTAAGGAACCCGTCCAGAGAAGAACTTTATAAATGGGTTGGGCCTATAGCCCCGCGCGAAATATGGTTGTATAAATTAATATCTAGAAAAGATATTCAAGTGAACTCATTAGAAGATGTTAAACACTATATGGTGGGTGTTATGCGAGGTTCATCCTCATCTGATAAACTAATAAAAAACGGCTTTAAAGAAGGGGATAATTTAGCCTTCGTTACGCGTAAAAATCAAAATATAAATAAGATTATTCGAGGTCGTATTGATTTTGTAACTTTTAGTCCGGTGGAGTTAGCCTGGCGATTAAAATTACTTACGCCTAATGTTGATATAGATAATTTTGAAGCCACTCAGCTGTTATCAGGGGAATATCAGTATTATTTTGCCTTAAGTAAAAAAACATCTGATGAAACAGTTATCCTATTACAAAATGCATTGGATAAAGTAAAAGATGATGGGCGTTACCAAGCACTTTGGCAAAAATATATGAAGTGATTTTGTTAAGCCAATAATACGGTTCATTTTCTGGTACCTTCTTCTCTGCAAGCTCTCTAAGTAAAAGTTACTGCAGTTCTTATTTTTAATATTAACGACATGTCTTTTGGCTTTTATCTTTTGATTATCTAGTGGTCGTTCGCCTAAAATCAGTTTAAATCACAAGCAGTGCTCAATAAAACATTGGATGATCCTAGCCACAAAAAAGTATCCTAAACAAAATAGGCTCAATTAGGGTAACTTTTAAAAACAAGGTTGATTTATTGGGATATCAGTATTAAGACAGGCGGTGGTTAGTTATAATATTGCTTAAATAAGCTCGTGTTGCAGCATTATATTATTTTATTTATTTGATGTACTGCTTTAAAAGTAACTCGTGCTGACAAGTTTTAAGCGATAGTGTGTTCTTTGTTAACTTATTATCTAACAAATATAGACAATCCACACTAGAAATATACCTAAGGGCAGGACATAGATTTGACTATAAAGTGGCACGATCTCATCGAAAAAGCATGGAATGATAGAAAAGTCTTAAATGAATCAGATGAATTTGATTCTTGGCGTGTTTTCCATGGTTACACCGAAGGAGCGCCGGGTGTAGTTATTGAAAAATTTGGCACTATGGCCTTGGTCGAATTTAAAGACGATATTCGTGAGGACCTTGATGTAATAAAAGATGCACTATTACAGTGTTTTCCCTTCACGCTTATTATGGCAAAAGGTGATCAAACTCTCGGGTTACGCTTGAAGAATAGAATGTTCTCGCTTCATGGCGATATTGCTGATGCGCCAGAATTTACCAAAGAATACGGGGTCTATTATAGTTTGCTTGCCGACACGATGCATAATTGTGGTTTATATCTGGATGCACGTCCCGTTCGTAAGTGGTTAGCTAATAATAGTGAAGGCCGTCGCGTATTGAATTTATTTTCATTCACGGGCAGTTTGGGTATAGCGGCTTTAAAGGGGAACGCGAAGGCAGCTATTCACCTGGACAGATCGAAAGCGTTATTACCGCGTATTGAAAAAAGCTACGAAAAAAATACTATGGAATTTGGCACTCGCAGCTTTATAAAGGGTGATATATATAAGCATTTACCTAAGGCAATAAAAAGTGGTCAACAGTTCGAAGGCATTATTTTAGATCCACCACCAACTGTTTATAAGTCACCTTATGCAGAGCATCAGCCTAAAGGACAAGATTTTTCTAAATTGGTTAGTATGTGTTCAAAGCTTTTAAGCCAGGGCGGTTGGTTGATTTGTTTATTTCATCGTTATGATGCAACGTGGGATGAGTCAGATGCTGAAATTATTGAATCATCGGGTCATACTTTGAAAATGACAGAACGGTTTACCAGTGAGTGTGATTTTCCTGATGATAATGTTGACCGCAAGTTAAGAGTGACGGTATTCGAAAAAATTTAAGATAGATAATACCAACAAGTCATCACCCCTGATAAGTGAGTGGTGATGACTTATTTAATACTTTGCTGCTGCACAATAATAAATTGTAGACCTTTGCCGAACAAGGTAGTTATGCAATAATTTTTGTGGATTTTAGCTGGCTAGTAGATAAATACTATTCACCATATCAACAAATCAGTCTAACGCGGCTATCATTAATTTTAGTTATTATTTTTTCATGTTGCATTTTAGCTATTACTTATTTTCTTGAAAAGAGATGAAAATATTTTATATCTTTAATTGCAGGTGTGTTATAAAACTTACCCGCGAGTGATCGCTTGGCCGTTAAGGTGACTTATCATTACAAGACAATCGTTTAAGATTGATTTTTAATGTCTCTACTGGCTTAAAAGTATTAAATCAACAAGGAATGAACCTATGACCAATCCTTTGATTATTAACATACTGGGATATTTAAAAAAACAAAACAGTGCTTGTTCCATAATTGATTTAGTCAACCTTTGCCAACAGGAATTTTTGCTACTGATAGAAAAGGATGTTGATCCTCAAATTGCCATATTTCAAAAGAATTTTTTTGTTATGAATGCGCTTTATCAAATCCAACGAGATATTAAAAACGAAGGTTTTTTACTGACTATTTTTCCATTAGAAATTTGTTTAGTGCGAAATCACGCTGCGGCCAAAGATACTTTGGCTATGCGCGATACTGATCTAGCCCATTACTATTTAAACTGGTCTAACTTGAATAACATTACCCTTGCAGAAGTGGAGTCACTCTTTGCCCGTTTTTGGCAACATTACCGTGCAGTGGATAAGGTTGCTGCTGCTCTGATGACTTTAGGGGTAGATAAAAATATTGATTGGTCTGGGATACGTCGGGCCTATCAAAAGAAAATTGCCATTACCCATCCCGATAAAGGTGGCTGCGCGGCTGATTTTATTGAAATTCGCCTAGCCTATGAGGTATTAAGTTGGTGTTATCATCGCAAGGACTAATTTTACACTTGGTGATATTACACGACGCTAAGGAACTGATAATTGTAGAATTGCAAAGATAGTTTTTAATATCTGTCGTTAGACAGCCAAAGCGTGCATTTTAGCGGGAGAGGGATCTTAGTGCTGTTTGATTTTAAAGCGACTTAGTGCTAAGTTTTGTTGATAAAATGGGCTTGTATAACGATAAGCTTTCTAATAATCAGTTAATGAAATGTGTTTTCAACACACAACTCTATTATGGATATATTACGGATAATAGAGTTGACTGAGATTTATTAATTCCCCGGTAAGATATTTAAGAAAATACTTAACTTATACTAACGACTATGAAGAATAAAAATTAATAATATGAAATTAAGAATTACCTTTTACCTGTTATTAACTTTCACATTTATTCACAGTTTTCCATCAGTTTCACAAGAGCTGGACAATGAGCCGTTAGGTGTTATTACCGTTGTTGCAACTGAAAAAGACTTACCCTTTAGCTTTAAGCTCCCCAATGGCAATCCTAGTGGGCTTTATGTTGAATTTTGGCAGCTCTGGTCTAAAACTAACAATACTCCTATTCGTTTTGTTCTATTGCCCTTTGAAGAAGGTATAGCGTTGATCGAACAAAAGAATACCTTACATGTTGGGCTTTTTAAGAATCAGCAACGACAACAGTGGGCTAATTTTTCCTTACCTATCCATAATGTACAAACCGGTATCATTTATAATCGCTCAATTGACAAAAAATCTAAGCTAAGAGAATTAAGTGATATTAAGATAACCAGTCAATATTTTAGCTTTCAAGAATCCTACCTTAAGGAAAACTTTGCTAGCTTTGAGCAATCAACGCATAAAAGCTTTGATGATGCTCTCGAGGAGTTATTAGATAATGAGGTTCAGGCTGTTGTTGCTGAGTTACCTAGTGCCTTTGCACAAATAGCAAAAAAGGGCTTAACTGGAGTATTCACTATTTCTGAAGAGATTATTGCTTCTAATAATGTCTTTGGGGTGATAGCAAAAGGTCAACCTGAATTATTAGCTAAAATTAATGCTGGTATTGAAAACATTCCCGTTAATAAAATTATTGAATTAGAAAAACAGTGGCTCCCCACCTTAAAACCCTTTTTTCAAAAATCATCAACCGTTGCTAGTTTAACAGAAAACGAAAACAAATGGCTGTCACAAAATAATTCTTTTAGTTTGGGGATAGACTCTGCATTCCCTCCTTTTGAATTTAATGATGAATTGGGTGAACATAGCGGAATATCAGCTGATTACATGTTGTATGCAAAACAACAACTGCAAATAAATTTAACACCAACAGTAGGTATGAGTTGGGGGGAAGCGCTAGAGGAATTTAAACTTGGCAAAATTGATGTCATGTCTTCAATTTTTTATACAAAAGAAAGAGCTGAATATCTAAATTTTACTGAACCCTACTTCGAAATTTCTCTCGTCATTGTTAGTAAGAAAAACGCTTTCTATGCTGAAAGTTTATCGTCATTACAAGGCAGGAAGTTAGGTTTAATTAAAGGCTATGTTTATAATGAATTGATTAGTCGAGATCACCCCAATATTAAAATTGTAGATGTTTTATCGGTTGAAGACGGACTTAAAAAATTACAGTCGGGGGAAATTGATGCCTTTGTTGATTCTATTGCCGCGATTAATTATGAAATAAACAAAAATAAAATTAATGACCTGATTATTACCTCCTTTACCCCTTATACACTTGAATTATCGATGGCGGTAAGAAAAGGGCTTGAACCTCTTATTCCTATTTTAAATAAAACCTTTGCTGCGATGAATGAAAAAAAACGTTCTGCTATCGCAAATAATTGGTTATCGGTACACGTTCAATCGGGTACTGAATTATCAACTATTCTCTTCTGGGCATTACCGATAGTCTCATTGCTCATTTTGATTATTTTAGTGTTTTTTCGTATGAATAAAAAACTCAAAATAGAAATTGATGCACGAGTGATCAATGAAGAAAAACGCATTACCGCCCAACAAGATTTGGCTGCACAAAAACAAGCGATGGATGAACATTCGTTGGTCCTTGTAATCGATATTAACGGTATTATTAGCTACGCCAATGATAAGTTTTGCGCCATTATTGGCTATAACCGCAAAGAACTCATCGGTAAAAATCATAGTATTCTCAATGCTAATAACCAGTCAAAATATTATTGGCATAAGATTTTTGCGGCGATCTCTAAGGGGAAATATTGGCATAATGAGGTGCGTATTAAAGCTAAAGAGGGGCAATGCTATTGGGTAGACACTACGATTGTACCACTTTACGATAAAAATAAATTACTCAGTGGTTATACTTATATCAGTACTGATATTAGCCATCAAAAAGAAACGATTATTCGCTTAGCTGAAGCCAAAAAACAAGCGGATGTTGCTAATGAATCAAAAACCGCTTTTTTAGCTAACATGAGTCATGAAATCCGTACACCGATGAATGGCGTCATCGGCATGACTAACCTTTTACTTGATACGGCTCTAAATCCAGAACAACACAATTTTGCGAAAACAGTAAAAAATAGTGCCGAGTCATTACTGTGTATTATTAACGATATTCTTGATTATTCAAAAGTTGAAGCGGGCATGTTAGCGCTTGAACCACTTGAATTTGATTTAGAAGTATTGCTCCATGACCTTGCTACTAGTCTCGCTTTTCAAGCGCATAACAAGGGTTTAGAGCTAATTTGTCCGGCTAATATTTTACCCGCTCAGTCATTTATTGCAGACTCTGGGCGTATTCGTCAAATACTCAATAATCTTATCGGTAATGCGATAAAGTTTACAGAGCAAGGCGAGGTTTCAGTCTATTGCAAAGTTCAAGAGCAGACCAAGCAGCACACTAAATTACTCTTTGAGGTATCTGATACCGGCATTGGTCTAACGTTAGCGGATCAAAACAAGTTATTTGAACGTTTTAGCCAGGCCGATGGTTCAACAACCCGTAAATATGGTGGCACCGGATTGGGGCTATCTATCAGTAAACAATTAGTTGAATTGATGGGCGGCGAGATAGGCCTGAAAAGTGTTGATGGAGAAGGTTCTACCTTTTGGTTTAGTATAAATATTGCTAATGCTGATAACATGCGACCCAAGAAAATTTATGACAATTTACAGAATCAAAAGATACTGGTGGTTGATGATAATTTAACTAACCGGACTTTATTAGGTTTATTACTGACCAAGTGGCAAGTCGAGCATACCCTAGTAAATAGTGGCGATGAGGCATTAGAAAAACTCACCCAAGCTAGAATACAAGGATCTCCTTACCATATTGCTATTTTGGATATGCAAATGCCTGAAATGGATGGGTTTCAACTAGCAACTAAGATTAAAGCCGATAGCGATATTTTTTCAACGACTCGTTTATTAATGTTGACCTCACAAGGGCAACGTGGCGATGTTGAAAGATTAAAAGCGGCTGGCTTTAACGGATATCTAAACAAACCTGTTGATCAGTCGATTCTCTACAATACCTTAATGACCATTGCTGGCGTTAATGCCCAACAACCTTTGATCACAGCGTTTAGCGCTCGTGCACTTCCGCAGTTCAAAGCAAGGGTTCTTGTTGTAGAAGATAATGCTATCAATCAAAGGGTCGCACAAGGTCTGTTGAGAAAATTTGGTGTGCAAGTCGACCTAGCGGCTAACGGTGAAGAAGCACTAAACTCGTTACAAAACTTCCCTTTTGATTTAGTCTTTATGGATTGTCAAATGCCAGTAATGGATGGCTATGAAGCGACTAAAAAAATTCGTCTTCCTCAATCTAAGGTACTTAATAGCAATATTCCAATAATCGCCATGACTGCCAATTCAATGCAAGGTGACCGAGAGAAGTGCTTAACCGCAGGAATGGACGACTTTATTGCTAAACCTGTGAACCCTAACAAGCTACAAGAGGCGTTAAAACGCTGGCTACCCAAATATTAAGCGTTCGTTATGCAAGTAGTTAAAAATAAGAAAAAAGCTTAAGTTATATTTATCAAAGCCAAAATTAATCGAACCTGTGAAATGTTGATATTGACCCAAAATACAATACTTGTCAGCGAGTAAAGCTTTTTGTGTCAGAGTCTTAAGTCACGTATATCGTCATTATCTCAATTTAGTGGCAATCGTGGTAATAAATCAAATATCACCACCAATTGCTAACTATCTAACATGATACGGGCTTTTACTTGAGGCAACTTCCAGATGAAATACACTGGAATTATTGACAACATTAATAACACCAATTGCTCCGCTTCATTGAGTGGCAATAGTTGTAATAAATAAACAATAACTGCTGAACCACTCATTTGTACAAATCCTAGCAGCGCTGAAGCTGAACCTGCTTTTTCACCAAAAGGTGCTAGAGCTTGTCCTGCACAAGCTCCCATCAGTAATGAAAAACCAAGTGAACTGATCATTATCGGCAACATAAAAGCTTCAGGCGTTTGCCAAGTTAATAACGTTAACATTAACAATCCGGCGACAATCAGCAAAACCATACCAAAACCTATGGTTACCCGCGCACCAAATTTAACTAAAACCTGAGGAGCCAAAAAACAAGCGACAATATTAATGACAGCATTGAGACTAAACCAATAAACAAAGCTCTGTTGATCTAACCCCAATCGCACCATTAACCAAGCAGGAGAACTCGTTACATAAGCAATAATAATTGCCATTGATAACATTACGACCAACGCATTAAAAAGAAAGACAGGGTGTTTCGCTACCGTAATAAAATGCCCCAAGCTGATAAGGTTTTTAGAGGGGATGGTATGCGTGGGCCTGGTTTCTTTGAGGGTAAAAAACAAAATTAAACCGGCAAAAACAGCATACCCTGTCATAAATTGAAAGTTACTTCGCCAGCCAAAATACTCGGTTAAAACATTTCCCAGCAATGGTGCAAGCGCAGGAATACAACATATAGCACTGTTCAAATAAGAGTACATCACGCCACTTTCTATTGCGTTATATTTATCACGAACACTGGCAAAGGCGGCTACAACAATGGCGCAAGCACCAAAGCCTTGTACTAAACGGCTGAGGAGAAAAAAGGTTAAGTTATCTGCATAAGCACATAGAAGAGAAGCCAAGCCATAAATTATTATACCAGCCATAGCAACGGGACGACGACCATATCTATCGGCGAGTGGGCCACTTATTAGTTGACCAAAGCCCATGCTTAAAATAAATATCGTTATGCTCCATTGAATTTCCTTCATGGGAACAATAAGCTCTTCAGCCATAATGGGTAAAGCGGGTAAAAATATATCTATGGCTAAGGGGCTAAAAATAACCATTAAAATTAGTAGTGGTAAAAGTTGTTTGTTTGTCATTTTAGTCTCAATAATGATGACTGCCTAGTATAAGATATTGGCGTTATCAGCAGAAGCGAATTATTGTTAATTTAATGAAACTAAACAGCATTTCGCTTTAACTATACTTGTTAGTTAATTGTTTGGTGAAAATATCTTTAAGTAGAGTTAATTCATTGATTCTGACATAGCTCAGTCTAATGACTTGGGCAATGGTGTGGTTTGGCCCGGGTTCATTTCAATGAATCGCCCGAAGCGCTGACTCGTTGTAGGTCAATGGGTCTAAGGCTATCTGTGGCACAAGTGTTGTGCCAAGTTTTCCTGCAACCATAGGTATCAAAGTATGAGGACTTGCAAATCAACATCAGTGTCTTGCTTTTTGTTTAAAGGCTGCAAGCTGGTAAGGCATGATCTTTTAAGCAATGGCCTGCTTTTAACAACATCAGCTTATCAATTTTTAACGCTGCACTGGTAATTTTCGGTACTTTTTTGGACACTCATCCTTATGACAGCCCCAATAAAAGTATTCTTGGCAAAAATTGAAACTCATAAATCCTTCAATAGGTTAGTAGGGCAGGGTAATGCAAGGATAGCGGCATCAATTTCACCGCCGCGTACCTTTTCATCAAGTAGATGTGATGGGCCTTCAACAATTTTTAATTGAAAATATTAAACCATTCATTATGTAAAATAGAACATTATCTTCAATTTAATCAACTATTCAATTCTCCTTATTCTTCTTATGCTAACGATGAAGTTTTATAAACCCATTATTATAAAAAGGACTGCACATGTTTAAGAAAACCCTTCCGATTGCTGCGGCAATCTCTGTTGCTTTATCTGCAATGGTAATACCTACAACGGCATTCGCGGCCAATGAAGCAAAAACCAATCAGTTTTGGTGGCCAGATATGTTAAATCTTAGCCCCTTACGCCAGCATAGCGCTGAATCTAATCCATACGGCGAACAATTCAATTATGCTGAAGAATTTGCCAGTCTTGATTTAACCCAACTTAAAAAAGATATTCAAACCACACTGACTGACTCAAAATCTTGGTGGCCTGCAGATTGGGGGCATTACGGCCCATTAATGATCCGCATGGCATGGCACAGTGCTGGTGTGTATAGAGTACATGACGGGCGTGGCGGTTCGTCAGGTGGGCAACAACGTTTTGAACCCCTTAATAGTTGGCCTGATAATGCTAACTTAGATAAAGCGCGTCGATTATTATGGCCGGTTAAACAAAAATATGGTCGTAAAATTTCTTGGGCTGATTTAATGGTGCTTTCGGGCAATGTAGCGCTAGAGTCTATGGGCTTTAAAACCTTTGGTTTTGCTGGTGGCAGAGCGGATGACTGGGAACCTGATTTAGTTTATTGGGGATCTGAAACAACCATGCTTACGGATAATCGTCGCGATAAAAAGGGTAAATTGAAAGGCCCTCTTGCTGCAGTAGAAATGGGTTTGATTTATGTTAATCCAGAAGGCCCTCATGGTAAACCTGATCCACTCTTAGCTGCTCAAGACATCAGAATGTCATTTGGTCGCATGGCGATGAATGATGAAGAAATTGTTGCTTTAAGTGCTGGTGGTCATACTTTTGGTAAGGCACATGGAGCGAAAAAACCCAGTGATTGTGTTGGTGCAGAGCCGGCAGCAGCTGATATTGAAGCACAGGGTTTAGGCTGGAAAAACAAATGTGACAGCGGTGTTGGCGCAGATACCATAACCAGCGGCTTAGAAGGTGCTTGGACAACGACACCAACACAATGGTCGACGAATTACTTAGACAACCTAATGAACTTCACTTGGGTTCTAACGAAAAGTCCTGCTGGAGCTAAACAGTGGACACCTGAAAATAAAGCTGCGGTCAACTTAGTACCTGATGCCCATATCCCTAATAAACGTAATGCACCCATTATGTTTACTACTGATATTGCTTTAAAAGAAGACCCTGAGTTTCGTAAAATTGTTGAACGTTTTAGAGCAGAGCCTGAAGCATTTGAAAAAGCTTTTGCTCGAGCTTGGTTTAAATTAACACATCGTGATATGGGGCCTCGTGCAAGATACGTAGGCAGTGAAGTGCCCAGTGAAGTACTAACATGGCAAGACCCTATTCCTGCTGTCAACTATCAAATGGTTACCAAGCAAGATATTGCTGAGCTGAAAAAGCAAATAACACAGTCAGGTTTAACCACTGCTGAGTTAGTGAGAACGGCTTGGGCTTCAGCGTCGAGTCATCGTGTTACGGATATGCGCGGCGGTGCTAATGGTGCTCGCATTAAACTAGAGCCACAAAATAGTTGGACGGTTAATAATCCTGCTGAACTTAATAAAGTATTAACAACACTTGAAGTTATTCAAGCCAAATACAATAAGCAATCGGCTATAAGGCAAGTATCACTAGCAGACTTAATCGTATTAGGTGGCACAGCAGCTATTGAAAGTGCAGCCAAAAAAGCAGGTACAACAGTAGCTGTGCCCTTTATGCCAGGCCGTGCTGATGCAACACAAGCACAAACTGATGTTAAATCATTTAATTATTTAGCACCTAAAGCGGATGGCTTTCGTAATTTTTATACGGATGAAAGTTACCTATCGCCAACAGAGATGTTAGTGGATAAAGCCAATTCTCTTGGTTTAAATGTCCCTGAAATGACAGTATTGGTTGGCGGTATGCGAGCACTTGATGCAAACTATGACGGTTCATCTTTTGGGGTGTTTACAAATACCCCTGGTGTGTTAACGAATGATTTCTTTGTAAATTTATTAGATATGTCTACCGTGTGGACTAAAGATGAATCTACAGCTGGAGTTTATATCGGTGCTGACCGCGCTTCAGGCAAGGTAAAGTGGCAAGCGACACCGGTTGATCTTATCTTTGGCTCGAGCTCTGAATTAAGAGCCATTGCCGAAGTGTATGCCTCAGATGATGCTGACAAAAAGTTTATTAATGACTTTATTAAAGCCTGGGTTAAAGTGATGCAACTAGACCGCTTTGATTTAAAGTAAGCTTGTTCTTTGAACTATATCGCTAATACGCCCAAGGGTGTATTAGCTTTTTTTGGCAATAACATCTCATTCAAAACAGGGTTAATTGATGCAACTAGACCGCTTTAATATAAAGAATAACGAGACTAGCATCAGCTGAAAAGTTGACGTCACGTAAATAGCCACAGGGTGATTTAGGAAGTGTTAACGGTTGCTTTATCTTTAGATCAATAATTTCTATTTTAGTTTGTGCATCGGCATTAACACCAGTGACTTGACAACAGCCATTTTTGGAAAAGTAAGTGAAACTAACGTCCCAATGTGCAGAGTAGTTTAGTGCTTATGTTTTTGCTTTTATATAATAAGCATAAGCCTGTTTATATTCGTCTGCTTTACTATTCGTTTTGCTTAAAGCAATATATTGATCCTTTGGGCTAATACTTTCGACAGAATAGCGGGCACCATTTTAATAAATAAGTTTCGTTGAATAATCATCATTTTGATAACGGTCTGCGTCAAAAAACTTAGGGCCCCTTTTATTATAGGCAACAATAAACTGTTTATTATCTTAATGCTAAACAAAAAAATAAGCTTTTAAATCTTTATCTGGGATAAATTCGGTTATGTTGCTTAATAACTCTCTTACATATAAGTGATCTAATTCGTCATCGCACCTGTCTGCGGTATAAATAATTCTGTCGTCTTTAGGAAACCAACTTACTCCAAAAACAGAGACAACTGTACACTGAGTTAATTGTATTGGGGTTGAGCTATTAAGTGGCTTATATTAGGCATTAAAAATACCAGTTTTATCATTACTGATCAAAATTGCACAGGCATCAGGATTAATTGAGAAGCAAGAGACTGAGGTTTTTCTAAAGAACTCTTCTGCATTATAGGTCTCAAAGACAGGTTCCTTTTCTTCGATAACGGTTTGTTTAGCTACTTATTCTGCGGGTTTAGAACAGGCAAAGGGTAATAGTCCTGTTCAAATTATTGTAATCAATGGCGGACACTTTATCACGGGTGAAACCCGTTTATTGCGATGTTCAAGAAACCAAGACAGTTACTTGTTTTTTTTTCTATACCCGTATAGTGCATAAAATAAAGATTACAGATACGTTAATCAATGATGATAAATTTTACTTTATTTAACCCGTTTTAGGGTAGCATCTAAAAAACGATTGAAATTAGCTATGCCAAATAAGACCTAAATACAGCTAATACAAAAACAGGGCAACTAATTTATTGATTTTCCTAGCCATCAATAGGGTATCTCGTATACCTTAGTAGTATTCAAATACTGATGAGAAATAACCTTGCAACCCATTATTCAAATCACAGATGTTAACAAAGTATATGCGGGTGGTTTTCAAGCACTTAATAATATTAATTTATCAATAAAGCCTGCTGAAATCTTTGCCTTGCTAGGACCAAACGGCGCAGGTAAAACTACACTGATCAGCGCTATTTGTGGCATTGTTGATGCCACTTCTGGGCAAATCACCGTTGACGGTAAAGATATCGTTACCGGTTACCGACATACACGAAGTCTTATTGGCTTAGTTCCACAAGAGTTAACCACTGACGCCTTTGAAACTGTATGGACAACAGTTTCATTTAGTCGAGGTTTATTTGGCAAAAAACCGAATCCAGCTTTTATAGAAAAAACGCTAAAATCATTATCACTATGGGATAAAAAAGATAACAAGATGATTGAGTTATCCGGTGGTATGAAACGACGAGTGATGATAGCTAAAGCGCTCTCTCATGAACCTGCTATTTTGTTTTTAGATGAACCAACCGCAGGTGTTGATGTAGAGCTGCGCAAAGATATGTGGCAACTGGTTAGAGAATTACGCAACGACGGTGTCACCATTATTTTAACGACACATTATATTGAAGAGGCTGAGGAAATAGCCGACCGTATTGGTGTGATTAAAAATGGCCAACTCATTTTAGTGGAAGATAAAATAGCGTTAATGAACCAATTGGGTAAAAAGCAATTGATCCTCGATTTAAAAGAACCATTAAGTGAAATGCCTGCGCAATTGACTGACTTTAATTTGCAGCTACAAAATCAAGGGATGCAATTAATTTATAGTTATGACACCACCAATGAACACACAGGAATATCTGCTTTGCTTCAACAATTGTCATTAGCAGGTATTGCTTTTAAAGATATTAAAACAGATCAAAGTTCGTTAGAAGATATATTTGTTTCATTAGTAAGGGAAAAAACATGAATCGTTATGCTGTTGCGGCTATTTACAAGTTTGAAATGGCCAGGACTAAACGTACTATTTTTCAAAGTATTATTTCTCCAGTGATTTCGACGTCACTTTATTTTGTTGTTTTTGGTTCTGCCATTGGCTCTCGAATTACTGAAATAGATGGTGTGAGCTACGGTGCTTTTATTGTACCTGGATTAATTATGCTCTCGTTATTAACACAAAGTATTTCCAACGCCTCATTTGGTATTTATTTTCCTAAATTTACCGGCACTATTTATGAACTACTTTCTGCGCCGGTATCTTCCTTTGAGGTGCTGCTCGGTTATGTCGGTGCGGCAGCGACAAAATCCATTTTGCTAGCATTGATTATTCTCGCAACAGCGCATTTCTTTGTGCCTCTGGAAATAGCCCATCCATTTTGGATGTTGTTCTTTTTAGTGATGACCGCTATAACCTTTAGTTTATTTGGTTTTATTATTGGCATCTGGGCAGATAATTTTGAGAAACTACAAGTGATCCCACTTATTGTTATTACGCCTTTGGTTTTCTTAGGAGGTACTTTTTATTCTGTCAGTATGTTGCCGCCGTTTTGGCAAACCGTAACGCAATTTAACCCGGTTTTTTATTTGATTAGTGGCTTTCGATGGAGTTTTTATGAAGTGGCTGACGTAAGTTTACTAACAAGCTTTTTTGTGATGAGTGGCTTTTTAGCTTTTTGTTTATTAGCGGTTACTTGGATATTTAAAAGTGGTTATCAGATAAAACAATAATAGAGATAGGCTGTTTACGCTATTTAATCAAAAGTTACTAAAGGTTTTGTCCATTATGTACGACCTTTAGTGCTTTGTTTAGCCAATAAAATATAGGGTTACTTTGCCAATTAACAATACGTTTAAGCCAAATCCTATATTCAACACGAGTTCACTCTTGAGTAACATTTTTGATATTTTCATAAAACCTCTCCGCTTATTCAAATAAGTCTATTAAAATGAGATAAAAGGGCTTAGTAACGTAAACCAGAACCCTTTTTATTTTACTAAAAATTAATGTAAAACTTAGCTAATTAAAATACAAGCTAAGTTTTATTTTTAATCAACACTATTTATTATGACCGAAAGTAATATTATCAAAATAGCTTACGGTATCGGCAGCTCTGCCGTCAGTAAATTCAGGGAAAACTATCACCGAGTCAATATTAATGGTTTCAGCCATACCAATACGGCTAGAAAAGTCAAAAGTAAGCTCTTCCCATTCATTGATTTTAGTATTAGGAACCTTGATTTCTGCTTTTGCCGCAGCGCCTACAGAGAACTTTAATGCCACATCACTGATAACAGACTTATAAACCATTATTTTAACAATGCTATTGGTTGCGTCCATCGTAAAGGGTGTGGTATTGGCCGCCGTTGTTTCAGTACCAGCCCATGGCTGACCTGTCATTCTAGCGGTAAACATAGCAACTGTTGCTGAGTCATTCACTGTCGATGAAGCAGGGTTAGCAACAAATTCGAGTGCAGGGTTATCATCATTTTCAAATACCGCCCAAACAAAATCACTGCCTAAACCTGTGGCTTCAAAGTCATATGGAGTTCCTACAGCAACAAAGTTACCTTCAGAGACTTCTTCAGCAGCTGGGGTGGTAAAATCATCAAAGTAGAAAGTCCAGTTAGCGGCATCGCTCGCGGAATCGCCCATCACGCCATTATCAAAAATTAGTGTCAGTCTGGTTTCACTTGTACTGGTTGCGCCAGTAAAATCAAAGTTCAACTCTTCCCATCCTGAACCGGTATGGTTTGCTGTTCTTTCTGCATCCATATCGTCAAATTTAACTAATACAGGTACAGCACGAGAAGCCCAAACTTTCATGGTAATCATGCTATTAGCTGGAATTGCCGCCGGTGTAGTCAATGTCATGGTTGAGCCACCCCAAGTTTGACCCGCAGATTTAGTCATTTGACCCACTTGAGCGCTGGTATTAATACCCGTTGCATCTGGGTTGGCTAGCACAACAGCTGCTCCTCCATCAAAATCATTAAAGGTGTAACTTTGTGGGGCGGCTTCAAAATCAGTGGTACTTGTAGAGCCATCACCTACGACTTCTTCTTCAGCGGTTGCAGGTGTTGTTATTTCGTCATAATAAAAGGTCCAATCTGCCGCGTTTCCTTCTGCGTCACCCATAGTGCCTAAATCAAATATTACCGTAACGCTGTCTAAAGCGCCGGTTACATCATCTGCAAAATCGTAACTAAGATTTTCCCAGCCAGTGCCGGCATGATCCATTGATATTTCTTTATTAATGCCTTCAAGTTTAAATAACACAGGTACTGCACGCGCCGACCAAACTTTCATTGTGAAGGTGTTATCTTCCGCAGCCAAGGTTAATGCAGTAGGTAAAGTTAATGTACTGCCTCCCCAAGGTTGTCCAGCCAATTTTTTCATTTCTACGACTTGGTTGCTGGTATTTATGCCCATTGCTTGTGGATTAGTCATCACAGTTGACATGCCGCCATCAAAATTATTGAAAGCATAGGTCTCTGCAGCACCTTCAAAAGCAACCATATTACGTGTGTTTTCAACTGCAGCGTCAGCAACGGTAATGGTAAAGGTTTGCATTGTATCTACAGTGCCATCATTCACTGTTAAGGTGATCTCTGTAGCAGCAACATCACCCGATGCAGGTATGCCTGACAATATGCCTGTACTGTCATCAAACGTTAACCAAGAAAGCGCGCCTGGGACGGTCGTTGACATTGTCAATGTATCGCTGTCAGCATCGGTTGCCATAAGTGTGTAGGAGTATGACTCACCAACAGTAGCACTTGTAACGCCAGTACTTGTAATAACAGCAGCATTGTTAGCTTGTGCTGCAACAGTAACGGAAACAGTAAACGATTGAGTAATTTCATCAGTGCCATCACTTACGGTTAAAGTAATTGCTGTATCTCCGACATCACTATCTGCTGGCGTACCCGTTAAGCTTCCGGTTGCACTATCAAACGTTAGCCAAGCGGGTAGATTTGTGGCTGACATTGTTAAAGTGTCACCATCGGCATCGGCAGCGACTAGTGAGTAGCTGTAAGTGGAACCTGATTCAATTGTTGTGACGGCTGTGCTGCTAATAGTTGGTGCGGAGTTAACTTCTATAACGTCAGCAACTTTGTCATCGCTTGAACTTCCCCCACATGCAGATAAAGCTAAACCTAGGCTTAGGACGATTATGTTTTTGTTGAAGCTTTTTTTATTTTTTATATTAGTCATTTAGATCCCCTATAAACTGTTCAATTGTCATTTGATTATTTGCAGAATTTGCAATATAAAACCAAGCTTGTGTCATTATACTTTGGTTTGTATATAGTGCCGTGCTGCTTAGTTGAAGGTACTTACTTGGCTAATTAAATTGCCAAACTTGTTCTTCTTTTATTATTTTATGATGCATTTCTAGTTAAATTTAACTGAGATTAATCGTAGAAAAGCCAAAAATAAACTACAGTAAAAAGTGATACAAACAATCAGGAAACGGTGAGTCGTCCCTAATTTCATGGTCAAGTGGGTTTTTATTAAATTTTGTACCGAAATTGATTTTTTAGTGAGCGATCTGACTTTAAAGTGTACGAATCAATTAATGTAATGAGATAAATAATAGCTTTTATCCGCTAATTGTTAGCGGTGTTTTACAGGTGACGGGCGATCTTATCGGGCAATTACCCCTTAAGATAATGCAGAGTATTTATTAGTGTGATGTCAAGATACTAAGGTTTCACACTTATTAACGGGGTGTTTGTTGGTGTTAACTATTAAAAAGCTAATAGGTAAAGAGAGCAGTGAGCTTAGTCTTCATCATATTATATAGATGATGACTCATCCTGCTTTAAAGTTGTATTAGCCTCTTAATACAAAACCCAAGTAAAGCGGTAATTACAAAAGCCAAAAAGTCATCAAAAAAAGCCGTTCGACCCTGTTTTGTCCATTTCAACTTTGCACTATCCCATCTGACCGTATTTAAATGCTAATTAGTAAATCGTTGTGCTAAAAGATAGGCAGTTAATAACAATATTTTGTTTACGATTGTATTTGTATTCACGTGAGCTTTGTAGATAAAAGTAGCGTATAGACATTATAAAAATGATTATAAATATTTGATTTGGATATCTCTAGGGGAGAAGACATGAAAACTAAAAGCAGTGTTAAATTTAAAACACAAGGCTTGGCCGCATTAATAGGGCTAACGGTCACGTTAGGACTTGCTGGCTGTGGTGGTGCAGCCACCGAAACTAAAGCAGATATTATTGATCCACAACAACCTGTCTCTGATTGGAAAATGGTGTGGAATGATGAGTTTGATGCAAGCACAATAAACAGTCAAAACTGGACGCATGAAGTCAACTGTGACGGTGGTGGTAACCAAGAGAAACAATGTTACACCGACAGCGCTGAAAACTCATATATACAAGACGGTATATTAAACATTGTAGCCTTACCCGCAGCCGAGGGCTCCGCTTTACCTTACACATCAGCACGCATGATGACGCGTTACAAAGCCGATTTTAAATATGGACGCATGGAAATGCGCGCTAAAGCGCCTTCAGGACAAGGTAGCTGGCCAGCATTTTGGATGATGCCTACCGATGAAGAGTATGGCGAATGGCCACGTTCGGGTGAAATTGATATCTTTGAATCAGTTAACTTGGGTGTAGCGAGAGAAGACGGTACCGCAGAAAACCATGTTTACGGAACACTTCACTATGGTAAAAGTTGGCCTAACAATTCTCAATCAGGACAAGCTTATAGCCTAGCGAGTGGTGCTAACCCAGCTGATGATTTTCACACTTACGCCATTGAGTGGCAAGAAGGTGAAATTCGCTGGTACATGGATGACCATTTATATGCAACACAGCGACAATCCAAAATTCGCTACAACTCTAAAGATGAAGCGGTAGGCCTAGCACATCGAGGTTGGTTTACTGAATACTACGACCAGTTATCGGGTGAATTAAAAACCTATTGGAGCAAAGCTCCTTATGACAAAGAATTTTATTTAATACTTAACTTTGCTGTTGGTGGCACTTGGCCTGAAAATGTTAATGACTTAGGTGTTGATGCCACAGCTTTTGGTGCAGATAACAAATTTGAAATTGACTATGTACGTGTTTTCCAGTGTCAGCAAAATATTGATACCGGTAAAGGCTGTGAAACAGTAAGACCCGGTTACGATAGCTTAGAAGATGGTCTTATTGAAGGTAAAGCACCAGTTCCATTGCCTCCAAGTGATGGTGTTGCTAAAAACCTAGATATCTTTAACGGAACTTTAAATGCTAACTGGATTGCTTGGGATTGTTGTGGTGGTACTTCACCTGCAATTATCGCTGATGCCGATAAAGGCGATGCTGTTCAATTTAATATTAATGATAACAATGGCACCGTATTAGGTTTTTCAACGCGAGGCGGACATTTTGGAGATGATTTTTCTGGTGAGTCTAGCCCATTTGATGCATCACCATTGGTTGATTTAAATGGTACTTTGTCATTTGAAATGAAAGTGGTTACCCCACCATCTTCTGCGACTACTTGGTTATTAAAAGTTGAAGCCGGTGACGGCGGACCTAATACTGGCGATGTCGCGCTTAACACCAGTAATGAAGGTGCAGATCCTGTTGTGGGTCAATGGCAAACTTATACATTCCCATTATCAGTTTTACAAGACGCAGGTCTAGATCTTAGTGCAATTGATGTGGTGATGATATTTCCAGCTTGGCAAACAGGCGAAGGCGCTGAATACTTAATTACTAATATCGCGATTGAAGGTGACGTCGGCGGAGCGCCTGAACTAGTGGTCTTTACCGATGACGAAAATCCAAGCTGGCCAATGTGGGATTGTTGTGGTGGTTCTATGCCAACGGTTGAGTTAGATGATGATGCTCACGGTAACGTAGCTGAATTTTCTATCGGTGGTGAGCCAACGGTAATGGGCTTTATATCTAGAGCTGATAACACAGATTCACCTGCGCCATTTGATGCCTCTGCGATTCTTTCTAACGGTGTAATTCAATTTGAAATGAAAGTAACGGCTATGCCTGGTGATGCGGCTTGGATGTTCAAAGTTGAAGCAGACAATAATGCTACTTTTGCAGAACTTACCTTAACTGACTCTGTTGAAGGTGTTTCACCGGCTCTAGAACAATGGCAAACCTATACTTTTAACTTATCTGATTTAGCGAATGCTGGTTTAGATGTCAGTGCGATTGATGTCTTAATGGTATTCCCTGCATGGGGTGCTGGCGAAGGTGCCATTTACCGTTTAGATAACGTTAAAATTTATGACCCAACAGCAACATCTGTTAACAATGATGTTTTATTTGCTGATGCACCTGCTACAGGTTGGTCAATGTGGGATTGTTGTGGTGGTACAACACCTACACTTGAAAACGATGATACCGCTCATGGCGTAACGGCTGAATATGTTATTGGTTCACAACCAACGGTTGTTGGGCTTGATGCTGAAGATGGCGTTTTTGTAGATGCCTCAGGTATCTTAGCCAACGGTGTGGTGAAATTTGATGTTAAAGTTGTTACACCACCAAACGATGCGGCAAGTGTTTGGATGTTTAAAATCGAGTCAAATAAAGCCGATACTTTTGCAGAGCTTCCTTTAACAGGCAGCGCAGAAGGAAAAGCACCGACTACGGGTGAATGGCAAACCTACACATTCCCACTGCAAACATTATTTGATGCGGGTTTGGATATTAGTCAGATAGATGTATTAATGATTTTCCCTGCTTGGGGAACTGGAGAAGGGGCTGTTTTTCGTCTTGACAATGTGATGATAACGGCACTGTAACCACGATATTAGCAAAGGTTGAGCGGCTTTAAACAGCCGCCGTCATTAAAACTAATTTTAAGAAAGTAGGGTAACCATGAAACATTCAATTTTTAATAAAAAGCGCCTAGCTGTTTGTATATCAGCGGTTTTAGCAACCGGTTTGAGCAGTCAGCTTTATGCCGAAGAAGCAGTAACAGATAAAGTCAATAGTAGTGAAAAAGACGCTGCAATAGAAGTTATTCAAGTGACAGGTATCATGAGCAGTTTATCTCGCTCTATGTCAGTAAAAAGAAACGCTTCTGGCGTTGTTGACGTTATATCTGCTGAAGATATGGGTAAATTTCCAGACACTAACTTAGCCGAGTCATTACAACGTATTACCGGTGTTTCGGTCAGTCGTTCAAATGGCGAAGGCAGCCAGATAACCGTGCGTGGTTTTGGTCCAGAGTTTAACCTAATTACACTTAACGGTCGTCAAATGCCGGGTACAGGTAATTCACGTTCATACAGTTTAGAAAATTTGTCTTCTGATGGTGTTAGTGCTATTGAAGTACATAAAACAGCGCGTGCAGAAAACCCAAGTGGTGGTCTTGGCGCGACAGTTAATATTATTACCATGAAACCTTTTGCTAGCCCTGGTGAGAAATTTGTTCTTTCAGGAAAAGGTATTTATGACTCGTCTAATGTTGAAGGTGATGATGTTACTCCAGAATTTTCAGGCTTATACAGTAATACTTTTGCTGATGACACCTTTGGTTTTGCTTTGTCGTTCTCTCATCAACAACGTGACTTTCAACAACAATCGGCAAATATTCAAGGTTGGCAGTTTCAGCCAGACGCACAGCTCCCGACTTTAGATGATGACAAAGTCATTGATAATCGTGATGCAAATGCGGCAGCGGGTGCTTTTTTCCCTCGTGATATGAACTATGGTATTGCTAACGTTGAGCGTGAAAGAACCAATGCCAATGTTACTTTCCAATATGCGCCTATTGAAAGTGTGATTATGACACTTGATTATACGATGGGAGAGTCAACTACGGGCACTAATTCTATTGGTTGGGGTCAATGGCACGATTTTGGCGGCAACATTGATGCTTACGAATTAGATGAAAATGGTACGGTTATCTTTGCCGATTTGTCTGGTAATGATGGCTCTTATACGGCCAATCGAAATACAACTGAAACTAATGAAAGCTCATTAGGTTTTAATGTTGAATGGCGACCGTCCGATGACTTTGTTTTTTCAGTCGATTACCATAGCTCAGAAAATAAAGCTGACAATGGCAAAGATAAAGGCATGAATGGCACGGGATCATTAGTTTTTGGTTCAGATCAATTGGTTAATAAACATTATGACTTCAGACAAGGTGATATTCCACAAGGGACAATCTTCTGGAAAAATGGCTCTACAACGCTTGCACCGAGTGAGATAGATTCACATTTTAGCCAATTTGAGCATACTCCTGGAAAGTCTGAAATTGATCAACTGCAAATCGATGGTTCTTGGGAAAACCCAGATGACTCGTCATTAAAGTTAGTTAAGTTTGGTGTTGCTCGTACTGAGCAAACCATGGGTGGTTCACGTTCATGGAGTGGCCTGATTGGTGGTTTCTTGTTTAATCCCAATTATTCAGCGGCATTTCCTGATGGAATGTTTGAGTACAATACAACCGATGGCTTTTTGGATGAATTTTCAAATGGCGACAACCCTATGGGGGCTGGATACTATTATAGTTTTGACTTTGATGAAGCGGTTGCTCGTTCAGCGTATTATTTAAACAGTGATGTATTAGGCGACGACTTTTTTAGTACCGACGCTTACCGCCCTGGTAGTGTTCAATCACAATCTTCAGTAGATGAAGATACTACGAGTGTTTATGCATCGTCTTTATTTGAGTTTGAAGTTGCTGAATTACCCGTGCAGGTTAATGTTGGTTTTAGATATGAGCAAACCGATGTAACCAGTAATGTCTTGCAACCTATACCTACCGAAGTTTGGTGGAAAGGTGGCAGTGAGTGGCTTACTCAATATCAACCAGGTGAAAATACTATTTTATCGCTTGAAGGTGAGCATGATGTCTTTTTACCTATGATTGATGCCAAAATTGATCTTAGTGAGGAACTTGTTGCCCGTGCGTCTTGGGGGAAAACGATAGCTCGTGCTCCTTTAGGTAGCTTAGCTGGTGGTCGTTCATTAGGGGCAAGTACGCGTCCTAACTCTCGTATAGGTGGTGAAGGTAACACTAACCTTGACCCTTATGAGTCTACTAACCTTGATATTTCGTTAGAATATTATTATGCAGAAGGCAGTTATGCTGCTATTGGTTACTTTAGAAAAGATGTAAAGAATTTTATTAGTAGCCAAACGATAACGACATCAGTTGATGATATGCGTGATATTTATCAGGGACCACGTTGGAATCAAGCGGTATCTGATCTCGGTGGCACGCCAACCAGTGATGAAATTTTTGCACAAATGCAAGCTAACGGAGCGACGTTAAACGCTCAAGGCTTTATTGAACCAGCAGGTGATGATCCTTTAATGCAATGGGATATTACCCGTCCATTCAATGCCCCTGATGACAAGATGGTTGACGGCATAGAAGTCGCTGTTCAACATTTTTTTGGCGAGAGTGGTTTTGGTTTCGGTGCTAATGCGACCTTTGTTGATGGTGATGTTAAATTCGATGTTGATGACATAACTAAAGTTGATAGTGTTGCTGATTTAAAGCCGCAAACACCACTAACCGGTTTAAGTGATTCGGCTAACTTTCAATTGTTTTATGAAAAAGAAGGTTTGTCAGTAAAAGTCACTTACGCTTGGCGTGACGAATACCTTATTGGTGTAGGACAAGCTCAAGGTTCTTCTGATGCGCCACCACAATTTGCTAAAGAGTTTGGTCAAGTAGATATGAGTATTAACTACGACATTGATGAAAACTTTACGGTATTTGTTGAAGGGTTAAATCTGAATAACGAAACCGAGCAATCTTTTGGTCGTTACGAAGAGCAGTTTTTATCCGCTAGACAGTACGGTACTAGATATACTGTAGGTGTTCGTTACAGTTTTAAGTAAACCTGTAATCTAGTGAGTTTCAACTAATAGGCCTATATTGTTTTGCGATATAGGCCTTTTTTTTATTTTATAACCTTATATCTATAAGCTCGTTAGTCGAGTCAATAATCAAAAGAGACGCTTTATGTTAACAATTCGCGAAAAAATTGCTTATGGCTTGGGTGATACCGCCAGTAATATTATTTTCCAAACGGTAATGATGTTTCTGTTGATTTTTTATACTGATGTGGTGGGTATTTCGCCAGCTGTTGTTGGCACTATGTTTTTAGTGGTGCGTTTATTTGACGCGATAACTGATCCGCTGATGGGGGCACTTGCTGACCGTACTAGAACACGTTTTGGACAATTTCGACCTTATCTACTTTGGCTCGCTGTGCCGTTTGGCATTATTTCTATTATGGCATTTACTACGCCAGACTTGACGGGTAACGCTAAGGTTATATATGCCTTTGTTACTTATACCTTGTTAATGATGGTCTATACCGCAATTAATATCCCATATTCTGCGTTAGGTGGTGTTTTAACGACGCAGCCTGCTGAACGCGTATCAGTGCAAACTTATCGATTCGTTTTAGGAATGCTCGGTGGATTAATTGTTGCCGCAGGCACTTTGCCTTTAGTTGAGTATTTTGGTGATGGTGATAAAGCCAAAGGGTATCAGCTCACTATGGTCGCGATGAGCCTTTTAGGCGTGGCGATGTTTCTATTATGTTTTGGTGGTACTAAAGAACGTGTTTGCGTACCTGAAAATCAGCAAACATCCTTTTTCGACGATTTAAAAGCACTGTGGCAAAATGATCAATGGCGAATATTGTCGCTGGCAGGTTTATTTTTATTAACAGGCCAAGTATTAAGAGCCACATTAGCGATATATTATGTTAAATATGTGCTCGGTCTCGAAGCGCAAATTACTTTATTTATGTCGCTGGGCATGATTGGTAGCATTTTAGGCTGCGCTTGTGCTCAAGCTCTTGCAAAAAGAGTCTGCAAGATTAAGGCTTATATTAGTTTACAGCTCATTGCCGCTTTTATCTGTGTGATCAGTTATTTTGTCCCCAAAGATCAAGTAACCACCGCCTTTGTATTGTTTTTTTTATGGAGCTTCTTTTTACAAATGGCAACCCCTTTGTTGTGGGCAAAGATGGCTGACACCATTGATTATGGTCATTTGAAAACAGGTGTTCGCATAACAGGCATGGTCTATTCTTCGGTGGTGTTTTTTATCAAATTAGGTGTCGCTTTTGGTGGTGCTTTCGCCGGTTGGTTACTCGCTTATTATGGCTACCAAGCAGACGTTGAACAAACAGAAATGGCTAAAGAGGGGATTTTACTATCATTCACTGTTTACCCCGCATTAGGTTCAATACTTGTTGCCTGGGTCATGCGAAAGTACGTGCTTAACAAAGAAAAAGTTGAACAAATACATTTAGCCTTAAAGACTCACTGGGCTTAGTCGCTAAGCGAGAAGTGTCGTTTTTACCGCAAGGCTAGTCCATCTTGCCTTGTTTTGATTGCGATACATCCTAGTTCCCTTATTGTTGCTCTAATATTGCTAATAAATAACGCTATGTAGCTGAGATAACGTTATGAATTTGGAGCTTCAACAAAATGAATAATAAACAAAATAACAAAAAATCATTGCTGGTCTTGGTCTTAATTTTGATCCCCGTATTACTTGTTGGCCAAGAACTGATAAGCGACGATGAACGTTATCAGCCCGAGGAACCTCATTTATCTTCTGTTCATCAGGGTGACAAGCAAAGTGATCATAGTGAAAAAGATAACACGGTAGTCTGGGCAATTAATGTTGGTGGTAGTGAATATGTTGGCGTTGACGGTATAAGCTATCAAGCAGATCAATCGATAACTACTGGTGATATAGGTACGATTGAAAATATCAAAGGCTCACAAGATAGTTTTATTTATCAATCTTTTCGCTTTGGTAATATCGGCATTAAGCAACCCATGGAAAATGGACTGTACGATATCATTTTTAAATTTGCTGAACCCGAAGACAACGCTATGGATGCTCGTGTCTTCAATGTGTTTGCTGAGAATAAGCTGGTTATTAGTGATTTAAATGTCAGGCTTGCTCGAGATGGTAAGCATATATCGGCCTTAGCACGAGCTGTTTATAGTATTGAAGTAACCGATGGGCAACTAGATATAAACTTTGAAGCGATCAACGGGCAGCCAATCCTTAATGCCTTAATTGTCCGTAAAAAAAATACTGAGTCAAAGCAATGGCAATTGGTTTGGAGTGATGAATTTAATTATCAAGGTAAGCCAGATCCAAATAAATGGAGTTATGATATTTGGCCTGCTCGTAAGGTGAACAGTGAAGATCAAACTTATACCGATAACCTCAAAAATGTCCATGTAAAAGACGGTAATTTAGTGATCACCGCCTATAAAGAAAATTTAGATGATGCAAAATATACCTCTGGCCGTATTCACTCACAAGGTAAAGGTGATTTTCTTTACGGACGTGTCGACGTTAGAGCTAAGTTACCGGCAGGGCAAGGCACTTGGTCAGCTATTTGGATGTTACCTAGTGATCCTTTTAAATATTCAAGCACCTGTCAAGAAAACGACGATTGGCAAGGCAGTGCAACCTGTGATGCTTGGCCTAACTCGGGTGAAATAGACATCATGGAACACGTTGGTTACGACATGCAAACCATTCATGGTACCGTGCATAATAAAGCTTATTATTGGGCGAATTGGGAACAAAGAAAGGGCAGTATCGAAGGTCAAGATGTTGAAAAAGCTTTTCATCTTTACTCCGTTGAGTGGACGCCAGAGAGTATTACCGTATTGTTTGATAATGTGCCTTATTTCTTTTATAGCAATGAATCTAGCGGCTGGCGCGCTTGGCCTTACGATCATCCTTACCACGTTATTCTAAACCTTGCGATTGGCGGTATGTGGGGCAAAGCAGGTGGACCCATAGATGACAGTATTTTTCCGGTATCAATGGAAGTTGACTTTGTCAGAATATTTAAACCTTTAAATCAGTAAACCGTAAATTTTAGAAATAGATGAATTTAAACATTCATCTATTAATTTATTCAATTATTTAGAACAGTAAAGTACCTTGAGTTTAGGTAGGAATTAAAAATGAAAATATGTAATACCCACAACAATCAAGTGACCGGTGAATTTGTCACTATCGCTGACGAACGTTTTTATGCCATTAACAATGTTAATAAGATGGCTCCTTTTTTTGTTAGCGTTATTTCTAATAGTGACCATTGGCTATTTGTTTCATCAACGGGTGGATTAACCGCAGGGCGTGTATCGCCAGAGACGTCTTTATTTCCTTATATTACCGTAGACAAAATTCATGAAAGTGAGTTAAATACCGGTTGTAAAACTTTATTACGTGTTAATACGGGTAGTGAAAAGGTTGATTGGGAACCCTTTAATCGTGAGCATGAACTTCGTTTTAATATCACCAGAAACTTATACAAGAACGTTTTAGGCAATAAACTGTGTTTTGAAGAAATTCATAATGATTTGCAGTTAGCCTTTCGCTATACCTGGGCAACGAGCGACACTTATGGTTTTGTAAGGAAATGTGAATTAGAGAACTTATCAGATAAACCTTTAAGTGTTGAAATTATTGATGGTTTTCAGAATATTTTACCTGCAGGCACACCGCGCTTTACCCAAACAAATTCAAGCAATTTAGTGGATGCCTATAAGTGGACCGAGTTAGATGAAAGTTCAGGTCTTGCCTTTTTTACTTTGTTTTCGGGCATCACCGATAGAGCAGAGCCTTGTGAGTCATTAAAAGCCAATACGGTTTTTTGCCTTGGTTTAGATAACACTAATATTTTACTGTCATCTGAGCAATTAGGTGCTTTTCGACGTGGCGAACAGGTTGAACAGGAAACAACAAAGCGAGGTATTCGTGGCGCATATTTAGTGAATACTACCCTTGAACTTAAGCCGCACAGTGGTAAAAAGTGGCAATTTATTGCTAATATTGAGCAGACTCAAAGTCAATCTGTTGTCTTGCGTAGCCAGCTAGGCGACCAAAATAAACTTAACGACAATATCAACGATTCTATAGCCAATGGCTCTGATGAACTTGCTCGTATTATGGCTTCTGTTGACGGTTTTCAATTAACGGGTGAAGAGAGTGTTGCCGAGCATCACTATGCTAATGTCTTATTTAATGCCTTGCGTGGTGGTATTTTTGACGATCAATATCAGATCTCTGCAGATGACTTTACCAAGACGATTAATTTATTTAACCATAAGGTTTATCAACGCAATCAAGCGCTGTTAGACAGTTTGCCGGAAAAGTTAGATTTTGTGGAATTACTGACAGAAATTAAAACGTCTGGCGATAGCCAACTTGAACGCTTAGCTTCTGAATATTTACCTATATCATTTGGTCGTCGTCATGGCGATCCGAGTCGTCCATGGAACCAGTTCGCTATTAAATTAGTGGACGAAAACAATAAGCGTTTGTTAACTTACCAAGGAAATTGGCGAGATATTTTTCAAAACTGGGAGGCATTAACGTATAGCTATCCGCAATTTATTGAAAGTGTTGTTGCCAAGTTTGTTAATGCTTCGACGATGGATGGTTATAATCCTTATAGAATTACCAAAGAAGGTATCGACTGGGAAGTCGAAGAGCCTGATGACCCATGGAGCTATATTGGTTACTGGGGTGATCATCAAATAATTTACTTACAAAAGATGCTTGAGCTGTCGAAGCAATTTCATCCAGAAAAATTGACTGCGATGCTGCGCCAAACACTTTTCAGTTATGCCAATGTGCCTTATCGCATTAAGTCATTTGATGACTTGGTTAAAGATGCTAAAAGCACCGTCACCTATGACGAATCGCTCGCGCTTAACATTGAGCAACGTGTTAAAACAATGGGGGCTGATGGTAAACTGGTCCTTGATGCCAACGGGGATGTTTATCAAGTTAACTTGTTGGAAAAATTATTAGTACCCTTATTGTCTAAATTGGGTAATTTAGTGGTTGATGGTGGTATTTGGTTAAATACCCAAAGACCCGAATGGAATGATGCAAACAATGCCTTAGTTGGGCAAGGTTTATCTATGGTGACCTTATGTTACTTGCGTCGTTATGTTTGTTTTTTCCAAGAGTTAATTGCTAATGAAACACAAGATGTTGAGTTGTCTATTGAAGTTAACTTATGGTTGACGGATACGGCAAACGCATTAACACATTTAGTTTCAACGTTAACCCCTGAGCCAGTAACTGCTGAGGTACGCTATCAAAGTACTGCGGAACTAGGCATGGCAGCAAGCGATTACCGTCAAGCTATCTATAGCCAAGAAGGTTTTAGTGGCAAGACGCGTCAGCAGATTAGTCAGATCAGCGCTATGTTAAGTGATGCCCTAAAAGCGATTGAACATACGATTGAGACCAATGAACGCGCCGACGGATTATATAACGCTTATAATTTATTGAGCCTAGAAAATAAGACCTCCAAGGTTAAAAATCTGTACCCAATGCTCGAAGGACAGGTTGCTGCCTTAAGTTCTGGTGCACTTAAACCAAAACAAGTGGTTGATGTAGTCGAAGCGCTTTTTGCGAGTGATGTTTATCGCCCCGATCAAAAAAGTTTTATGCTTTATCCCGATAGAAAGCTGCCAAGCTTTTTAGAAAAAAATTGTGTTAATGCCCAGCAGGTACAAGAAAACGCTTCGCTGCAACAGATGCTTAAACAGGTTGATGAACGCATCATTTTGCAAGATATTGATGGTCAATATCGCTTCAATGCTGATATTACTAATAGCAATGTTCTACAAGATAAGTTAACTGAGCTTAGCCAAGAATATCCTCACGCACTAACAACTGATAAAACAGCGATTTTTGATCTTTATGAGCAAACCTTTAATCATCAAGCTTTTACTGGCCGCTCTGGTGGTATGTTTGGTTTTGAAGGTTTGGGCTGTATCTATTGGCACATGGTTTCTAAGCTTATGTTAGCGGTAGAAGAAAACTTTTTTAGCTGTGTTGAGCAAGGAGAAAGTGACGAGGTAAGGCGACAAATTGCCAGTTTATACTATCGAGTTCGTGATGGTATTGGTTTTAACAAAACACCACTTGAATATGGGGCATTTCCAATGGACCCATACTCTCACACCCCTAAACATTCAGGTGCACAACAACCGGGTATGACAGGACAAGTGAAAGAAGAAATACTTTCACGTTTTGGCGAGTTAGGGCTTCGCGTTAACGCAGGTGTTGTCTCGTTTGAACCAAGCTTATTGCAATCATGTGAATTTATTCAACAAGCAAAGCCATTTCGCTACCTAGATGTGAGCAAAAATTGGCAAGAAATAACGGTGCCAGCTATGGGGCTCGCTTTTACTTGGTGTCAGGTTCCAATTGTTTATCAGCTTAACGATAAAGTTGAACCTTCGTTAATAGTGACTTATAAAGACGGTAAACAGCAAACATTCTCAGCGTTGAGTTTACCTGCTAAAGAGAGTACTGAGTTGTTTCTTAGAAGCGGTCAAATACAGCAATTAACCTTAACGATATCAACTGATAATTTATTTTATTAATTATTATTTAGTATAATTTTTTGGTTGTTTGATTAAAGACGGGGTATCAATACCCCCTCAATTATATATAACGATGGTTATCGGAGACGAGCATGTCGAGTAAATACAATAAGCATATGTCATTGGCTGGAATGAATCTTGGTCATTCTTCTAGAGAAGACTTACAAAGTGCTGTTACTGGGGTACTAGAAAATAAAATTCATGGTATTTCCTTTAGCCCTTATACCGAAGGGCAAGGGCCTGGCACTAAGATAAGCGAGGCACAGATATCGGCACGTTTGGCTATTATTTCTCCAAGTATTAACTGGATCCGTTCTTTTTCTTGTACTGACGGTAATGAAAATATCCCCAAGATAGCCAAGCAGCGAGGTTTAAAAACCTTAGTCGGTGCGTGGCTAGATGATGATTTAGAAAATAATGAGAAAGAAATCAACAACCTGATAGCTGTTGCACAGCAAGGTTACGCCGATATTGTCGCTGTTGGCAATGAAGTCTTACTGCGTGAAGACTTGAGTGAAGGACAATTGATCGCTTACATTAATCGTGTAAAAGCAGCATTACCAGGTATCGAAGTAGGCTATGTTGACGCTTACTATGAATTTGAAGAACATCCCAAGGTTACCGACGCCTGCGACTTGATCTTAGCGAATTGTTATCCTTTTTGGGAAGGTTGTGCCCTTGAGTACTCCATCCTTTACATGAAAGACATGTACCGCCGTGCAATTAAAGCTGGCAAGGGTAAAAAAGTTATTATCACTGAAACTGGCTGGCCAAACGAAGGCCCAGCAGAGTGGGGTGCTGTGCCATCTTATGAAAACGCCATTAAGTACTTTTTAGGTACTTATCAGTGGGCAGAAGAAGAAAATATAGCGGTCTTCTATTTTTCATCATTTGATGAGGTTTGGAAAGTTAAAGATGAAGGCGGAGTTGGCGCGCATTGGGGCCTTTGGGATAAAAACGGGAAATTAAAGTATGTTTAAAAAACACAGTGATAAAGTAGCAACAATCAGTTCGATGAAGTTGCTGCATGAAAATGCTATTTGTTATTCTGGCTATCGTGACGGGCAAAATCCAAGAGAAGGTCTTTACCCAAGTTATGATGAAGTTAAAGAAGACTTACTCATTTTAAAGAAAAACTGGAGCTACCTTCGACTTTACGATTGTGGGCCACACGCCGAACTTGTTCTTGATGTTATTAAAACTGAAAAAATGCATTTCAAAGTCATGCTAGGCGTAGATATGGCAGCCGAAATGAGTAACCCTAACTGTCCTTGGGGGGCTGATTTTAGCCAAGAAGTTATTAATGCTAATCGTCAGAAAAATTGTGATGAAATTCATAGTATGATCGCACTTACCAAAAAGTATGATGACATTGTATTTTCAGTTTCTGTCGGCAATGAAGCAAGTGTCGAATGGACAGACCATATGGTACCTGTCGATAGTTTAGTAAACTATGTAAAACAAATTAAAAAAGAAATTCATCAACCGGTAACATTTTGTGAAAACTATGTCCCTTGGACATACAAACTTGAGCCCTTGGTTGCTGAACTAGATTTTATTTCCATTCATACTTACCCTGCCTGGGAATACAGAACGATGGAAGATGCACTCGAATATACCAAACAAAATTATTACAGTGTTGCCCATCATTACCCTGACAAACCGGTGATAATTACCGAAGCGGGTTGGACAACGGCATCAAATGGACGTGGCATAGAGCCTTGGAATGCTAACGAAGTACTACAGGCAGAATATTATCAGCAACTACTTGCTTGGACGACAGAAGAAAAAATTCTGACCTTCGTCTTTGAAGCTTTTGATGAACCATGGAAAGGATCTCCTGATAAATTAGAACCTGAAAAACATTGGGGACTCTTTAAAGTCGACAGAACGCCTAAGTTAGTGATGAAAAACATTTATCCAAACAAGGTTATAAACATTAACAAAAACAATGCTGTTGCTTAGTTTTCGTTAAAGCTTAACCGTCGATAAAAGTAATAACCCAAGAATTTTGTCAGCAAATATTGCTCGGTCAAAGTCGTTGGGTTTTTTTATTGGCCTAATTAAATGATTAAAAACCCCTTATTTACACAAGCCATTAACCTTTCCTTATATTTTAAAGCGTTTGACCAAGCTATCAAGGTTCATTGCCATTGCCGTGAGTGATTCACTTGAACAGGCTATACGGGTTGATATTTGCGCACTGTTTTCTGTGCTATCGCTTATCGTATGAACGTGAATATTAATTTCACCGACAACGGCTGCTTGCTCTTCTGTTGCTGTAGCCACCTGAGTGTTTAGATCTGAAATCAGCTGAATATTAGCAACAATCTCCTCAAGTGCCTCTGTTGTCTGTTGAGCATCCTTTGCGCCAATTTCGGCGGTCACTTTACTTTCCCTTACGCTATCAACAGCTCGCTGAGACTCTGATTGCAAAAGGTTGATCATTTTATTAATTTCATCAGTGGACTCACTGGTGCGCTTCGCTAAGTTACGAACTTCATCAGCGACCACCGCAAAACCACGACCTTGTTCACCTGCACGAGCAGCCTCAATCGCGGCATTTAATGCCAATAAATTTGTTTGCTCTGAAATTCCTCGTATGACATCAAGGACACTACTAATAGCGTTACTTTTATTCGCTAAAGATTCAATGGTAACAGAGACAGAATCCATCTTTTGTGCCATCTGGTATATATTCTCCGTTGATTCTTTAACAACAACTTGTGCATTTTTAGCTTGGGTTATCGCTTCGCTCGTCGAGTCAGCGGCATGTGCGGCGTTTGCTGCAATTTCTGTAATGGTTGAACCCATTTCGCTAATAGCCGTTGCAACTTGTGTGGCAATATCACGCTGACCTTCAGCATCGATTTTTGACTGCTCTGCATCTTGGGAAACCTCTAACGATGCGTGGCGGACATCTTTTGATGTTTTAGCAACATCATTAACTACCGAGTGTATTTTACTGATAAAAGTATTAAAACCATGGGCCAGACGTGAGACTTCTTCACTGCCGCTTTCACTTAGTCGGTAACTAAGGTCGCCTTCACCATCACCCAAGGCTTTAAATAATCCAGCGAGATCATTGATAGGTTGCGTTAAACTTTTTGCAAAAATGATACTGATAAAAATAAACACCACAACAATAATGACAAACCAAATTAGCATATAATTTCGCGACTCATTCAACGCTAAGTACAATTCAGCCTTTGGCACTTCTGCAACAACATACCAACCCAAACTTGAGATATAGCTTGTCGCTACGATTAAACTTTCTGTTTCTTGAAAAGAAAATGGTTGTTTTGATAACAGCGTTTGAAAATTTATATCTTTATATAGATCAGTCAAGTTCGCCTTTTCACTTTTTGCTTTATCTTGATGAATTTTTACCAACCCCGAGTGATCAACAAGATACACTAATCCTGACTCTTCAATTTTAAAGCTGTTTAGGTAATTAACCATGTCATTAAATGATTTAGATAATCCAGAAACACCTCGTCCATTAAGTTGTTGATAGTTGATAAAAACATCTACATTACCATTTGGATAAGCGTAGGTACTTGCCGACTCTTCTTTATTACTATTGGTGAATGCAAAAAACCAACCATCAAGACTGTCATCTTTGAGAACACGAAGAAAGCCATCTTGGTTCCAATATTTAGCTGTTTTTCGATCGGCGAAGGAGGCATTACTCAAATTGTTATCTTTAGCGATGTTACTCAGCATACTAATAACGTTAGCTTCATTGTCTTTGCTGGCACCAGAACCTATCCAATCGAGTAGAAAAGGGTTAGTGGCTATTGATTTTGTTAACACTTTCATTTCAGAAATTTCGCCATCGACTGCATTACGAACGCGTAGCAGTAGATTAGGTAAATCTGATTGTTGTAGTCTGGATATAAGCAGTTCTTTGGCTTTTGAGTGGCCGACAAAGCCAACAATACTGGTCGATATGATAACGGCCATTAACATGGCAATGACTAACTTAGACCGGATAGAAAGGGTGGTTAAAAATCTCATTAAATAGATCCTATTTGCAAGTTTTCTACAAACTTTGCTGTTACGGCGATTTGTCCATAAAATCCTTCTTATAAAGGTTTTAAAATAGATTCGCTATCAATTTATTTGAGTTTACCATATCCATGTAGTCTCACCATTTAAAACAACAACAATTTAATTTTCTTTCAAGATAGCTAATAATTTCAGCTGATTAAATATAAAATCACCTGACTTAAATAGCAAGAATACTTTTTGATGACAATGAACTATCGATTAACTTACTGACTTACTCAGTAAGTTAAGTTAAGCTATTTCTACCTTAATGAGGTGAAACGGTCTTTAGCAACGATAGTAAGGAAATTTTTATTCGACCAGCAGTGGCGGAAGGGGTAGTATAATATCAGATGATTTCGGAGCAAATATGTCTGACAACCCACTATTACGTTTGAATAAATTTATTTCAAAAAAGCCAGAGTATCTATTTTGGGCTTTACAAATTTGCTTTTGGTCTTTTGTTTCATTAATTAGCCTGATATCACTGACACTTTGGTATGTCCAAATCGATGTCGAGCACCTTAATCATACTTTTTGGCAGTCTGTTGTCGGCATATTTTGCTCATTGCCACTCTATTGGATTTTCATGAGGTGTTGGCAATCATCTATTTTTACCCGCGTACTGATAACCTTTGTTTCAGTGATCTGTATTTCCTTTATTTGGACACTTATTCGAGTCAAACTTTATATAGAGCTGACCAGCTCTGCTGGTAATTGGGACGAGTTTGGTGGCTGGTATTTTAGTAGTATCTTTATTTTCTTTTGTTGGGCTGGTTTTTTTCATGGTATTCGCTATTATCAATTGTTGCAATTTGAACATAAAATGTTGCTTTCAAAAGCAGCAGAAGCTAAAGAAGAGCAATTAAAAAGAGTGAGCGCGCAATCGGTAGCCCGAGATGCAAAAATAAAAATGTTACGTTACCAACTCAACCCTCATTTTCTTTGTAACACACTCAATGCCATTAATTCTCTGATTGAATGCGAAGCTCCAGAGAAAGCTCAGCGCATGACCGTACAATTAAGTAAGTTTTTACGTTATTCATTGGACAATAACCCTGATACTAAAATTGCGTTAGAATTTGAAATTATCGCCCTTAACTTATATTTAGAAATAGAGAAAACCCGTTTTGGCGAGCGACTTAAATTAGATTTTAAAATTTCTGATAATGCAAAGTTAGCTTTAATACCGAGTTTATTAATACAACCTATTATTGAAAACTCAATGAAACATGTTATCGCGCAAAATGAAGACGGTGGCACTATTAGTCTATGGGCTGACGTTGTTGATAAAATGTTGGTGTTAGAATTAAGCGATACTGGTTCTGGAGCCGCGGTTGACGGTAGTAAAATGAAAGGAAAAAGGAGTCGAGGTGTTGGCTTGCGTAATATAGATGAAAGACTTAAAGTGTTATATGCAGATGACTACGTATTTAACCTTAATATTATCCCATCAGGTGGTTTAAAAACTATCATTAAGCTGCCTTTTGAAACGCTTGATGAAATAACACCTGCTAGCCAGTACCAAACTCAATGACGGTGAGTTAAATTTATGAATAAGTTAAGAACAATTATTGTTGATGATGAGCCTTTAGCGCTTAATCTCTTGCGTGCAAAGTTAAATAAAATTCCTGAAATAGACATTGTTGCCGAATGTAAAAATGGTCGTGAAGCGATTGAAGCGACGATGGCCTTAGCACCTGATTTACTCTTTTTAGATATACAGATGCCAGGTGTCGATGGTTTTGGCGTTATTAAAAAATTACAATCTGATATTGTTCCTATGGTGGTTTTCACGACCGCATTTGAGCAATATGCTTTAGATGCGTTTGATGTGCATGCCGTTGACTATATTCTTAAACCTATTGATGACGAACGAATTCAGCGTGCCATTCAGCGTGCGTTGGTCCGCTGTGAAAGTGATGAAGACACTTTAAACAAATCTCGCATTATTAGTGCGATAGACTCAATCAATGAAATGGAAAACCCTGATAGCGTTTCTCCGCAGAGTATTAGCCTTCCTAAGCTTAATACCGACAAAGTTGAGCGTAAAATCGTTATTAAAGACCGAGACGATATAACCCTGTTAAAACAAACCGATATTGAATGGGTTGACGCAGCAGGAGATTATGTTTGTGTTCATGCGCAAGGAGTTACCCATATTAAACGCTGCACCTTGAAAAATTTGCTGGAAGATTTAGACTCTGAAATGTTTAAACGTGTGCACCGTTCAACGATTGTTAATCTTAATTATATCCAAAAAGTGATCCCTCATACTAAAGGTGAGTTTTTTCTTAAACTAGGTGAATATGACCAAGTTAAAGTGAGCCGTAATTATCGAGAAGTGATCAAGAGTTTTTTAACTGACATGTAGTATATTGACGACAACTTGTGGTCAATATGGCATTTTTTATTCAGGTGATCTTGTTATTGCCTTATATTGACCAGCCTACCGCTTCTAAAATCCCCTTTATCGTAATACGGTTGTTAAAAATAGCCGCTCATTAGATGATTGATATATCTGTAGATGTTACTCACTTGGGTAAACAGTCATTGTCAATTAAGGGATATTAAATGTTAAGTATTAAACAGATAATTATTGCGTCCATTTTTTCTATGGCATCAATTGTGCCTTGCTATGCAGCCGATAGTCACGCGGCTAATCGACTTAATTATTATGCACCCCATGCTGAAAAAGCGCCAAATGTTGATGGTATTGCCAATGAAAGTGTTTGGCAATTAGCACAGTGGCAAAATTTAGATCAACGTTGGTTAGGTCCAGAATTTTCAAAAGAAGACTTTCAAGGCCGATACAAGGTGGTTTGGACGCAAGCTAAATTATATATTATAGCTGAAATTATTGATGACATTCTCATCGATACTCATCGTGACCCCTTGAGCCAATATTGGGATGACGATTGCTTAGAGATTTTTATTGATGAAGATTTCTCTGGCGGTGATCACCAATATAACCATAATGCATTTGCCTACCACATGTCTCTTGATAACCAAGCCATAGATATAGGTACCAACAAAAAACCGCAGAACTATTCACATCATGTTCAAAGTAACTGGAAACAACAAGGCAACACGGTTATTTGGGAACTAAGCATCGATATTTATAACGATGAATATCAAGACACCACAACAGACTCAAGCCATATTAACAAACCAGTCGCTTTGTTTGCTGGCAAAGTGATGGGACTCATGGTGGCTTATTGTGATAACGACGGCAGTGAACTACGTGAAAACTTTATTGGCTCAGAATCTGCAGAAGGTGGAGCGGCTGATCGTGGTTGGATAGATGCGGGTATGTTCGGTAAGCTTATCTTGGCTAAATAACCGCTTAGATAAGCATTAAGTTTTTCTTTTTCTTCTCACAGACATGAGCATCATAAAATGAATAATATTGAAAAAAAATTCATTCATAAGTTATTTATTATAACAATCACTTCTCTCACCATAATGAGTTGTGCACCAGTAAATCAGGCAACTCAAATGAATAATAATACCACCGATATTAATTACCAGCTTTCAATGACCCAAGAAATATTACTGACTAGTGAAGCCGGTGATAAAATAGCGCCACAGCAGAATTTAATCTTTCAACAAGGTACAGCTACGGGCAAGGTTATTGTGGTAAGGCCAGATATTAAAAAACAAAAAATTATTGGTATTGGTACATCGTTCACTGAATCTTCCGCTTTTGTGCTTGCACACTTAACTAAAGATAAGCGAGCAGAGGTGATGGAAAATATTTACGGCGAAAAGGGCGCTAATTTTTCAATAGCACGCACGCACATTGGTGCAACAGACTTTGCCGTGGACGGTCGCTATTCATATGCAGAACGTAAAGATGACGCTAACTTAACCTCATTCAGTATCGCGGTAGACAGTGATGGTTTTAGCGCTCAACATTACCCTGGTATTAAAGATGAGCAATTTGATTTGTTGCCAATGATAAAAGAAGCTTACGCGATAAAAAATCAGCAAGTTGACAAAGATTTAAAGATAGTCGCTTCCGCATGGACTGCGCCACCTTGGATGAAAACGATTGAAGACTATTATGTTAAGCCAACACCTGAAAATAATCACCAAGGCACGGGCGGCGAATTAAAACCACAGTACGTCGCTACTTATGCAGACTACCTTATTAAGTACCTCGATGCATATCAGCAAGAGGGTATTGAACTCTGGGCACTAACGCCAGTAAATGAACCGCATGGCAACAGTGGTCAATGGGAAAGTATGCATTTTACACCTAAGACCCAAAATACTTTTATTAAGGACCATTTAGGTCCAAAATTAAAAGCGAGTGCGCACAACGCGGTTAAATTACTTATTTATGACCAAAATCGTGATGAAATGGAGCATTGGACTGATGAAATACTCGGGGACAAAGAAACGTCTGAGTATGTATATGGTACAGCCGTTCATTGGTACGAAAGCAGTAATCAAGTTAATGAAGATGTGTTTGACAGGGTTCATGAAAAATTTCCAGAGTTTTCAATTATACATACCGAAGGTACGATTGATGATTTAGGTAAAGATGCACCAGCAGGTATCTTAGATCCTGTTCGCTTTAAAGAAAGTAACTGGTTCAATAATGATGATTTTTGGTGGAACAAAAATGCGACCGACTGGGCGTACACCGCAACTTGGGCGCCTAAACCTGAGGATCATCCCATATACACCCCCGTTCATCGTTATGCACGTAATATTATTGTTAGTTTAGATCATTGGCTAGAGGGCTGGATAGATTGGAACATCGTACTCGATAAGCATGGTGGCCCTAATCACGTAGGTAACTTTTGTGGTGCACCTATCATGATTGATACTGAGACAGGTGAGGTTTATTACACCCCGATTTATTATGTATTAGCACAGTTTAGTAAAACCATTCGACCAGGTGATACGGCATTACAGGTTAATCAACAGTTAGATGGCTTAGACAAAGATGCTTTACACGCCAGCGCTGCGATTAATGATAATGGTTTGGTCAGTGTACAATTACTTAATACCACTAAAGCACCAATAAACTATTCATTACAAATTGGTAGTCAATATGCACAAGTATCTATTGCCGCTAATGCTCTGCAAACAGTGCGTGTTAAGCTTTAGTTTTTAATTGTTTTAACAAGCCATATAACTAATAAGAGTAAAGATTAAGTGAATAAACATCCCTTTGAAGTCATAGCGCTGGATAACGGTGCTAAGCTGATATTTACCCCTTGTCCCGGCACTAAATTAGTTAGCCTGGAACAATCACTTAAGCAGTTGAAGCAAGCGGGTGTTTCAATGCTGATCACTTTAATGTTTGATGAAGAAATGGCAAGTAACAAGGTACTTTCTTTACCTGAACTCTGTCGCCAGCATCAGCTTAGTTGGCTGCAATTGCCAATTATTGATGATGAAGCGCCGAGTACGGCTTTTGAAACACAATGGGCAATAAATAAACCGACCATAGTCGATGAATTGAAAAAAAAAGGTGTGGTGGCTATTCATTGTAAAGGCGGCACAGGTCGAACGGGAACTGTTATTGCTTTATTACTATTAGCACTAGGTTGGCCAGTCGATAAAATTGTTACAGAAGTACAAAAAGTGAAACCTAAAGCTTTGAAAATTAAAAAACAACGAGATTATTTGAATCGTCAATTAATAAAAGCCGAGACACTGTTTTGATCTGCAATATAAAGCCACTTTGCAGCCATAAGAGCCCTTATTTCATGTTAAGTTAGCTCAGAGGTAATTAATTAAACCCTTTTGCGATTTAATTTTGTCTGCTATTGGGTTAATTCATCTTACGGTGTTATTTAAATTCGCTTTTAACGCATTGATTACCCACTACACCTCATTTAAATTGCAACTATTTGTTGTATCACTCAAGATAAATTAATGACAGTAAACAGTGTTCTCGCGGTTTTACTGCCAAATTATAATAAAAAAAAGTCAATAATAAAGCCTGATATAGGTTTGTTATTAACATCACCAATTTTAAGCGATATAAAGAATAAACTTGCTACCGGACGTAGCTAAATTCTTTGTGTTTATTTTTAAGCAATAGGACCTCACCACATGGCTGGAACATCTTTTACTTTAGATCAAAGCAAAACCTCACAAGCGAATTCATCTAATGGATTTGGTGGAGATAACTCTACTCGCTTTGCGTTAATTTCACTGACATCATTATTTTTTATGTGGGGATTTATTACCTGCTTAAATGACATTTTGATCCCCCATTTAAAGGCTATTTTTTCGTTAAGTTATGCACAGTCCATGCTAGTGCAGTTTTGCTTTTTTGGCGCTTATTTTTTGGTTTCTTTGCCTGCGGGATGGTTTGTCGAAAAAATGGGCTATCAAAAAGGTATTGTGGTTGGTTTAGTGATTGCGGCTTTGGGTTGTTTAATGTTTTATCCCGCCGCTTCTTTACATAGTTATCCGGTTTTTTTAGCGGCTTTATTCGTTTTAGCTAGTGGCATTACCGTTTTGCAAGTTTCTGCAAATCCTTATGTGACTTTAATGGGTAAAAAAGAAACCGCTTCGTCACGATTAACCATGACCCAAGCGTTTAATTCTTTAGGCACAACTATCGCACCTTATTTTGGCGCGTTATTAATTTTAAACGAAGTGACTGATTCAATGTCAGCAAACAGTGCTGAATCGGTACAACTGCCTTATTTAGGACTGATGGCGGCCTTGTTAGTGCTTGCTGCTATTTTTGCTTTCTTAAAACTTCCACATATTGAAAGTGCTGAGGTCGTTGATGGCGAAAAAATTGAAGGGTCGGCATGGCAGTATCGCCATCTAGTTTTAGGTGCTATCGGTATTTTTGTTTATGTTGGCGCAGAAGTGTCAATTGGCAGCTTTTTGGTGAGCTTTTTAGGTGAAACTGATATCGCTGGTTTAGAAGAAACTCAAGCGGCAAAGTACCTTACTTATTATTGGGGCGGAGCTATGGTTGGGCGTTTTATTGGCGCTGCAGTCATGCAAAAAATTGATGCGGGTAAAACCTTAGCCTTTAATGCGCTTTGTTCAGTGATTTTAATTGCCATCACTATTTTGAGCTCTGGCAGTATAGCGATGTGGGCCATTTTATTAGTCGGGTTATTTAACTCTATTATGTTTCCAACGATTTTTAGTTTGGCGTTAAGTGGCCTTAAAAAGCACACCAGTCAGGGAGCGGGTATCCTTTGCTTAGCGATCGTTGGTGGCGCCATCGTCCCCGTATTACAGGGCCTGTTAGCGGATAGTATCAGTGTGCAGTTTGCTTTTATCTTACCTTTATTTTGTTACATCTATATCGTCTTTTACGGTTTGAAGGGTAGCAAGGTAGTCATAAAAACATAATGAATATCAACGCAATGAAATACTTAAAATTTGACAAAAAAAATGGGTTTCTTATCACGCTTTCGTTATTAATCCTTGGCTGCAGCCCTGCTGAAAATTTGACGTTGACGGTGCCAGAGACACAAGCTATTGATAGCAATAAAGCCGATAAAATTTGGCCTCAACTTGAAAGTGACGTTAAAAAAGATACGCAAGTCGAACAAAGAGTGGCTAACTTTCTGGCTGAGATGACCTTGCAACAAAAAGTGGCGCAAATGATCCAACCTGAAATTCGTGATATTACCCTTGAGGATATGCGTACCTATGGTTTTGGCTCTTATTTAAATGGTGGTGGAGGTTTCCCCAATAATAATAAGCATTCGACCCCTGCTGATTGGGTTTTATTAGCTGAGAAAATGTATCAAGCATCTGTTGATGATTCACTCGATGGTTCAACAATTCCAACGATGTGGGGCACTGATGCGGTGCACGGTCATAATAATGTTATCGGAGCGACACTTTTTCCTCATAATATTGGCTTGGGCGCAGCAAATAATCCGACACTTATTGAGAAAATAGCAGAAATAACCGCGACAGAAGTCATGGTTACTGGTATTGATTGGGTGTTTGCTCCAACCGTTGCCGTGGTTAGAGATGATCGTTGGGGAAGAACCTATGAAGGCTACTCAGAAGATCCCGAGATTGTTCGCTTATACGCAGCGTCAGTCGTTAAAGGTTTACAAGGTCATGCGAATAAAGATTTTTTAGGTGATAAACGCGTGATCAGTACCATTAAACATTTTATCGGTGATGGCGGTACGCAAGGTGGCGATGATCAAGGCGAAAATATAGCGAGCGAGCAAGAGCTCTTTACTGTGCATGCCCAAGGCTATGTTGGCGGTTTAACGGCGGGAGCTCAGTCGGTAATGGCTTCATTTAATAGTTGGCATGGAGATAAAGTACATGGTCATAAGTATCTGCTAACCGATGTCTTGAAAAATAGAATGGGTTTTGACGGTTTTGTTGTCGGTGATTGGAATGGTCACGGACAAGTTAAAGGCTGTATTAAAGAAAATTGCGCTCAGGCGGTTAATGCTGGCTTAGATATTTTTATGGTGCCAACAGAAGCGTGGCGACCACTCTATGACAATATAATTGCACAAGTAAAGCAAGGCGATATTCTGCAGTCACGTATTGATGATGCCGTAACGCGTATTTTACGGGTGAAGGTCCGGGCCGGGCTTTTTGAAAAGCCCAGTCCTGCCAAGCGTGTTTTATCAGGGAACATCGCCTTAATTGGCGGTGAGTCGCACCGCGAAGTCGCTCGTCAGGCCGTTCGAGAATCCTTAGTGCTGTTAAAAAACAACGGGCAGCTATTACCCTTATCACCTAAGCAGCACATCTTAGTGGCCGGCGATGCCGCTGATAATATCGGTAAACAGTCAGGGGGCTGGAGTATTACTTGGCAAGGAACCGGTAATAAAAATTCAGACTTTATCGGTGGCTCTTCTATTTATTCTGGGATTGAACAACAAGTCAGTGCTGCAGGTGGTCAAGTCACTTTGAGTGTTGATGGCAGCTACACAAACAAACCCGATGTAGCGATTGTCGTTTTTGGTGAAGAACCTTATGCCGAAGGGCATGGTGATATTGATAACCTTGAATATCAGCGTGGTCATAAAAAAGATTTAGCATTACTTACATCACTTAAAGCAAAGGGAATACCTGTTGTTGCTGTTTTTATTAGTGGTCGACCCATGTGGGTCAATGCCGAACTCAATGCTAGTAATGCTTTTGTCGCTGCATGGCTACCGGGCTCTGAGGGTAAAGCAATCGCAGATGTTTTATTGAAAAGCCTAGCTGATAACATCCAACACGACTTTACCGGTAAATTGTCTTTCTCTTGGCCTAAACTACCGACACAAATTGTCAATCGTTTTGACGAAGACTACCAACCATTATTTTCATATGGTTATGGTTTAACCTATCAAGATGACACTTTATTAGCTGACTTATCTGAGCATTCTAATGTGGCGCTTAATACGCATTTAATTACTGATATTTTCCTAGGTAAGGCGATAGCGCCGTGGAAAATGTTATTATTTTCTCAACAACAAAGCATTGAAATAGAGTCGAGTAGTGAATCACTTAAAGGAATTTTTTATCGAACAGTTGATAAAGAGATACAAGAAGATTCATTTCGACTCAAGACCACTGGCGCAGCGAGTGCGGGAGTTAAATTTATCAACAGCAACGGTTTTAGAGAAGATCTTACTAGTGAACTTGAAAAAAATTCGGCCTTAACATTTTCAGTTAAAAGAGACAGTGATATTAACACGCCTGTTTACATCACCATGAATTGTGGAACGATTGGCGACAGCGCAAATTGTCAGGCAAGTTATAATATTCAAGCCCAATTAGCGGCATCTAAGCAAGGTGAGTGGCAAGATATTGCTATTAGCTTAAATTGCTTTGCTGAGAAAGGTCTACAGCTGAGTAAAATTGCTGTGCCTTTTGAATTGCGTACCTCGGGCGCGGTTAATTTATCTGTTAACCATATTCGATTAGTGCCAAGCAAAGCGAATAGCGCACCATTGAACTGCCCGCAGTAGTCTATTTAGCTTAAAGGATAAGGCTGATTGTTGAGCTTTATCCTTTTTTCTGGTTGAATCAGCGTATTTATTGATAATGACCTTACGGTTGTTCCTATGTGCGTGTAAACTTGCTGATAATATTTACAATATCAAAAGAAAATCAAATGAATCAAGAAGAAAACTATCCGATTGGAACGCCGGGCAAAAAATGGACTGAAAAAGAAAATGTTCAGTGGTTTAAAGCACAAACGGTAACCCGTTCATATCAAGATGAAGTCGTTGAAAAGATAAGCGCAATAAAAGAAGATTTTGATGTTCTTCAGTATGGCGCATTATCGCTTAATGAAAGTCGTTATCCTTTGTATGTGATTAAAACAAAAAACTGGCAAGACAATAAAAAAACAGTTTTAGTGACCGGTGGTGTTCATGGCTATGAAACCAGCGGTGTGCAGGGTGCATTACGCTTTGCCCAAACACAAGCTGGCAAATATGCGGAACACTTTAATATTGTCATTGCGCCTTGTATCAGCCCTTGGGGTTATGAAACGGTTAACCGTTGGAATTGCAAAGCGATAGACCCTAATCGTTCTTTTTATCAAAACAGTCCAGCGCAAGAATCAGCAGCGATAATGAAGTATGTTGCCGAGCTCAACCGTGATATTTTCGTGCATATTGATTTACACGAAACGACTGACACTGATAATTCCACATTTCGGCCAGCACTTTGTGCTCGAGATGCGATACAAGAAAAAGAATGGCAAATCCCTGATGGCTTTTATTTAGTCGCCGATAGCGTAAAGCCAGTCGCTGACTTTCAAAAAGCGATTATTGATGCCGTTGAAGAAGTTACCCATATAGCGCCCGCTGACAAAAGCGGTAAATTGATCGGCGTACCCCTTGAACAGCCTGGCGTTATAAATTATGCTGCGCGAGAGCTAGGATTATGTATGGGCTTAACCAATGCTAAATTCTTGACCACCACCGAAGTTTACCCTGATAGCCCAAAAGTTGACGATGAAAATTGCATTCTTGCGCAAGTGGCTGCTATAACGGGCGGTTTAGATTATATTTTAAAAAGTGAATAACCTGATAAAACCGAAAAATTTGCATACTAAAACATTTTCATCATGTTAAGTTCGTGCTATTTTTCTCTGACATTTAATTTTAGGAATTATTATCCATGCCAAAGGCCAGTGATATAAAGAAAAATGCTGCGGTAGAGCATAACGGAAAAGTATTTATTGTAAGAGATATAGAGCGTTCAGTTCCTCAAGGTCGTGCTGGTGGTAGTTTATACCGTATGCGTATGTACGATGTTGTCACTGGCGGTAAGATTGATGAGACGTTTAAAGACTCGGATATGCTGAACTTTGCTGACTTAAGCCGACGTCCCGCGATGTTTTCATACATCGATGGTGATGAATATGTCTTTATGGACAATGAAGATTACACGCCATACAATCTTAACAAAGAAAGTATTGCTGACGAAGCTCTATTTATTTGTGAAGATACCTTAGGTTTATCAATTATTATTGTTGATGGTGCTGCGGTTGGTATTGATTTACCCCCGAGTGTTGAACTGGTTATTACTGAAACAGACCCATCAATTAAAGGTGGCTCGGCAACAGCTCGCACTAAGCCGGCAATTTTATCTACGGGCTTAACCGTTCAGGTGCCAGAACATATTTCAATCGGTGATAAAATCAAAGTGAATACCGAAGAACGTAAATTTATGGGACGCGCTGAGAAATAAAGTCTTGGTTACTTTATCTTCACTCTTATAAAGCCAGCATTTGCTGGCTTTATTGATATAACCATTAAGCGAGTTGTTAGCGGTGTAACAGTTGGAATCTTTGGTTGAGAATAAGTTTTTTGGTATATTGATGTTTTGGTCGACTGAGAATTTTTGCGGTGTCGCCCATCTCTACGACTTGTCCTTTACTTAAAACCATTATCTTATCGCTAAAATGCCTAACAATACCTAAGTTATGAGAAATTAAAATATAAGCGAGTCCCATCTGTTCTTGTAAATCGAGCAACAAGTTAATCATTTGCGAGCGTAACGAAGGGTCGAGAGAAGCTAAGGCTTCATCTAATATAATCACCTGCGGTTGTAATATTATCGCCCGAGCTAATGATATGCGTTGTTTCTGACCACCAGAGAACATGTGCGGATAAAAATTCATATGTTCAGCGAGCAAACCTACTTTTTGTAATGTTTCTCGAATCAGACAGTGGCGGTCTTCTTCATTTAATTTGGTATTGATCAATAAAGGTTCATTCAGCAATTGCCCAATGGTTAAGCTTGGGTTCAATGTTGTCCCAGAGTCTTGAAATATCATCCGTACATGCTGGCATCTTTGCTTAAAGTCTCCAGGTTGTAATGTTTGGCCATTAAGTTTTATGCTACCTGTTGAAGGCAGTTCCGCACCAACCAATAATTTTGCTAAGGTTGATTTACCCGATCCGGTTTCTCCAACAATAGCTAAGGTATGGTGAGCTTGTACCTCAAATGAAATCGGTTCGAGTGCGGTAAAATATTTTTGATTAAACCATTTTCGGCCTATTCTAAACGACTTACTTAAATTATTAACCTGTAATAATATTGTCATATTAATAACTTCCCTTTAGCGAGAAGTGGCAGCTAAATTGATGGCCATGATAGTTTGTTACCTTAGGTGCTACAACACAGGCCTGTTGAGCTCTAGGGCATCTTGGGCCTAATCGGCAACCTATAGGTAAATGTTGTAAAATAGGAATACTGCCGGGTAGCGCCATCAACCGTGATTTTGCTGGCAAGCCACTATTTGATTTTGGGCTACTATCAACCAGTGCTCGAGTGTAGGGATGAAACGGTTGTTCAAATATGTGCTTAGTGGTACCCGCTTCAACAAATTGTCCGCTGTACATTACCGTAATGGTATTTGTCCAATGTGTGACATTCTCAAGGTCATGACTTATCAATAATATCGACATGTTTTTTAATTGATTTAAACTCGCCAATAGGCGAAAAATTTGGCCTTGATTGGTACTCTCCATTGCCGTAGTTGGTTCATCTGCAATGAGGAGAATAGGGCGTTTGGCGAGTGCCATGGCGATCATGACTCGCTGACATAACGCTTCATTAAGCTGATGAGGATATTTTTTTAAACAAATTTTATGCTGCTTAATACCGACTTTATGTAAAAGACTAATCGCGGTTTCTTTACGTTGTTGATTTTTTTGCCAAAAATAACCCGTTAATTGTTCGCCATCAACCGCCTCGGTAAGTTGCATCCCTATGGTCATCGTTGGGTCTAAGCACGCCATCGGCTCTTGAAATATCATCGCGACATCTTTTGAAATAATGGCTTTACGTTCATCAACAGATAAGCGCATTAAATCTTTTCCTCGCCAGTGAAACCTATCGGCGTCGACATGCCATTTTTCATCAAGTACGCCAATAATAGCTTGAGCCAATAAAGATTTTCCTGAACCAGACTCTCCAACTAAACCACGAACTTCACCCTCTTTCATGGTTAAACTGACACGGTCAACCGCTAAAATAGGGTTAGTCGCTGATTTTAGCACAATAGACAAATTTCTGATGTCGAGAAGGTTCATTAAGCTTCCTTACTGATTTTAAGGGCGTGTCTCATACCTTCACCAACTAAATTAGTTGCCACCACGGCAAAAAGAATCGCCAAACCAGGCAGATAAACCGTCCACGGAGCAATATAGAATAAATCGATACCGTTTTTTAGCATCGCCCCCCACTCTGCCATGGGAATTTGTGCGCCTAATCCAAGAAAGCCTAATGCAGCAATATCAAGTATCGCAGCAGACTGGGCTAACGTTGCTTGGCTAATTAATTTCTCTAGAATATTGGGGAAAACAGAGTAATATAAAATTCTAAATGAACTTGCGCCGTCTAATCGTGAAGCCAGTACATAGTCTTTTCTGAACTCTTGAGTAACGACATTACGGGTTATATGGACAAACTGTGGAATGAGCACGATGATAATCGCCCATAAGGTATTACTCAACCCTGGCCCCAAGATAGCAACTATAACAATGGCCAGTAATAAAGAAGGGATAGATAAAATCACATCAAGAAAATGGTTAAGAAAGCTTGATTTTATTCCTGATGTTAAAGCTGATACCGAGCCAATAACACCACCAATACCTAAAGAAATAAGCACCACAACAAAACTTAAGCCAAAAGTTAGTGACGTGCCGTGCATTAAGCGAGACAACATGTCACGACCCAAATTATCGGTGCCTAATAAAAAACTGACATTACCATCTTCGTGCCATGCTGGTGGCAGTAATAAAAAATCTAAGTGATTTTCAACGGGAGTATAAGGGGTAATAAAAGGTGCAAATAAAGCGAGAATTGTTAAGAAAATAAAACAGCTAAAACCTATCATCACTACAGGTTTTACTTTGAAATTATGCCAAAGTTGCAGTAACGGTGAAGGAAACTCTTCCTCTAAGTATATTTTATCACGCGCCATTTCGACTCTCTCTTGCTAAAGGATTAAGTGCTGCATAGATAAAATCGATGACAATATGCACAATAAAAATAAAACTAGAAAGCGCTAAAAGCCCACCTTGAATTGATGTGTGGTCACGCTGAAATATACTTTCTATTAACCATCGGCCGATGCCTGGCCAGCTAAAGATAACTTCAGTCACCATGGCAATAGTTACTAAGTTAGCAAACTGTAAGCCAACATCACGAATAACGTGCACCATAGCATTTCGTATCGCGTGATGATAAATAATTTGTTTAAAGCTTAGCCCTTTTGCTTTAGCTGCCCGTATGTATTGGCTGTCGAGCACATCCATCATTGCTGTGCGAGCTAAGCGCACAAAAATGGTCGCAGGCGCAAGGGCGATAACACACGCTGGCAGAAATATATGTGCGCTGGCATCTTGAAAAGCTTGCCATTTATAAGGACTGTCACTTAATAAAATATCTATAAACTGTATGCCAGTAACATGTTCTATTTCAAACACTAAGCTAAGCTGTCCTGCTGATGGCAACCAACCTAATTGGATAGAAAAAATAAGAATCGCTAGTAAGCCTAACCAAAAAACAGGAATTGAATAACCCAGCATAGAAATAGTTAAAATAATATTGTCGGTAGCTTTACGGTGTTTAATAGCGGCAATAAAGCCAATAGGAATGCCAAAGACCATAGCAATAAAAAGTGCCACTAAGGTCAGTTCAATTGTCGCTGGTAAGAAGCGCATGATCTCGTTACTTATAGACAATTGGCTGGCCATTGAAATACCTAAGTCTCCCTGGAAAAGATGACTTATATACGCAAAGTATTGCTGAGCAATATTATTATTTGTTTGATACTGCTCAGCTAAAACGATCAACTGCTTAGGTGTCGCATTGATTTGCCCAGAAATATTGATTAACTGCTCACCAGGAAATAAAAAGCTCAAACTAAAAGACAGTAAAGTCAGTAGAAACATGGTGAAAATGAATAAATTTAGGCGGCGTAGAGTAAATATTAGCATATTAGTTTTTACTCACCCTGCTAAAGTCGATACCACCAAAGGGAGATAATAGTTCACCCTTAACAATATTTTTCCTTGCTTGAAATCGTTTAGAGTGGGCAATGGGAATTAACGGTACTTCAGTTGAAATAATCGCCAACGCTTGGCTATAAAATTTTTTACGTTGTGCCACATTTGTTGTTTCTAATGCTCGCTGTATTAAGTTATCAAACTTTTTATGACACCAAAATGTTCTGTTATTACCACTCCTAGCCGATGAACAGCTCAACAGTGGTGTAAAAAAGTTGTCTGGGTCTGGGTGATCCGCTGACCAGCCTAATAAGACACTCTGATGCTCACCTTTTGACAGCTGTTCAAGAAAAGAGCCCATATCGAGAGAGTTTTCAATTAACACATTAATACCTATTTTCTTTAAATCTGCTTGAATTAATTTAGCCATAGTAACCGCGTCTGGATTATATGCCCGTTGTACCGGTAACGCCCAGAGATTCATAGTAAAACCATTAGGAAAGCCAGCCTCAGTTAGCAATCTTTTAGCTTCAGCTAAGTCAAATGTTTGCGGTAAAGTATTCTTATCATAAGCCCAAGAGGTTGTAGGTAATAAACTATGTGCTATATCCGCTCTAGATTGATAGACAGTTTCAATAATGGCTTGCTTGTTAACGGCTAATGCAACCGCTTGACGTACTTTTACATTATTAAAAGGTGGCTTTAGGGCATTAAAACCAAGATAACCGACATTAAAAGAAGTCACTGCTTGTAGCTCTAATTCAGGTTTACTTTTTATTTTGTTATGAGCAATGGGAAAAGCAATTACATCACATTCACCCGCTAATAATTTTGTTAATCGCCCAGTATTACTAGGCGTTATATCAAAAATAAGCTGCTCTAAAGTACTCGGTTGATCCCAGTACGTTTTATGGGGGGCATAGCGAATATAGGAGCCGGGACGATAGTCTTTTAGTTTAAAGGGACCCGTGCCAATGGGCAGCGTGTCTATTTCTCGCTTAATATTTTTTAACACTAAGGTGTCAGCATATTCCTTTGATAATATGACGGCAAAGTCACTGGCAATGTTAGCCAAAATTGAACTGTCTGCGTATTTGAACTTAAAACGTATCGTGTATTCATTGATTTTTTCAATACTTTCAACGACATTTGAAAAACTTACACTTTGAAAAAAAGGGTATTTTCCACCCGAAACTTGATGAAAAGGGTGCTTAGGTAATAAAATACGGTTAAAACTGAACAGTACGTCATCGGCATTAAAAAAACGTGTTGGGGTAAAATAATCGGTTTGATGAAAGGCAACATTCTTGCGTAAATAAAAGGTAACCATTTTACCGTCACGTGTCACATGCCATGACTTTGCTAACGACGGAGCAATAGTATTTTCTTCGCCTCTAAATGAAATTAATCGGTTATAGAGTTGATTAGAAGTAGCATCAATGGTGGTACCAGAGGTAACCGTTTGCGGATTAAAACTTTCAGGAGAGCCTTCTGAGCAATAGACAATACTATGGTCACTTAATGAGGGATCATTATCAATATCACATGCCGTCATCCAACATAAAAATGGCAATATCATTATCTTCAAAAAATGTTTTTTAACAGCGAATATCGACATATAGCTCAACTACCCTTCATCTACTGCACTTTCTAATAAGTTATACTTTTTCAAGTAACCTCTTAGTTGATGATAGGTTAATTTGAGTGCGTCGGCAGTTTTCTTTTGATTATACTGACAATTTTCTAAAGCAGACTGAATCAAATCAATCTCATAATCCTGAGAAAGGTCTTTTAATGATAAAGGGAAGACCAATGATTGACTAACGGGCAATTGTTGATGGATTACTTCTTGACGTTTTTCTTCGTTTTTCTCTTTATCAACACTCGGCGCTACCACCGATATCCTGTCTTGGGTTTTAATGCGCTGAGAAGGTCGATAAGGGGACTCAAATGGGTCAATGACTAAGTCATGCACGGGTAAATGTGGGTTATTACAACGATAAACACTACGCTCGACAACATTTTTTAATTCTCGTACGTTTCCAGGCCAATGATATTCAAGCATGGCACGTTTCGCTTTTTCAGTAAAACCGCTAAAGAGCTCAAATTCTAATTCGCGCGCCATGTTAATCGCAAAGCTTTCAGCTAACATCATGATGTCTTCAATTCGCTCTCGAAGCGGTGGTAGAGTGATAACATCAAAAGCAAGTCGGTCAAGTAAATCTGCTCTAAATTCACCAGCATCGGCTAAGGTAGGTAAGTCTTCATTGGTTGCGGCAATTAAGCGCACATTGGTATTAATAGTTCTTGAGCCACCCACACGCTCAAACTCACCATATTCAACGACTCTTAAGAGTTTTTCTTGAATTAACCCCGTGGTATTGGCTATTTCGTCAAGAAAGAGGGTGCCATTGTCCGCACGCTCAAAACGACCTTCATGACGTTTACTTGCGCCGGTGAATGCACCACTGTCATAGCCAAATAATTCTGTTTCTAATAAGTTTTCATTTAATGCCGCACAATTAAGCTTTAAATAATTTTGATCCCAACGTTTAGATAAGTAATGAAGCCGAGCCGCAATAAGCTCTTTACCTGTTCCTCTTTCTCCAATTATAAGCACAGGTTTACTCAAAGGCGCTACTTGTGATACTTGCTCTAAAACTTCAAGAAAATTATTTGCTTGTCCAAGAAGATTATCCTTTTGATTAAAACGCGACATTACTTGACCTAATAATTGGTTTATTTCACTAACAAATAGTGTATTTTATTAATCGCCAGGTTTGAAGTGTTTTTTTTAATTATAATAACTTTATTTAAAACATGAAGTTAAGTTAATAGTAAAACTTGGCGCAAAACATGAATAAAGAATATAAGTAACATTAAATTAAATTATTGAATGAGGAAGTTGTTATGGGTATTTTTTCTAGGTTTACAGATATTATTAATTCGAATATTAACAACCTGTTAGATAAAGCAGAAGATCCTGCAAAAATGGTACGGTTGATCATTCAAGAAATGGAAGATACTTTAGTTGAAGTACGTTCGTCATCGGCTAAAATTTTAGCGGATAAGAAAGATTTATCTCGTCAAGCGACTCGTTTTGAAAAAGATGAGCAACAATGGCAAGAAAAGGCTGAACTAGCCTTAAGTAAAGGCCGTGAAGATTTAGCAAGAGCGGCGCTCGTTGAAAAGAAAAAGTGTGCTGAGAATGCACTGTCACTTTTAGATGAGTTGAACCACGTTGATGATCATATTGCTAAATTACAAAGTGAAGTTTCTCAGTTACAAGAAAAGTTAGCCGATGCAAAAGCAAGACAAAAAGCAATTATCATGCGAGAAAAAACAGCGACGTCTCGTTTAAAAGTTAAAAAGAATATCGATAGTGGTCGAGTTAATGACGCACTAAGTCGCTTTGACAGTTATGAACGTAAAATTGATGATATTGAATCACAAGTTGAGTCACTTGATTTAGGGAGCAAATCATTAGCAGATGAAATCTCTGATTTAGAGTCTGATGAAAATATTGATGATGAATTAGCGCAATTAAAAGCTAAAATGAAATCAGATAAGAAAAACTAAATAACTCAGTTTGTGTTGAATAACTTATAAGGAGAAGTACTGTGGAAGAACTTATAATGGTTCCTGTCATCATTTTTATGTTGTTAGTTGCCCCTATTTGGTTAATTTTACATTACCGAAGTAAGCGCCAGATAACCCAAGGTTTTAGTGAAGAAGAGTACAAGCAATTATCTGAACTTTCTGAATTAGCGGATAAAATGACCGATAGAATTAAAACGCTTGAAGCTATTTTAGATGCTGAAACACCTGACTGGAGAAGCAAGGTATGACAGACAAGCGCCGTGGTGAATTATACAGAAACTCGACCCAAGGAAAAATTGCTGGCGTCTGTGCTGGTCTAGCTGATTACTTTGGCTGGGAAACATGGTTAGTGCGTATCCTAGTGGTTTCGGGTGTTTTGCTAGGTATGGGTTGGTTTGTCGTTATTTATATTGCTGGTTGGTTTATTTTAGATAAAAAACCAGGCGCTACCACTAAAAAACCACAACCAGCACAATCACAATATGCATCAGCTACCATGAACACAGAAGAAGAACTTTCTTCTGAGTCTATTAAGGTGAAATCGCGTATTTGGCAATCTGGAGAGCCACCTAAACAAGCTTTTCAGGATATTAGGCATAAATTTAAATCCCTAGAAAGGGAAGTTCGAGCGATGGAGCATTATGTTACCTCACCTGAATTTACTGTTTCTCGAGAAATCAATAAGTTGTGATCAATAAAAAATTTAAAAGCGGCTTTTGCCGCCTTTTTGGGTTGTTCACTTAATAAATAGTTAAGCGTACGACTTATCTTTGTGATTAAGTGTAACCATTAAATATTATTATAACTTTCAGTAAGATAATTCATGGCATTTATAAATAAAATAAAGCTGAATAAATTAAAGCAAAAAGCGAGTGATTTATTAAATCGAACGCTTGACCAACACGTTACTTTGGCCGTTACAGGTCTTAGCCGTAGTGGTAAAACAGCCTTTATTACTTCTTTAGTCAACCAACTCGTTAATGAAGGCAATAATTCACAACTTGGTTTTTTTAATGTTGTTCATCAAGGGCGCTTCATTGCCGCTAAACGAGTGCCTCAAAAGCATTTACACATTGGCCGTTTTGAATATGACCAAGCAATGTCAGCTTTTTCACAAAATGAACCAACATGGCCTGAGCCGACCCATGGTATTAGTGAGATGCGACTTGCTATTCGTTATAAGCCCAAAGAGTCATTGTTGAAATATGCCAGTGATACAGCAACTTTATACCTAGATATTACTGATTATCCAGGAGAGTGGTTACTTGATTTACCGATGTTAAATCAAACGTTCGAGCAGTGGTCACAACAAACAACAGCATTATTGCTTACCGAACCTAGGTTTAAATCAGCAGAAACCTTTATAGAAAAAGTGAATCAAATAGATCCCTTTGCCAAGGTCGATGAACAAAGGTTGGCTGACTTATCAAAAGAATATACTGAGCTCTTATTACACTTTCGACACGAACTTGGTTTGTCGGTTATTCAGCCCGGACGCTTTATCTTACCTGGAGAATTAGCCGATGCGCCTATCTTGCAATTTTTTCCTTTCACTGCTTTTGAAAAAATGGATAAAAATGCTTATCAAAATGCCAGTGATGACTGTTTAATCGGTATGCTAAGAGCAAGATTTATTGAATATAAAGAACGTGTTGTTAAGGCTTTTTATAAAGAGCATTTTGTTAATTTCGATAGACAAATTGTATTAGCAGACTGTTTAACCCCCTTAAATAACGGCCCAGAGAGTTTTGCTGATTTGAAAACGGCAATGACCATGATTATGGAAAGCTTTAGCTATGGTCAAAGCAGTTTGTTTTCTCGTTTGTTTGCGCCAAAAATTGATAAGTTATTATTTGCTGCAACCAAAGCTGACCATGTTACGCCAGAGCAACACCATAACTTAGTCAGATTACTCGACCAGCTTGTTTATCAAACTAAACATCAGTTAAATTATGATGTTATTGAAATGAAAACACTGGCGCTAGCTTCTGTTAAAACGACACAAGCAGGAACGAGTCGTTACCAGGGGCAAGACATTCCTGTGCTTCGCGGCAAACGCTCTGAAAATGGAGAACTAATTACGGTTTTTCCAGGTGCGGTGCCGAATAAATTACCCGAACAAGATTATTGGCAGCAAGAGACGTTTAATTTTATTAGCTTTGCTCCAATGGATCCGATTGGACAACATGAATGCCTACCACACCTGCGTATGGATCAAGTGATGCAGTTTTTACTTGGTGATAAAATGAAATGATCGACCTTGATAAATATAAGAATGAAGCAAGTAATACCATTTTGCTTGGAGATAAAATAGATGAATGAACTCGATGAAAAATATCAACAGCAAATTCTTTTTGAAAATGATGAGTTAACTATAAAGAAAAGTCATTTACCTTCAAATGGCCAACAAGTTATTGTCGGTAATGACGATTGGCAGGCATCAGAAGATTTATCGTTAATTAAGCAAGGGTATCTAAATGATGATAACCCAAAGGAAAAAACAAAGCCTCGTTGGTTATGGCGGGTTTTAGGCACTGTTTTTGCTGGCGTTGTTATGGTAGAAACATTTACCTTTTTTCAACAGGGCTTTGCCCAATCTCCTATTTTAGCTGGTATGTATGGTGTTCTGCTCTTTGGTTTGTCAGTTATTGTTGGTTCAACGGCCATACGAGAGTATTCAGCATTAAGACAATTTAAACGCCAGCAAAGTACACAAGCAAAAGCGAAAGATATATTAGCAACCGATTTAGCTTCCCCTCGACATATTGACGTAAAAGCCTTATGTGAAAGCATTTCAGCAAATTTACCTTGTGATTTGATGTCTGAGCATGAAAAAAGCTGGCACTCGTTGGTCAAAGAGGAATACAGCGATGAAGAGTTACTGCAATTATATTCGCGTGAAGTGCTCTCAAAAGTTGACGAAAAAGCCTTGGATGAGGTAGCTAAGTTCTCAACAGAAGCCGTAGTATTAGTTGCTTTAAGTCCTATTGCACTTGTTGATATGATGCTAATGTTTTGGCGAAACTTACGGATGATTGACAAAGTTGCCGCCCTTTATGGTTTAAAAATTGGCTACTGGAGTCGAATAAAATTAATTAAACAAGTTTTTGTTAATATGGCTTATGCCGGCGCGAGTGAGTTAGTCATTGATTTAGGAGCTGACTTGGTTGGTGCTGAGCTATTAGGTAAGTTATCTGCGCGCATGGCACAAGGACTTGGTGCGGGTATGTTAACGTCACGCTTGGGTATTCAGACTATTAAGCTTTGTCGACCCATTCCTTTTGAAGAAAACACCCCTAAAACAGCTCAAGTGAGGAAAAAAATACTTAGCCAGGTCAAAAAATTATTAATAAGGTAGTTTTATTCCTTACGAGGCCTAAATAAGTTGTTTTTATCTTATTGATTTTATTTGTTATTGTTTTTGCATTTACATTTTTGTAATTTTTTCTATACGTTATTATTGTCTGGTTAAATAATAGTCAGTTAGCGTTTGGTATTTTTCCCGTCTAGCTTGTTTTATTATCATTGTAGAACATGACTCACTCATTGGTGAGTGTATAATGATAAAAATTAAAATAAGGTAATATCATGGGGATGGCGACGAAGTATATTTCGCGAGTTGCTGATGAAAATGGTCACATTCATTGGTCAGATGAAGAAAATAGCGTTTGGCAGGAATTGATCACTCGTCAATTAAAATGTGTTGAAAACAAAGCGTGTGACGAATATAAATTTGGCTCAAAATTATTAAATTTACCACATGACCGAATTCCACAGTTGGCAGAAGTTAGTAAAGTACTAAAAGAAACAACAGGTTGGCAGTGCGAGCCTGTACCGGCATTAATTGGTTTTGGTGCGTTTTTTAAGTTGTTATCAGAAAAAAAATTCCCAGTAGCTACTTTTATCCGCAGCCGAGAAGAGTTTGATTATCTGCAAGAACCTGATATTTTTCATGAGATATTCGGTCATTGTCCTTTATTAACCAATAAGTCGTTTGCTGATTATACTGAGGCTTATGGAAAAATGGGTCTCAATGCGACTAAAGAGCAAAGAGTCTTTTTAGCTCGTTTATATTGGTTTACCGTCGAGTTTGGTTTGTTAGATACCCCTGAGGGGATTAAAGTTTATGGCGGTGGTATTTTGTCTTCACCGAGCGAAACCATTCACGCGACTGAAAGCGATATTGTTGAACGTGAAAAACTTAACATACTTGATGTATTAAGAACGCCATATCGAATAGATGTTATGCAGCCTATTTATTATATGCTGAATAAAGTAAGTGATTTAGATGATTTAAGAAAATATGAAGTGGCTGATATTATGGAGTTGGTTGAGCAAGCACAAGCCTTAGGCTTACACCCAGCGAAGTTTCCAGCAAAAGAAATTAACAATGTGAGTTAAGGAAAAATAATGACTGAGCAATTATCTGTACAAAAATGTGAAGCATGCCAAGTTGGCGCGCCACAAGTGAGTGATGAAGAGTTACCGGCACTTTTATCACAAATACCAGACTGGATCCCTGAAGTGCGTGACGGGGTTATGATGCTTGAACGTGAGTATAAATTTAAGAACTACAAATTATCATGGGCATTTGCAAATAAAGTCTCTGCATTAGCCGAAGAAGAATTCCATCATCCAGCGATTTTATTAGAGTGGGGCAAAGTAAAAATTACTTGGTGGACACATGCTATTAAAGGGCTACACCGTAATGATTTTATTTGTGCAGCAAAAACTGACAAACTTTTGTAATATTTGCTTACATTAGATAATAGCAGCCTCCTACCTCAGGGGGCTTTTTTTTGTTGTACAAATTAGTTTACAATAGCAAACAGGAATACTTGGCTATTAAGGTAAGGTAAATGCGTTTAGAAATTGTTTGTTGCGATCGAGTCGGCATTGCCCGAGAAGTATTAGAAATATTTGTTGAACATGAAATCAATTTACGTGGCATCGAACTAAAGCAGCCCGGCGAAATTTTTATCAACATACCTGACTTAGAATTTAGCCAATTACAAACCTTTATGCCGCGTTTACGTTTAATTGAAGGTGTGAATGATGTAAAAACAACACCTTTTATGCCCTCTGAACGTGAGCGTAATGAACTCTCTACGCTGATTAAAACTTTTCCTGATCCCTTTATATCTATTGATGCAAAAGGTGATATCCGTATTGTAAATACCGTAGCTGCCAGTATTATGGGCTGTAAAGATCATGAAATTATTGGCGATAATGTTGGCAATTGGTTAAAAGGCTTTAACTTTAGTCGCTGGTTAGATGCCGATGAAGTCCTTGCTCAAACGCGTCGCTTAAAATTTCAAGATGATGACTTTGTGGCTGATATCATGCCTATCCATGTGACTGATCAAAGCGGTATCCCTGTTTTAGCGGGTGCGGTATTAATTTTAAAATCAGAAGCACGTTTAGGCCAACAAATAAGTGCCTTTAAACAAGCGAATGAAAATAATTTTGCCGGTATACAAGCAAGTAGTGGCTCGATGCGTAAAGTTATTCGTGAAGCAAAACGTATGGCACTCCTTGACTCTTCAATGCTCATTGTCGGTGAAACGGGCACGGGCAAAGAACTTTTAGCTCATGCTTGTCACGCCGCGAGTGATCGCAGTAACAAACCTTTTATGACTTTAAGCTGTGCAGCATTACCCGATGATGATGCAGAAACAGAACTTTTTGGCGCGGGTTCAAAAGGCGAAAATAAAGCTAAGCGGGGTTTGTTTGAATCAGCAGACGGTGGCACCATATTTCTAGATGAAGTGGGGGAGATGTCACCTAAATTACAAACTAAAGTGCTGCGTGTCATTCAAGATGGTACTTTTCGTCGCGTCAATGACGAGCAAGAGATAAGGGTTAATGTCAGGATCATTAGTTCAACCAACTGTGACCTGCTTAGCATGGTTTCTACCGGCGATTTTAGAGAAGACCTTTACTACCGTTTAAATGTACTTGGACTAAATATACCTTCATTGCGTGACCGACGTTCGGATATTATTCCTCTGGCTGAATTTTTTATTGTCAAATTTGGTCAACATATTGGTAAAACGATTGTCACTATGTCAGATGACTGTCGTGATTTTATCGAACATTATCCCTGGCCAGGTAATGTTCGCCAGCTCGAAAATGTATTAATTCGTGCGGTATCATTAATGGAAGGCAGTATTGTGATGACCTCTCATCTGCAATTACCTGCATATACACGTGAACATGGTTATCTAGAAAAGGAATTTGAAGGAACTTTAGATGCAGCGGTTAAGAGTTTTGAAGCTGATTTACTTAGAAAACTATATCCGGCTTATCCAAGTACTCGACAATTAGCGAAAAAATTAGGATTAAGCCATACCGCCATTGCAAATAAATTACGTGAATATGACATCAATAAAAAGACCGTTAAAATATAAATAACTCATACAGATAACAAATAGAGATATAAAATGAAACTTTTTGGTTATTGGCGTTCGTCCGCCGCATATCGAGTAAGAATTGCTTTGCATTTAAAAAATATTGATTGTGAATCTGTACCCGTACATTTAGTTAACAATGGCGGTGAACAGCACAGTGCAGCTTATATTGCACTTAATCCAACTCATTTAGTTCCAACGTTAATTGATGAGACAGTTGAGGGCGACTTGGTACTAAATCAAAGTATGGCAATACTTGATTACCTTGATAATAAATACCCTCAACCACAGCTCTATCCCGTAAGTATTTATGCTAAAGCACAAGTGCAAGCACTTGCCTTAGATATCGCCTGTGAAGTACACCCGGTGACTAACTTACGAGTACAACAATATCTCGTTAATACATTAGGTGCTGAAGATGGAGATAAATTAGCCTGGAGTCATCATTGGATGAGCATTGGTTTTGCTGCCTTTGAAGAAAAACTACAAAAGGTTTCAGGAAAATACTGCTATGGTGATTATGTCACTATTGCTGATCTTTGTCTTGTTCCACAAGTTTACAATGCCAATCGTTTTAAAGTAGATATGTCAGCATTTCCGCTTATTAATGCTATTTTTGAGCGTTGTAACCAGTTACCTGCTTTTATAAAGGCACTACCAGAAAATCAAGACGATGCTATTTTATAATTGTTAAGTAATAAGATAATAAGATAAAAACTCAATTTCAGATAAAAGTTATTATAGATCACGTATTTCCCTTGCAACTTAGATGAAAACGGGTTGCAATGGTTACTCATCATGCATTCTTTAGATAAATTGAATATTAGGTACCTATGGAAGATAAAGCGCAAAAAGGTAAACAGACCTCTTGGGGCATTATTGCCGTTATTATTGCTATAGTGATAGCCGCCTTAGTTTGGTTATATATGTCATCGACAACCGAACAAGAAGTTGTTGAGGTGGCGCCAGTGGCCGTTGTTAAGGTTGAAATTCCGCCCGAGCCTATAATAGAGCCAATAATAGCTGAAGAAGAAGCTTTTCCTTTAGTGGTGACAGAGCCTCTTGTTGCTATTGCGCCTAAACCGATATTACCGACCTTAAATGAAAGTGATGTTTGGTTACAAGAAAAGCTACCAAGCTTTACTTGGCGTAAAGAATTGTTAAAGTTGGTCATTGATAAAGATATGATCCGCCGTTTTGTGGTATTTACTGATAATTTTGCACAAGGTAATCTTGCTTACGAACATAGCCCGTTAATTAAACCTAATGCTAAATTTTTAGCAACTGAGGTTAATAACGGGGCAAGTAGCGATTGGAAGTGGGATGAGTCAGCAACACGACGTTTTACACTTTATGTTGATTTACTGCGCTCATTTGACAGTGAAACACTGGTGCAGTCGTACTTTGAAATGAAACCTTTAATTGATCAAGCTTATGCAGAGCTAGGCTATCCAGACGACAACTTTACTGAAGTGTTACATGATGCTATTACCAAGGTCTTGGATATGGAGATTCCAAAAGAATCATTAGACTTAGTTCGCCCCAGTGTGATGTTTCGCTACAAAGATGAAAAAATAGAAGCCCTTGATGCTGCCGATAAACTGTTATTACGTTTAGGTAAAGAAAACCTATTGGTGATTAAATCAGTCTTATTAGAAATTAATGAACGGTTGGCGCGCGAGCGTCCATAGTTTAAAGGTAATTTAAAGGTGATTTTAGCTATACACCTGCTAGTGTGGTTAAAAAAACAGCGAACGATTTTATTTATATAACTAGCGCTTGCATCAAGCTAAATCTTTAGCCATAATTCGCGCCGTTGAAGTGAGAACGACAACTTTCTATGGTGACCCTTTCGGTCCCCTCGCAATGATACTCTGTGAACTCGGCCAGATCCGGAAGGAAGCAACCGCAGCAGACGACTCATGTGCCGAGGTGTGGCTGCTAGGGTTGCCACCACTCTTTTCATCTATCACTTACAATCTTTAGATACCTTCTAACTTTTATTATCAACTCTGTACAACTAAAACTCCCATTTATACATTCGAGAAGGTATTTATCGCTAGCGAAATAATTCTATCTGATAGTCCCAAGAATATCCCGTAACAAACAAGCCAATAAAATATTAATTTACTGCCTGATGGTTGCTGGCAGCAATGTCATTTAAAGGGCTCATGATACTTGTCAGCTGTTAATAAATCATTTACTGATGTCATCACACATTCATATATCCTAACTGTAAGCACTGAAACACTCATAAATGAGTGCAAAGGGATAATACAGGTATATTTATGTCTTTATACTTTTAAGGTCATTTAAGTGGGTTAGCTGGTTTCTGACAAAGTTAAAGGCATTTAGCTAGTTAATGAATAAAAAGAGTAATATTAATTGGTATTAAAACTTTAATGGTTTAACAAAAAGGGCAGGTCATCAATTAAAGAAAATGCTTAAAGGTAAAAGCAAGTGAGCATTGACTTGACCACTTGCCTTATTAATAGATTAAAGAGCCGTAGTTAAGTGTTGTGAGTTTTCATAAACTCTATTGCCTTACTAATCGCAACTTTTACATTGTTTTCCATTTCAAAACGCTCTGAAGCAGGCAAGTAGAATGACATATCAACTTCATGTCTAATATAACGGGTGGGTAATTGATTGAGCACTACACAGGTTAAGTCCGCAATAAAATCAACTTCATATTTCTCTTGTAATTTTAGTGCGGCAAAGTGTTGTACGACTAGTTTTTCATAATAGTTATGAATGTCATCAGATATTCTCATTCCAGCCCTCTTTTACGATTAAATAATGGATCAATTTATTGTTTGTTATCATTTAAGATTAATGCGAGACGAAGTAAAAAGCGAGTTATTTAACAGATATCATCGCGGTTTTTCTGAAACTTCTATTTCGCGCTCTATTTTTGAAATAGCCTGACGACAACGACCTAACCTTTGATGAAGAGCAAGGACTTCATCCAATATTTTCTTTGCTTTGGCAGGCGTTGCGCTTTGACGAAGTTGCTCTCTTTCATTGAGCATAGCGAGTAAGCGGCGTTCAAACTCGTGGTGCTCTGCTAATTGCTGATAGAGCGCTTGACTGGATTTAAAGAGTTCTTTTGCCGCTTTTTTATAGCGCCTAGCGTTTATCGCTGTTAATCGGTATTGTGCTTCTTGATGAAGCCCTTTGTTTGATCTTATTGCATTGATTATTGATGATATTTGTTGCTCAATACCTTGTAATCTATTTTGTGATAGTTCTTTTTTTCCACTCTGTAATAACCGAGCCAATTCGATAGTTTTACCGCGTACCTCTTCAACATATGCACCTATTTTATCACTATTGGTGGCAAATAAAGCTTCTGAAAAGATATCTTTATCTTTTAAAAGATAATGTGATTTAGTCTGCTGATTTTCAGTATCAATAATTTTAGCCTGCTCTGCTAGACTATCTAAAACAGCTGTAATTCTGTCGATTGCTAATTGCATATTTGACGACCTCTTGACCTTGTTATTGAGTGAACCACGCATGATAAGTTAAATTTGCTGACATAGAAATAACGACGATGATGAAAACAGGACGAATAAAGCGGTTACCAAACTTTATTGCCCAATGCGCACCCACAGCGGCACCTAGCATGATAAATATACCCATCGAAATACCGATAATAAAATTAACATAACCAAAATAAATAAAGGTTAATAAACTACAAAAATTACTGACAAAATTCGTTGAACGCGCCAATCCGCAGCTCAGTAATATGTTTATTTTGTAGAGTGCACTTGAGGATGCGGTCCAAAATGCCCCGGTTCCAGGACCGGCGAATCCATCGTAAAACCCTAAGAGTAAACCCTGAATGCTTTGGGTGATTTTTAAACGAAAAGTTAACGTAGGTAGCCCCTTTAACTCAGTGACAATTGTTTTAGAAAACAGGGTGTAAATGGCAGTGATAACGATAACAATAGGAATAAATTTTTCTAGAAAATCACCTGACAAATAGCCAACAGCAAACGTGCCCACAACAGCACCTATCGCCGTATATAAAATAGATAAACGCCAAAATTTGGGATCAAATAACTTTTTACGATAAAAAGTCACTGAAGCGGTTAATGAACCAAAAGAAGCGGCAAGTTTATTGGTACCTAAAGCAAGATGTGGTGGTAAACCGGCAGAGAGTAATGTTGGAACAGTTAGCATACCTCCACCGCCAGCTATTGCATCAATGAGCCCTGCGATAAATCCAATGGCACATAAAGTGAACCAAATTTCAAAATTAAAAGTTGAATCTATAAACATAAATAAATATAGGTAAATTAGTGCTATAGGCTAATAGTAGCACGGTTTTAATCTTTAAATATGTCAAATTACCCACCTTTTTGTTATAAATATTATGAATATTTCAATAAATAAATTTGACTTAGTACGAATGAATTAGTAAAACTAATAGGAGCAAATATATTTACAGAAAATTGTGTTTGTTTAGTCGCCTAATTTATTCAGAAAGTTACTGCAAATCACTTACGATTTTTTTAACTTAATGTTTATTTTTGTAACGAAACCAGCAAATTTATATAATTTGCTGGTAATTAGCAGCCTTTTTTATGTACCTAGTTGACAGCAACGCTGTCGTCTGGGATTATTGCATTGTTTTATTCTAGAGAAATAAAAACTTAAAATGGCAGATTATTAAATTTGCGTTAACATCTCCATGTTATCCACATTCAATAGCAATTGGTTGGGAACTATGTCCAAATTTAGCAACAAGAAAAGCCTTATCGCTTCGACGATAATTGGCGCACTAGCATTAACAGCAAGCAACTTCGCTTCTGCAGATGCATTATCAGAACTACAAAAAGCAGAAGCTAGCACTTTTCAAGCTTCTAAAAAATCACAAGAAAAAATCAATAGTATTTATGAACAAACTATTGAACTTTTAGGTGAATATCGTTTAACTGTTGATGAAGCTGAAACTTTATCTCAATACAATGATCACATTCAATTAATGGTCAATGACCAACTTGAGAATATCAAATCTTTAGAAGATCAGATCGCTGGTATTGACAAAACTAAACAAGGTATCGTTCCTCTTATGTATAAGATGATTGATACGTTAGACAAGTTTGTAGCGTTAGATATTCCTGTGAATATTGAAAACCGTAAAGAGCGCGTTGCTAATTTACGTGACGTGCTAGGCGCTTCTGATATTTCGGTATCTGAACAGTTTCGTTTAGTACTTGAAGCTTACGAAATTGAAGCAAACTACGGTACTGTTTTTGCAGCTTATCAAGGTGAGCTTGATTTAGGCGACCGTACAATTACTGCTGATTTCGTTCATATGGGCCGTGTAGCTCTAGTTGCTCAATCACTTGACATGAAAAATGTTTGGGTGTGGAACAATGAGACACGCGGTTGGCAAGCACTGGGTGATGAATACTTAAAGCCTACTAAAGATGCAATCGCTATGGCGCGTAACCAATTACCAAAAGATTTGACTAAATTACCAGTATTTGCAGCGGGAGCGAAATAATGAGAAAAATTATTAATTTTGTAATGCTTGCAGCGTCAATGACTGTAGCAACTTCAGCCGTAGCTAATGACTTGGATGATTTATTAAAACAAGTTAAAAACGATCGGATTTCTGAAGGCAAGCTTGATAAAGCGCGCGAAGCAGAGTTCACTTCAGCTCGTGCAGACAAGCAAGCACTTTTGAATAAAGCTAAGAAAGAATTAGCCAATCAAAATACACGTAACGACCGCTTAACTAAAGAATATGCTGCCAACGATATTACAATCGCGCAACGTTCAATTGAGTTAGACAACGCTAAAGGTACTCTTGGCGAAATGTTTGGTGTTACTCGTGCTGCTGCCGCTGATGCTTACGGTCAAATCGTAACATCAATTGTAAGTGCTGAATTTCCTGGACGTGGCGCGACATTAGATGTTATTGCCAACTCTAAGAAAATACCTGAACTTGAGCAACTTGAAGAGTTATGGATTGCTTTACAAACTGAAATGACTCAATCGGGTAAAATTTCACAGTTTAGCGCTGAAGTAACAAGCTTAGATGGTTCAACCTCTACGCAAACTGTTACACGTATTGGTACTTTTAACTTAGTATCTGCTGATGGTTTCTTAAATTACAATGATGAAGTTGGTCAAATTCAACCTTTGGCTAAACAGCCAGCGGGTTATATTTCTAGCACAGCTTCTGATTTCTTTAGTGAAACTTCTGGCTACCATCCTCTATACGTAGATCCTTCACGTGGTGGTATCTTAGCCCTTGAAACTCGTAAGAAAGTTCTTATGGAGTTCTACCATGAAGGTGGCACTGTTGGTTATGCAATCACAGTATTACTTGTTATCGGTTTCTTAATTGCTTTAGAGCGTATGATTTTCTTAACAACTATTAGCTCTCGTATTAAGACTCAAGAGAAGAATATTGAACAGCCTAATGATAACAATCCATTAGGACGTTTAATCAAGGTTTATCACGAAAACAAAAATGTTGACGCTGAAACACTTGAACTTAAACTTGATGAAGCTATTTTACGTGAAACACCGAAAATCGATCGCGGTATCAACTTAATCAAAATGTTTGCTGCTATTGCTCCTTTAATGGGTCTATTAGGTACAGTAATCGGTATGATTATGACTTTCCAAACGATTACATTGTTTGGTACAGGCGACCCGAAAATAATGGCAGGTGATATCTCTCTTGCACTTGTAACAACTGCACTAGGTCTAATTTGTGCATTACCACTTATCTTAATCCACAGTGTTGTTGCGGGTAAAAGTAAGTCAGTATTGCAAAAGCTTGATGAGCAAAGCGCAGGGTTAATTGCTGCCATTGCTGAGAAGGAGTCTAAATAATGTTATTCCTGATAGAGCTTTGGGAATCTGTCAGGAGTTTTATTGCGACAGGTGGTAACGTATTATATGTTGTTGCCTTCGCTCTCTTACTGATGTGGGTAATGATGATTGAACGCTACTGGTTCTTATCAAAAATTTATCCTGCAATGAAAGACGATATCGTCAATCGTTGGGATGCACGCCAAGATACTACATCTTGGTATGCCCATCGGATTAGAGATACTTGGATCTCCGAAGCGACAGAATTACTAGAGCAACGTATGCTCACAATTAGAACCTTAGTGGCAATGTGTCCACTGATTGGATTGTTAGGTACAGTCACCGGTATGATTGGTGTGTTTGAGACAATGGCTCAACAAGGTACAGGTAATCCGCGTCTGATGGCTGCTGGTATATCAATGGCTACTATCCCGACAATGGCGGGAATGGTTGCTGCGTTATCAGGAGTGTTTTTCAGTACAAGGTTAGACGCTAAAGTTAAACTAGCAAAGGCTAAACTGATTGACAGTTTACCTCATCACTAGAGAGATATTCGAATGGCACGTAAACGTATTCGTGAAGACGAAGAAGCAGTAATTGATATGACACCGATGCTAGACATCGTATTTATCATGCTGATCTTCTTCATAGTAACCACTTCATTTGTAAAAGAAGCTGGTATTGAAGTTAATAAACCTAAAGCCGCTAACCAAAGCAAGCAAAAATCAGCTAACATCTTTATTGCTGTTAGAGAAAATGGCGAAATTTGGTTAGATAAACGTCGCGTTGATGTCGAACGTGTTGCTGCTAACATTGAAAAATTATTAGCAGAGCAACCAACTGATGTTGTTATCATTCAAGCAGACAAAGATGCAAAACATGGCATAGTTGTTAAAGTGATGGATGCGATTAAAGATGCAGGTATAGATAGAATTTCTATTGCTGCAGCGAAGGGGTAGTCTATGGTTCGCTTTTTAGTTTCATTACTACTAGGCGCAGCGGTAACTTTTGCACTATTTTCTTTTATGGCTTTTCTTGTTTCAAGTGGTGACATGACGAAACAAGATCCATTGGATAATATTATTGTAGAAGTTAATACTACGCCGCCTAAGTCAGCAGCAGAACGTCGACAGCGTGTACCGCCACCGCCGCCACCACCGCCAAAAACGCCACCTAAGCCTCAAGCTCCAGAGCCTGAAGCTAATAACAACTCAGGTGGACTAACGTTTAATATGCCTAGTGTGCAATTATCTGGTGCTAATTCAGGTATGTCTGCTCCGGGAGGTGGTTTTGGACGTGACGGTGATGCATCGCCAATCGTACGTATTGATCCTAAGTATCCACAGCAAGCCGCTCGTGATGGAAAAGAAGGCTGGGTTAAGCTTTCATTTACCATCAACGAACTTGGTGGTGTTGAAGATGTTGAAGTTATGGATTCAGATCCAAAACGTATATTTGACAGAGAGGCTAAACGCGCTTTGAAAAAATGGCGTTACAAGCCAAAAGTTGTTGACGGTGTTGCTCAACGTCGTCCTGGTTTAACGGTACAACTAGACTTTAGTATGAATAAGGAGTAATCAGAATGAATAAGATTTTTATATCTATATTGATCATTGGTTCAGTAACGATTGCTCATTTGCCTTTATCCCCTGTAGCTTATGCTATAGGAGCCGAACAGAGTGAGAGACAAGAGCGTAAAACACAGCTTGTTGGTCCTTCTGTTGGTAAAAAGGTAGCCAAAGCTTTTGAAGCTTACGGCGTTGAAGCTGAAGATGGTTCTAACATCGACAATGCTCTGACTTTGCTTTTAGAAATAAACGCAAAAAAAGATTATGATATTGCCTTTCTAGATCGTTTTATTGGCGTGATGTATGCGCAGAAAAGTGATGAAAAGAATGCAATTATCTACCTCAATAAAGCACTTGCACCTGATATCTTAAATGAGAAAGAGCATGCAGACTCACTAAAACTAGTGGGTGACTTGCAGATGCAAGTACAAGGCTATAAAGAAGCGCTTATTGCTTATGATGCTTGGATGAAATTTACAGGGGAAACTGACGGTAATGTTTGGATAAAAATAGCTCAGGCTAATTTAGAACTTAAACAATACGCTAAGGTTATTCCTGCTGCCGATAATGCTATCGCGGTTTTTGGTGATAATAAAAACCAAAACCCGCATGTTCTTAAATTAAACTCTTACTATGAACGTAAGATGTTTAAAGAATGTGTTGACGTTTTAGAAACAGCAGTGCAATTATTCCCTGAAGTTAAACTATTTTGGACTCAGTTAGCCTCGTTTTATGCGATGGTTGAAGATTACCCAAAAAGCTTACAAACATTGGATCTAGCTTATAAGCAAGGCTATCTTGATAAAGAAAACGAAATTAAGATGCTTGCTAATTTGTATGCCCAAAGTCGAATTCCACATAAAGCAGCTGTTTTAATGGAAAAGTATATTGATTCGGGCGTTGTACCTCGTGATGACAAAAACCTCTTTACTTTAGCTAACAGCTGGCATGCTGCTCAGCATATAGGTAAAGCTGCTGCTTACTACGGTGAATTAGCCAAAATGACTAATTTATCTAAGCATTACAGCAAGCAAGGTATGTTGTTAAATCAAGATGAGCAATTTGCTAAAGCGATAGTTGCTTTAAAGAAAGCCATCGAGATTGGTGTTAGTAACGAAGGTCGCTTGAACCAAAGTATTGCAGAATCATACTTTTATCTTGAAAATTATAAGCAAGCCAGTGTTTATGTACAAAAAGCACTAAAAGACCCCAAGTCACGGAGAACGGCTAAAGGTTGGGTTACTTATATCAAAGATACTGCAGCACGTAAGAACGCTTCTATTTAACTTCTTTTGTTTTTGCTTTAAAAACCAGCCTTATGGCTGGTTTTTTTATAGCTAAAATTCCTTAAATCCAAAAGATACTTTGTTAAATTTAGTTGATTACCTTTGATAAATTTTTGGACTAACCGCTTCATTAAAATAATAAAGACGTTGTATAGTGTGACAGCACATAATGTTTGAGACTACCAATCACTAAATGAGATTGGCTTCCAATGATCACTTTTGCCATAAAATAGACCTTTCCTAACACCCTAAATCAGCACCAAAAAGGTCTTCTCTGATACGAAAGAAGACCTTAGCCTTGGCTTATCTAGCGACAAGTGAACCGATGAAAATCAGCCCTGCGTTAGATAATAGAATTGTTCTAAATTTCATCTTGAATCTATAAAGCCAAAAATTCTAATTTGATTAGAAAATACCAAAGCGGACATTAGATTAATATGATTTTAGGTATTAATTTTTTATGGTTCTATCTCACTGTGGGGCACTTAGCGAGATAGGTTTATGGTCAGTATCTACCTATGGATCCATTAGTGTTTCTTTCACTAACGGCATCCATTCCAACAATACGGCTACTTTTTTGTCATATTAAAGTTAATTTATATCTTAAAAATAATTTAGTACGGGCTGCTATTTATATTTCTTTGGTACAAGTCTATTCAAAGCCATATTAAGCACTTCAGCATTTACTCTTCTAACCTTTATTTCAATACCATTGGCTCAGCAAAGAAACTGCCCTACAAATTGATCAGAGCATTATTACAGAAGCTGAAAAAAAACATTGTCTATGCAGCCACTAAGTCATAAACAATTAGTAACTATTGCTTTTTCTAGCAAAGAAGCCTTATTTTAAGCTATCTATCCCGATGTAAACACCTATTTAGATTTCAACACTTTGGTGATTAATCACATATCTGGCCAGTGTATTTGTCTAAACTTGGTTTTACCGAATGAAATAAAAGCCCAGGGGTTAAGTGCAATAAACTTCAACTGTTCATATTTTATTTACAACACCTATGTTGCCTGTTTAATACTAAAGCCATTTGAATAAACCTTGAGCGCTTCATCGTAAGTGAAGCGCTTAACTGAATGTATTCTTGCCAATAAATAGTAGTTTCTTTATTAAAATCATTCACTAGCGAAAATGTGTCAATAATTAATAAATTAAATCAGGCATTGCAAATGAGAATCATTTGCAATAATATGTGCGCAAACTTTAATAATAATCATTCTCATTAACACTCTAAGGAAAGTCGTGAACATTAAATCTGGAAAATTACTCTATAAAAAATCTTTATTAGTATTAGCTATTTCATCAGGTCTTGCTGGCCCCGCTTTCGCGCAAAGCAACGCAGAACAAAATATCACAGAAAAAGACATTGAAGTTATCACTATCAAAGGTCGAGCTGCACAATTTTATTTCGTTGATGAAGCTACAATGGCGACAAAAACACCAACTAAATTCATGGATTTGCCGCAATCGGTTCAAGTCTTAAGTAACGAATTAATGCTCGATCAAGCTGTTAGGCAAACAACAGATCTTTACCGCTCAATTTCAGGTGTTACACAGTTTAGTTATTCTGGCATTAACGCACGTGGTTTCCGTCAAGATCAGGTTAGATATGATGGCGTTCAAGGCGACCCGTATTCTGGATTTTCTATCCCTCAATTATTTAATATTGAACGTGTAGAAGTATTAAAAGGTCCTACAGGCATGCTCTATGGAGCTGGACAGCCTGGTGGATTACTTAACTACGTCACTAAGAAACCTAAATTTGAACAAACGGCAAACTTTGCTTTATTTACAGGTAACGATAGCTTATTTGGCGGAAATGCAGAAACCACAGGTACACTCAATGAAGATGAGACACTCGCGTATCGCGTAGGTGGCTTCTATCAAAGTAAAGACGGCTTCCGTAATAATACAGATGAAAAAAATACATTACTTTCTGCAGGTTTAACTTGGTTAGCAAATGATAAAACTGAATTAATTTTTCAATATGATTATATTGATCAAGATCTAGGAGGACATCGTTTACGTGGTGTTCCAGTAGATGACAATGGTAACTTTTTAACTGATCTTAGCTACAATGCAAACGAAAAATCAGACTTTCAACGCCTAGAAGCTGATGTTTTTCAAGTCACTGCTAATATAGAACTTGCTGATGATTTTACTAATACCACAGTGATAAGAGCATTAAGCAATGAACGAAATCAACAATATCATGAAAATGCGGGATTAGTTGGTGATCTTAACCCTGCAATCAAAGCAGCTTCTTTACCACTTTTAGGTGCATTAGGTTTTCCTGCTGAAGACACTGCGATGCTTCGCCAATTCCGTGATCAAAAGCGTAAAAATGACGAATTGAGTATCACCACTGACTTTGTTTACGAATCAACGCTTTCTGGATTAGAGCATACCTTATTATTTGGCTTTGATTATTCTGAAGTTGAAACTGAATTCCATAATAAATTTAGCGACTTAACAAGAACAACAGATGCAGACAATTTTGAAGATCCAAGACAGATATTCGATCCTGCTATTCATGTTCAAACAATAGATATTCTTAATCCTGTTTATGGTGTTTCAGATAGTAGCACTTATAAAATATTTAACCGCGGTATTACCGAAACTAAAAGCACACGTTTAGGTGTTTATGTGCAAGATCAAATTAGAATTAATGAACAATGGATAGCTATTGCTGGTGCACGTTTTGATCAATTTGAAGACAAAGATGTTACTAACAATAAAAAAATTGATGATAATAAAATTAGCCCACGACTTGGTGCTATTTATCAACCAAGTGAAAATATGTCGATATTCGCTAACAGAGCTGAAGGCTTTAACCCTCAAAGATTATCTAGCCAACCAGATATTGGTGAAATTTTTGATCCAGAAACCAGCATACAACATGAAATTGGAATTAAAAACATTTGGTTAGATGGCAGTATCACAACGACATTTGCCACTTATCATATTGTAAAAGAAGACGTTAAAGTTGCTAACCCTAACTTTATAGAAGGTACTGATGGTCCAGCGCAAATTCAAATTGGTGAAGTAACAAGTAAAGGTATTGAAATTGATGTTGTAGGTGACATCACCGAACATTGGACAGGTATGATTAACTACGCATACAACGACGCCAAAATCACAGGTGGCAATCCTGATGATATTAGAAACGCCATTGGTGACGAATTTGCCAATGCACCAGATCATACATTAGGTATGTGGACACGCTATGAATTACCAAGCTTAAACTCTTCATTCGCAGTTGGTTTTGACTTTGTAGATGACCGTATAAGTTTAGATGGTCAAAAAGTCAAATCTTATACAACTTGGGATGCTAGCTGGCAAACACAAATCGACGATTTTCACGTTCAGCTGAACTTAAAAAATATCTTCGATAAAGAGTATGCGACTAGTGGTTTTAATAAGCGTAATGGTCATTTCCCTGGTGAGCCACGCAGTATCTTATTACAAGTAAGTTACTCATTGTAATTTTCAACAATTAACATAGCAAACAGGCCTCAATTGATAGAGGCCTTTTTGCTTTATTAAGATCGATAATTTATGAATAAACAAAAGTTGTATGCATGGCATAGCTTAGCGGGCATTAAGCTATCTATATTAATTTGTTTTATATTAATCACAGGCACCTTAGCAGTTGTTTCTCACGAAATTGATTGGTTAGCAAACTCGAGTAAACGAGTGCTGCCCGCGATAGATTCATCAAAAATTAATTGGCCACTTATATATCAGGCAGCCAATAAACAGAACCCAGATGATGCTATTAGCAGCATTAATGCGCCAATAGACGACTGGTTTGCTGTTGAAGTTATACGAATAGATAAAAACGAACAACGCTACTTTCAATTTTATCACCCAGTAACAGGCAAGTATCAAGGTAGTGGAAGCTGGTACAATTGGCAGCGTTTTTTCAGAATGTCACACCGTCATCTTATGATGCCAACTATTGTTGGTGTTACCATCGTTGGCATTGTCGGTTTACTGATGTTTTTTTCACTTATTTCTGGTTTTTTTCTTATTCCTCAGTGGTGGAAGAAATTTTTTGTAAAGCCTAGAACTAATAATCGCAAGGTTTTCTGGAATGATTGTCACCGACTCTTTGGCTTATGGTCAAGCTGGTTGCTACTGGTTTTATGCGTCACAGGCACTTGGTACTTACTTGAGCAGTGGGGTCTAAATGCAAAATTTCCAGAGCAGGTTGAGTCGATTACAGTTTCAAAAAATCAATCTATAGAGATGCCACATCAAGATATATTTGAGAATATAATGAGTAATACTTCTAACTACCATGACATGGAAATCAAACAAATTATCTTACCCAGTCAACGACGTAACTCAGTAATAGTACAGGGACAAAATGGAACTGTATTAGTCCGTGATCGGGCAAATAATATCATTTTTCATCCGATTAGTGGCGAATTTCTTTCCAATAGATTTGCACAAAAACAATCAATTCATGTACGTATATCAGAAGCTGCTGATCCATTACATTTTGGTGTTTTTTATGGTATTTATACCAAAATACTGTACTTTCTATTTGGTACGGCCCTGAGTGCCTTGGCAATTTCAGGAACTTATCTATATGGTCTTAGGCAAGCTAAACTCCATCGTGATGAATTTAACCAAGTAAAAAAGAGTTGGCTAGCCGCATATAGAGGTATGTCACTTGGAAAGTGGCTATCTTTATTTTTAATTTTAATATCAATGGTCCTTGCCGTATTGTTATTTAACCAAATCGTATTAATTTAATAAGTACTATGAGCGAGTGGTCAAATATGACTTGACCACTTCAAAATAACCTTGGAGATCTTTTGGAGCTGCAATGATTCTTCTTCTGGATTAATTATCGAGTTAAAGAAATCAATAACGCAGTCTTATATTGATTTCAGAAATAGTTAAACGCTTTTGATTAAAATCAAGTTGGTGCCGCTTAAGGGGAAAGATAATGAAGAGAAGAAGTTTGTCTTTCCAGTGTCGTTTTCTCCAATCACTATTGTCTGTATTTTGAGCGCATCAATAAAGCTACTTGTTGGTGAGTATGTTAATGATGCTAATCGTATTGAAGTGATTGAGTTCTCCAGTGATCCGACAGGTGATAGTAACTTAAGTTAAGTGGATATTTTAGCCTTAGCAGTCCCTTATATACGACCTACTGAAAATAGCCTGACGCTGGAGGTTGCGTCTTTGCAATTAATTCAGACCCTCTCTGTTATAGGAAATGATGGGGACGAAGGTATAGCTGGGGACGTTAGTAATAATAATTCATCCGTTCTGCCCATATTAGATAATTAGTATTTGAGCTAAAGCAGCCTCATTATTGAGGTTTTTTCTTATTTGGATCGTGACAGTTACCTTTATATTGTTGTGGATGAGTAATATAACCCAAATTTTCTAGTTTATATGGCGCTAAGGGGGCGAAAGCGCCTTAGGCTTAATACTCTAAATTCATTTGAAACTAAAATCAGTCAAATGTCCGCTTTGGGGATTTGAGATCTAACGCCATGTAAAATTTTAGTTGTGAATAGATGTAAATTTTTAAGTGAAAAAGGAAGCTTTAGGATCTCTAAACTGCCATTAATACTCAAAAGCTAACGTCAGCTAATGGCTAATAAGTGACCTAAAGAACAAACCATAGTTAATGTCAGGAATGCGCACAAAGTGATCCTAAATATTCCGGTTTATCTCAAGTATTATGACAGAACAGTCGTCTTTTCAAAAAGCCATCTTAACTGCATCCTCTTAAATAAGAACAAGCGTAAATGAGACTAATATCAATCATTATGCGTAATTACAAAGACCATGATTTATCATTGTTCTAGCTCAAGTTTTACTAGAAATAAATCTTGTTGTCGGCTAGAATACTCGCTGAATATTTTCAAGTTAACGAGATAAAAATGTCACACGGCGAAGACTTCAAAGACAGCTCATCTATATTTCATTTATTAGCAGCGATTATTGTATTAGTTTCAGCACCACTTTTGCCTATGGTAATGGGTTGGTTCACTCTGCTTTCAAATTAGTATTTTCTCGTTTAATTAAAATAAGAAGTATTAATACCATGGTTATATTACTCGCTGATGATAAACAGAACGTTTTAGATTTTATTACCCCGTTACTCGAACAACACGGTCATATTGTTGAAACTGCCGGCAATGGTTTAGCTGCCTTTGAAAAGGCGCAACAGCAGCATTTCGACCTCTATATTATTGACCATCTTATGCCTTTTATGAACGGTATTCAGTTAAGTAAAAACCTTCAAAAAAAACCTTCTACCGTTAACACTCCTATTATTTTTATGACAACTCAAAATACTACCGATGTCATCGCTTTAACTCGCTCACTCTATTTCCAAGCCATTATTGCTAAGCCTATTAATGAAAACAGTTTGTTAAATGCAGTAAATGAAATAAATCAATTAAATAATACCAATACAAGTCGTTATTCACTGTAAATCATCGTACTTTTGCTTTATTCTTTAGCCATGATAAATTTTTACTTTTGATATGCTAACGATGACCGACACTGAACACTCTCTTTTACAAAATTCTATTCACGCCGTACCTGATTATCCTAAACCAGGTATTTTATTTCGTGACATTACAGGCTTGCTTGATGACCCTGCTGCTTACCAGTTAACTATAGATTTATTTGCTGCTAAATATAAAGATTCTGGCTTTACTAAGATTATTGGTACTGAAGCTCGTGGCTTTCTTTTTGGTGCACCTTTGGCATTAGCGCTTGGTATTAGCTTTATTCCTGTCCGCAAACCAGGTAAGTTGCCAAGATCGACAATTAGCCAAAGTTACCAACTTGAATATGGAACTGATACTTTAGAAATTCATCAAGATGCACTAACCGCAGATGATAAAATTTTGATAGTTGATGATCTACTTGCCACCGGTGGAACCATTGAAGCAACATTAACGCTTGCTAAAAAGCTTGGCGCAGAAGTCACCGATGCTGCATTTGTTATTTCATTACCTGATTTAGGCGGTGAAAAACGTTTAACAGATCTTGGCTTATCGATTTATTCTTTACTGCAATATAACGGCGATTAGGCAGTCATATGAGCTATCAAGTATTAGCACGTAAATGGCGCCCTAAAAAATTCACAGAATTAGTGGGCCAAGAGCATGTTGTCACTGTGCTAGTTAACGCACTAGAGCAGCAACGTCTTCATCATGCCTATTTATTTACTGGTACTCGTGGGGTGGGTAAAACAACGATAGCTCGAATTTTTGCTAAAAGCTTGAACTGTGAACAAGGGATAACTTCAACGCCTTGCGGTGTTTGTGATACATGCCAAGATATTGACCAGGGCCGTTTTATCGATTTACTTGAAATTGATGCGGCTTCTAAAACAAAGGTTGATGATACGCGTGAAATACTTGATAACGTTCAATATGCACCGACACGTGGCCGTTATAAAGTTTATTTAATTGATGAAGTACATATGTTGTCTCGTAGTAGCTTTAATGCGTTATTAAAAACGCTTGAAGAGCCACCTGAACATGTGAAGTTCATTTTAGCGACCACAGATCCTCAAAAGCTTCCGGTAACAGTGTTATCTCGTTGTTTGCAATTTCACTTAAAAGCATTAACCGTCGGCCAAATTGAACAAAAGACTCAGCAAATTCTTACCGCTGAAAACGTCTCAGTTGAACCCGGTGCTTTAACCTTATTAGCTAAAGCCGCTCGCGGCAGTATGCGTGATTGTTTAAGTTTAACCGACCAAAGTATCGCGCAAGGGCAGGGAAGTATTACTCTCGCCAATGTTCAACAGATGTTGGGCGGTGTCGATCAAAATTGGGTTTTTAAAATACTGATAAGCTTATTAAAGCAAGATCCTAAAGCGCTAATGCTGCTTTCACTCGATATAGCCTCATATGCACCTAATTACAGCCGCTTAACCGCAGAGCTTATTCAGTTACTTCATCAAGTTGCTATGACGCAAGTTATTGGCCAACACTTTGATTTGTCGCCTGAGCATAACCAATTGGTTGATAAGTTCAGTAAAGCAATGAGTGCTGAAGATATTCAACTTTATTATCAAATAGTGCTCAATGGTCGTAAAGACTTACCTTATGCGTCTGATGAACAAGCAGCTTTTGATATGCTTTTATTGAGATTATTAGCATTTACACCGATCAAAAATAGCGAAAGTTTACCCGATACTCAGGTTAGTCAATCCAGCGACTTTGACGATGTAAGCTTTGCTAAAGGCAATATTAATAAACCTGATAATTTTGTTGCGTCTTCTTTAGTTGAGCAGCCCCTAGTCGAGCAACCATTAGTTGATCAGCCTGTAGCCGATTTAGCTGAAAGTAGACCAAACCTTATAACGGGCAATGCTTCGCCAGTAACAGCAAGCCCTTTAGAAGAACAATCTATTATTACTCCGCCAGAGTACTTTGCTGTACCCGATGCGTCCTCAGAGCAAGAGCATCGTGCGATGCCTCCCTCTATAGACTCAGCTAAAGAAAGTAGACCCAACCTTATAACGGGCAATGCTTCGCCAGTAACAGCAAGCCCTTTAGAAGAACAATCTATTATTACTGCGCCTGAGTACTTTGCTGTACCCGATTTGCCCTCAGAGCAAGTGCATCCTGCGATACCTCCCTCTATAGGTGCAGCTGAAATAGCTCCAAATATCGATACACCTAGTTTCCAATCGCCTATAGAAAAAGCTATAGCGACCCGGAACATGTTACGTAGTCGAAAAAAAGGGTTGGAAAATAACGCAAAAAAGTCAAATGACGCTAAAGGGCGTCAAGACACAAAGACTCCAGATGTTCTTGAAGCAATAACTCATGAAGAGCCTCGTTCATATGTTCCTGCATTAACATCTATTTCTGAGCAGGCTTTTGATGTTAGTGCGATAGACCCAGCAAAAATACGCTCTGCTAATCAAGTCGACAAATGGGCAAATATGATTGACGCCATGTCGTTAACAGGGCGACTGCGTCAGCTGGCAATACATGCAACCGTTGATGAACGGTCTACCGACGATTTATTACTACTTAACTTAAATCAAGCGACTAAACATTTAAACAGCGATGTTGCTCATAAAAAGTTAGAACAATGCATCTCTGATTTTTTACAGCGAAAAATTACGGTAGAATTGACGATTGTCGATGAGACCTCTCATGATCCGTATCAAATTCAATCACATATTAATGATAAACGTTATGACTATGCGAAAGAATTATTACAAAATGATGAAATAATTATTGGTTTGAAAACTCATTTTCAAGCACAATTAGATGAAAATTCGATTGTAGCATTGTAACTGCTACTTGATATTTGTCGCGTTAAGATCTATCTTTGGCGGCAACAGAACTTTGGAGAAAAAATTATGATGAAAGGTGGCATGGGCAACTTAATGAAACAAGCCCAACAAATGCAAGATAAAATGGCTAAAGCTCAAGAAGAATTAGCTAAAATGGAAGTTATTGGTGAGTCAGGTGCCGGCATGGTTAAAGTGACTATGACAGGCGGACACAGTGTTCGACGTGTTGAAATTGATGACAGCTTAATGGCAGATGATAAAGATATGCTTGAAGATTTAGTTTCAGCCGCGTTTAACGATGCCGTTCGTCGCGTTGAAGCACAAAATAAAGAAAAAATGGGCGCTCTAACAGGTGGTATGCAATTACCTCCTGGGATGAAAATGCCGTTTTAAGCTTTACTCTTAATAAAATGGCACCTTTTAAGGTGCCATTTTGTTTGAGTTACGATTTAAGATAACACTCAAATAAATTCTTTAGCGTTTTGGATCATTCTGTTTGTTAGTCCCAGGCCTAAGCCCAGGTTAAAATATAGCGCCGTCTAGTTTTCTATATAAAGGGCTATAATTTACTGTATTGCCGTGGCAACTGCGCCGCTTTATAATTAAATATTGTTTTCTTGTGTCCAATCTTTGAGCTTTTCTAAAATATCTAATGCGGTTCGGCCAAAGTCGGTGATTTCATACGCGACGGCAATAGGACGATCGCTAATAACTTCACGCGTTACTAAGCCTTGAACTTCTAATTCTTTAAGGCGTTGATCAACCATCTTTTTACTTGCGCCCCCTAACATGCGAGATAATTCGTTAAAGCGCACGGGCCCATCTTTTAAATGCCAGAGGATAGAGGCTTTCCACTTTCCCCCTAAAACGCGCATACCTCGTTCAATTAGACAGGGTTCTTCACAGCTTTGTGAATTTATTTTTTCTGCGTTACTTGTTGTTTTTATTGTTTTTGTAATCATTATTCTATTTTTATCTTAGTGGTTACTAAAAGTATACTGGTTGCTTTAATTAACCACTCTAGCATAATGTGGCTATATAGCCAATTTACTCTCTCGATGCATTATTGTTAATGCAGTTTTAGGAAACTATTTTATGCCAACACTTATCTCATACGATCCCATTAATAGAGCGCCTTTAGGCGAAGTCCCTGTTACTCAAGCCCCACAAATGACAGAGGTTGTGTTACGTGCACAACAAGCGCAAAAAGCTTGGTCGGCACTGTCTCTTGAACAACGTCAACAAAGTGTAGACAAGGCCTATAAAGGGCTGGCTATGGTTGAAGACGAACTGGCTTTATTAATTAGCCAAGAAATGGGCAAAGATCACCGAAGAGCAAGTTATGAAGTGGCGGGTACCGTTCAGAACGCCTCTTATTTTACTGAAGAAATAGTGCAAGCGCTCAAAAGTGAGGCGATAGGAAACAATGCGCAAATGCAATATCGCCCCTTAGGTGTGGTTGCTGTTATATCGCCTTGGAATTATCCACTGGCCATGGCGAATAACTTGCTGTTACCTGCATTAATTGCAGGTAATAGTGTGGTGTTAAAACCATCAGAAGAAACACCTTTGGTTGCTGAACTTTTTGTCAATACACTGAATAAATTATTACCTGAAAATGTATTACAAATAGTGCACGGTAATGCAGAAACCGGCAAAGCTTTAGTTGAAGCTGATATTAATATGGTCGCTTTTACCGGTTCACTCGCGGCTGGTAAGCATATTATGGCAAGTGCAGCAGCAGGGCTTAAACGCTTGGTTATGGAGTTAGGTGGTAACGATCCGCTTATTGTGATGGCAAACGCAGATATTAATAAAGCGGTACAATTTGCTGTTGCAAGTTCTTTTGAAAATGCTGGGCAAATGTGTACGTCTACCGAACGCATTTATGTTGATGAGCAAATCGCTGATGAATTCGAGCAGAAAGTTACGGCTTTAGCTAATCGTTATCAAGTGGGCGCTTGGGATCAAAAACATGTCAACTTTGGCCCGATTGTTAATCCTAAGCAGCATGCTCATGTTTTATCGCAACTTAAAGATGCACACGCTAAAGGTGCAAAATTTTTATTAGGGACACATCACTACGAGTTGCCTTATATACAGCCTACTGTTATCACTGGTATTACCGCTAATATGCTTTTAGAGAAAGATGAAACCTTTGGCCCTGTGGTTGCTATTAGTCGCTTTAATGAGTTGTCTGAAGCAGTTGAACGAGCCAATGCCAGCTCGTATGGTTTAGGTGCTGTGGTTTTTGGTCATGATGGTGCTAATAAGGTTGCAGAGCAAATGGAAGCGGGAATGGTCGCGATTAATCAAGGCGCCGGAGGCCTTGGACCTTGGGTTGGGGCGAAACAAAGTGGTTTTGGTTTTCATGGCACGGCAGCTGGTCATCGCCAGTTTAGCCAATTACGCATTATCAACAAATAGCAATACACGATGGTCAGCACAACCCTTTAACTAAGTAAATGGGTTAAGACCAGCACACCCATTATTGAAAGAGTAAAATATGAAACAAACAATAGACACAAACACTGACTTTTTTGTCGCCGCATTAGAAGCCGGCGCAGAGCACCCGGCTTTACCTGCATGGGGCAACAGTCAGGTTAATCCTGCTAATTTGAGCAAAGATTTTGATATCAGTCATATTGAACGTCGAGAATTGATAGAGGTGCCTGGAGCATTTCAATTATTGAATGTCTTAAGCAAAGATGAGTGCGCGCAGCTTATCGATATTAGTGAACAATTAGGTTTCTTGCCAGATGCTGCCGTTTCTTTACCGCGCAGTGTTCGACACAATGACAGTTTAACCTGGATAGTTGATGAACAAACTGATGGAACTATTTGGCAACGTATTGCGCATCTAATGGATGACCGACAGGCTATTTTTGGTGGTCGTAAAGCGTTGGGGATCAATGCACGCTTTAGATTCTATCGTTATAACCCTGCTGACTACTTTAAGCCTCATTCTGATGGCTCTTGGCCGGGTAGTCGCGTTATTGGTGACGAGCTAGTCTCTAATGCTTATTCTGACCGATATAGTGAAATGACTTTTTTAATCTTACTAAGTGAAGACTTTCAAGGTGGAGAGACACGTTTTTTAGTGAATGCTGATGATCCCAATCAGCCAGCATCAAGAAATGATAAGGTTAAAAATGTCGATGTTCGAACCCCAGTAGGCGGTATATTATGCTTTCCTCATGGTATGCATCCTTTACAATGTATTCACAGCTCTCTGCCTATTACTGAGGGGATTAAATATATCATTCGTAGTGATGTTTTATTTGAATTATAAGTGTTTCTCAATGGCCTAGTTGCTTTATATTTACGAGTGTAAAAAGTGTTTTGTAGTTAGTAGAGCAAATTTAATAACTTTTAAGGTGACTGCTTATTGAACACGTAAAGAATATCAGTCAATATAGCTGAGATATTTTGTCAAATGAGCATCAGCCCTAATGATACGCTTATTTTTAGCTTTGCCATTGATAGGAAAAATATAATTGGATATTCCCTCTGACTAAAGAGCATGGCGCTGCACCAATGGCTTTCATTATATTACCTTTGGTCGGCGCATTTTTTGTCGATATTACCAATGCCTTTATCATCAGAATAGCCCTAAATTTTTAAAGCGCATTGACTTTGTATACATCGAGAAAGCTCAGCGTTAGCGACTTGTTAGCTTTTAAAATGCCTGTAAATGTTCGCTTTGTTCGCCTACTTAAAGGAATACTCTAATGAAAAGTCCGCTGCCATTGGCATTTATATTAATTTTTGTTTCGACATACGCAAGTGCTAAACAAGATAAAGCGTCATGTGTCATGAAGTTGTTTACCCTTGGTACTGAATCGATGACACTGGGCGAAATTAGATCCGTTTGTGCTAGCCAAGAAAATGATATCACTAGACAACAAACAAAGACCCAACCAACAGAATTACAGAGTAGAACAGGCGGTATTACCGATAGAATAAAACGTGAGAAATTGACTGAGTTTGAACCTTATGTGCTTACTCCCCATAAAATGAATTTTGTATTGCCAGCAATGACAACAAATAAAGTGAACAAGCAAGCATATAGATCCTTTGAAGGCTATGAAGACAACTTAGAAAATGTTGAAGCAAAATTTCAACTAAGCCTTAAAGTCCCCTTAAATTATGACAAAATATTTATAGAAGGCGATGGGCTTTACGCCGCTTTTACCTTAAGTGCCTGGTGGCAAATTTATGCGAGTGGCATCTCTAAACCCTTTCGAGAAACAAATTATCAGCCAGAAATATTCTATCTTGCACCGCTTAATTGGCATCCGTTTGGAGGTAATACCGGCTTTATTGTCGGGGTAGAGCACGAGTCTAACGGGCGAGCACAAGACTTATCACGTAGTTGGAATCGTATTTACACACATATTCTGTTTGAGAAAGAAAAATTTGCGCTATCGATTAAACCTTGGATAAGGTCATCTGAAAAGGAAAAAACTTTTGCTTTAGATCCCGACGGAGACGATAACCCTGATATCGAAGATTACATGGGTAACGTTGAGTTAAGCATGGCCTATAAATGGCGTGACTATGAATTTAATTTCAAAGGTCGACAAAATTTCAGTAGTCATTACGGCGCTGCTGAGCTTGGTTTTACTTTTCCGCTGTGGGGTAAGCTAAGGGGTTACGCAACGGTGTTTACTGGTTATGGTGAAAGCCTTATCGATTATAACTATAGTCAAACTAGGTTTGGTATTGGCATCTCACTCAGTGATATTTTATAGCAAAAAAAAGCACGCGCTTTATTTTATAAAGGCGTGCTTTTTTGTCAAACTATGTTGGATATTAAATTACTGAAAGTTCGATTTCAATGTTACCGCGTGTCGCATTTGAGTAAGGGCACACAAGATGCGCTTTATCTACCATTGTTTGCGCTTGTGCTTTATCCATATCACCTAATGATATCGTTAACTTAACCGCTATACCAAAACCACCTTCAATAGCACCAATAGAGACTTCTGAATTAATAAAAGTTTCGCTCGGTAAACTGGTTTTTTCTTCACCAGCAACAAATTTAAGTGCACCAATAAAACAAGCCGCATAACCAGCAGCGAATAATTGCTCAGGATTTGTACCTTGTCCATCATCTCCACCTAAACCTTTCGGCGTCGATAAGGTAATGTCTAAGCGACCATCATCAGATTTTGCTGTACCTGCGCGGCCACCCGTTGCTGTTGCTTTTGCTGTGTAAGCAATGTTTTCTAATACGTTCATAATAAACTCCAAGTCATTAATATTTACTTTGTGTGCAAAATATATAACAAACAAATACTGATTGCAAATACTTTGTGTGCAAATTAAAATGTCACATTCAGGAGAGCATTATGTCATTTGATCAATTAAAACTTAAAAACCAGCTTTGCCATCGATTATATATGGCATCGAACAGTATTGTTCGCGCTTACCGTGAACCACTGAGAGAACTCAATATTACTTACCCACAATATGTGGTCATGATGGCATTGTGGGAGCATGACAAAATAACTATTGCCGCGCTTTTAGAAAAAACCATGATTGATGGTGGGGCGATGACACAAATTTTAAAGAAAATGGTCGATAAGTGCCTTCTAGAAATAATTAAAGACGACAACGACAAGCGTAAGCGCCTAGTGCAGTTAACACAACAAGGGCAAGAATTAAAAATAAAGGCTGCAAATATTCCTAATACAATTAGCTGTAAATTTACCCATATTAACAGCACACAAGTCAGCCAACTTATGGAATTACTCGACCTAGTAGTCAATGATTTAGCGATAGAAACATAGCAAAATGTAAATAAAACACCAGTTATAATAATAATATTCGCATTAACTAGACGATCGGTCTATTATACAAAAATGAATATTCCAGCAATTCAAGCACGTCGCGGTAGACCGCCCAAAATAGCGCGTGAAAATCAAGATACCAAAGCGGAGTTAATTCGCAGTGGTCTAGAACAACTCACTAAAAATGGCTTTGCCTCCTCAGGAATTGATCAGATCTTAAAGAAAGTGGCTGTACCTAAAGGATCTTTTTATCATTATTTTGCCAGTAAAGAAGCTTTTGGCCAGGCGGTCATTGAAAACTACGCCAATTATTTTGCTAACAAGTTAGATGCATGTTTGTTGGATGAAGCCTTTCCTCCTTTAACACGCATTAGTCATTTCGTTGAAAGTGCCAAAGTAGGCATGGTCCGCTATCAATTTAAGCGTGGTTGTTTAATCGGCAATCTAGGCCAAGAAATTGATTTACTTCCTGAAAGTTTTAGACAGCAATTGATTGATATATTCCTTTGTTGGCAGCATCGCTTAGCTACATGTCTCAGAGCAGCACAAAAGCAAGGTCAAATTTCACCAAGCGCAGATTGCGAACGACTGGCTGAATACTTTTGGATGGGTTGGGAAGGCGCGGTTAGTAGAGCAAAGCTAGTTCAAAATACTTCACCCTTAGATAATTACCTGAATTTTTACATAGTCGGTTTACCCCGATAATTTTTTCATCATTTATAGACGATCGGTCTAAATAAGGAATAGCAGATGTTTAAAGGCATTTTAATTGAAAAAGACGACCAAGGTTACCGCGCGGCAGTTAAAGATATTGACGACAACTTACTACCAGAAGGTGATGTTACCGTTAAAGTTTCCCATAGCACGCTTAATTACAAAGATGCTTTGGCCATCACGGGTAAAGGTCCGGTCGTTAGACAATTCCCTATGGTTCCCGGTATCGATTTAGTCGGAACGGTTGAACACAGTGAGAGTGATAAGTTTGAGGTTGGCGATAGTGTACTGCTCAATGGTTTTGGTGTCGGTGAAGTGCACTGTGGCGGTTTAGCTGAAAAAGCGCGATTAAAAAGTGAATGGTTGATCCCATTGCCAAAAGCATTTTCACCACGCCAAGCCATGGCTATTGGTACGGCAGGTTATACCGCGATGCTTTGTGTAATAGCACTTGAAAAAAATGGCGTCACTCCAGATAAAGGAGAAATTTTAGTAACCGGGGCAAACGGTGGCGTTGGCAGTTTTTCAATCGCAATCCTAGCGAAATTAGGCTATACAGTTGTTGCTTCAACAGGCCGCGTTGATCAAGTTAAATATCTAGAAAAACTAGGCGCGTCAGCCGTTATCGACCGTGAAACGTTATCGCAACCTGGTCGCCCAATGACCAAAGAACGTTGGGCCGGCGCAATTGACTCTGTAGGTAGTCATACGTTAGCGAATGTTTGTGCGAGTATGAAATATGGTGGCACTGTTGCAGCCTGTGGTTTAGCGCAAGGCATGGATTTTCCTGCCTCTGTTGCTCCTTTTATCTTACGTGGCATAACCTTAGCGGGTATTGATAGTGTAATGCGCCCACTCGCAGACAGGATTGAAGCATGGCAACGACTTGCTGATATTTTAGACCCTAATGTTTTTGAAGATATTTCTACCGACATCACCTTGGTAGAAGCTGTCGATGTGGCCAGTGATTTAATGGCAGGCAAAGTGCGTGGTCGAGTGGTTGTTAATATTAGTGGGTAAAGCTATAGGTAAAATGAGTACAAATTGATATTTTGTAAGTTTCTACTCATAACTACCGGTAGTTATTAAAAATTTTTATAATAGAACATCTTAGTTAGCTGTAACTGACAAAGAGTAGAGGCTCAGTATTTCTTGAGCCTTTACGACATAAAGACAGCTAGATTGTTAACATTATTGCGTCTTTAGCACTTTTTTAACGGTAGCTTCTAAACTAGTTAACCCCGCTTTTTTTCCTGTAACAATCGCCTCATCAATACTTTTATTGTGATTGAAGTGCGCATCTAATGCGAACATAGCACCAACACGGTTACCGCTGGCACAATGAACAAAAGCTTGTTCTTTATTTGTAATGGCAGCAGTAAATAATGTGAGATTTTCTTTATTGATATCACTGGCACCACTAATAGGTATGGCAATATAATTCATGCCTAAGGCTTCTACTTTAGCTTGTTCGTCAAAATCGTCAAATTCACCAGTACCCCGTAAATTTATTACTGTTTTAATACCGCTTTTTGACAGCATAATGATGTCACTCTCGCTGGGTTGCCCACCAATAATAAATTGCTGGCTATATTGTGTAGCATTTTTGGCTGAGAGCTTATCACTAACGTCATTAGCTTGGCTAAAACCAGATAAAGTGAACATTAAAATTAAAAAGGTAATAACTACGCTTGCTTGTATATTCATTAGTGTACTTCCAATGGGTGAACTAACTTTATATGATTTTTGTTTTGAACATATTTTATGAAAAGATATTAAAAACGCTAGTCATGGCAGTTTTTTAATATATATTAATTATATAAAACTTGATATTAAAGGTAGCAAACTAAAATGATTTTTGGTGCAAAAAACAAAGAAGAAATCTTTCGTTTGAAAATTGAGAACAACCCATTAAAAAATCGTATTGAATCACTAGAAAAAAAATTATTATTAGCTGAAAATGATAATTCTCAGTTAGCGGAAGATATGTCTACTAACGATAGTCGTGCTCGCACACATGAAGATCTGAATAAGCTTTGGATGCAGTCTTTAGTTTAATTAACCAAGTTTGTCAAGAGTTCATTATTACGTGGTTGCATAGATGAATGGATGCAGGGTAACGCAGGAGCAGTTACCGAGCGGCCAATAACGGTCTGTATTTTTTATTTAGCTTTTAGTCGCTAGGTCACTCGTTGGTAGATACTTATATTTTGTACATGGGAACATGGGTGTTTTCTAATTTGTAACCCTTTAATGTTGCTTGACCTTGATAACTTGACTCACCGTCACCACTGAACTCAAAATCAAAAATACTGATCCAATGGGGTCCTAAAGCTTTACTAAAGGTTAAGCGACTTGACCGCCGCGAAAGCGAAATAAACTGCAAACCATCTTTTTCACAATATGCTGTTATGTGGCGTAAAGCGAATTCTGAAACTTTTCTAAGGTAAATGAAGTACCACAAAAATAAACAGACAATCAGTAATAAATAAATATTTTCCATTCTAGCTCTCTATCATTAGCGTTGAAATAACATACCAATAGCTTTACTTAACTCATCGCTACGGTTTGGCGCTCTCATACATTGAAATATTAATGGCCGTAAAGTAGGAATAGCCACTAAATCTTTAAAAATAGCTTGGAAGACGGCAATATCATGCTGAGTAACTAATAACTCCAAAAAAGACATGATTTGCGATTCACTGGTGAAAACTTGCCAGCATCTCCCTGCAATCACTATCGCTATTTCTTCAGACATACCTTGTGCAGGCGACGCTTGCTTAATTAGGGTATTAATAAATACTACCACATGAGGGTGTTCACAACTTGATGATAAACTTCGTAATAAAAAACTCAGCTCAGCGCTACTGTCTTCATCTGTTGCACTCTCACGCTGCTTAAATTCTGCAATGAGTCTATCAATAATATCTACTGATAACTTAACATTTTCTAATGCTGAACATAATGGCTTAAGAACCGGCGAAGGTAATTCAGGGAGAGCGTTAACTATTATTTTTTGTATTTCTTTAGCAGATAAACGTACGACAAAATCATTTAAGCCTTGCACGCCTACGCTGTGGTAATCCTGCCAAGATTTTTCGCCCGATAAATAACTTAATGCGCCAGAAAAATACTGGCTACTATTATTTTTTGTTTCCAGCGAAATTAAACTGTTCATATAGGCTAGTTTGTATTGTGGCGGAGTAAAATGATAAGGATTACTTTTAAGTAAGGCTTCTTGTTGCTCATTTGGCACCGTACTAAGTTCAGCGCCTAATGCTTCAATAATAATAGCAATAAAATGATCCCTTGCGGCTAAGTTAAGTAAACCACGCTCATCAAGAGGTATCTTTACAAACCATAAATATGGCGAAGTGTTTTGCTTTTGCCAAAAAGCCAACGCTATAAAGGCATGGCCTTGAGAAGGAAATGGATAAGGGATCTGGTTTGCTTCAATTTTAGTAAAACTATCTTTTGATAATTTATCTATTTTTCGGCCAATATCAAATACCCGATATTGAGAGCCAGAAAGCTTTAATAATTCAGAAATAGAAGAAATAGTATTCATAGCTTAAATAATAAATAAAATAATAATCGAATAATGTTGGCATTATAGAGATAATAATAGATCAATACTATTTGCTTTTTGCATAGCAGATAAGAAACCTAGAGATAATCATGCCTTTTGATGAAAAACCCATCTTAACGATATTATATCAAGATGATTACATTGTTGCTGTTGACAAACCAGCAGGACTTTTTGTTCATAGAAGTTATATGGATAAAGATGAAATATATTTTGCCTTACAATTGGTGCGTGACCAAGTGGGTAAATATGTTTATCCCCTTCACCGATTAGATCGCCCGACATCAGGTGTTTTATTATTTGGTTTAAACGAAGAAGTAGCACGATTAATGGGGCAAGTGTTTATTGATAAAAAAATTCAAAAAACATACTTTGCTTTGACGCGGGGTCATTTACTGGGGGCAGGGGAAATAGATTATCCCCTTAAAGAGAAGCTCGATAAATTAGGTGATAAAAATGTTAGCCTTGATAAAGCACCGCAAGATGCTGTTACTCACTACGAGTCTTTATTAACTGCAAGTTTACCTATTAAGGTCGGTAAATTTGATAGTGTGCGTTATTCATTAATTAAATTATTGCCTACCACGGGAAGAAGACATCAAATTCGCCGTCATTTAGCGCATTTACGCCATCCTATTTTAGGTGATATTAATTATGGGGATAATAAACAAAATCCATTTTTTATTGAACATTTTGGCTTTAAACGGCTGATGTTAATCGCTAAAAAAGTGGCATTTATTCACCCTATTACGAACGTACAGCTGACAATTGAAGCTGAATTTGATCAGCAATGGCTAGAGGTTTTTGATGAACTATCTTGGGAGACTAAAATAATAAAGACCTTAACGTAATCATTACATTAGCTTATTCAGCGGTAATAATACGAATAGAATTTATATCTCTAGCAATTAAAGCAGCATAAACATGTGTGGTTCGTTGGTTATTATCGTCGCTAATTTTTGGCCCTTTAATATTGACAGTATTAACAAAAATATCATTACTATAACGTTCGCGTTGCTGAGCAAATGCTAACATCATTTGCTGATCTTCCGTTACTGGACGATGAAGCAATGACATCATCAAATGATGGTCAGAGAGCAATGGTTTTTTTTCTATTGTTACTTGTGGGGTCGAGCGACAAGCCGTCAGTAATAAAGTGCTAAGAACAACAAGCAAAGTTAAAATATTTTTCATGATCAGTCAATAATAAAACAAGTGATACCTCTAGATGGCAAATGGTATGCCAAGTGTTTTATTGATTGTTAAATCAGTTGAGCTAAATGAAGTGAGGATAATTAATTAACTGTTATTTATAAAGAATTTTTAATTTTTTTATTTAATGAAAGCAGATGTTTTTGTAAAGATCATTAACTTTGACAGCCAAGCTATAGCAAAGACTGTTCAGCTGTCAAAAAAATAGCGGTGATAAATTCACCGCTATTTTTACAAAGAATTTATCGCTTTATTCTTCTGATACCGAACGAAGTAAAGCATTAATACCAACTTTTGCGCGTGTTTTAGCATCCACTTTTTTCACAATTATCGCTGCGTATAAACTGTAGGTACCACACTTAGAAGGTAAGTTGCCTGGTACGACTACCGAGCCCGCTGGCACACGTCCGTAATGTATTTCACCTGTTTCACGGTCAAAAATGCGAGTACTTTGACCAATGTAAACGCCCATAGAGATTACAGCGCCTTCTTCAACAACCACACCTTCAACAATTTCTGATCGTGCACCAATAAAGCAATTATCTTCAATAATAGTTGGTCCCGCTTGTAAAGGCTCTAATACGCCACCGATACCAACACCACCAGATAAGTGTACATTCTTACCAATTTGAGCACATGAACCGACAGTTGCCCATGCATCAACCATACAGCCTTCATCAACATAAGCGCCGATATTAACAAAGCTTGGCATAACCACTACATTCTTACCAATGAAACTACCCGTGCGCACAGATGCGCCAGGAACGACACGAACACCGTCAGCCTCAAAGTCTGCTTGTGTGTAATCAGTATATTTCATCGGAACTTTATCAAAAAAGGTACTTTCGGCGCCGTCGATGACTGCGTTGTCCCAAATTCTAAAAGAGAGTAAAACTGCTTTTTTTAGCCACTGATGAACAACCCATTCACCAGCTACTTTTTCTGCAACACGTGCTGAACCATCATTTAAGGCGGCTAATGCGTTTAATACCGCCTGCTTTACTTCAATTGAAACAGTTTTTGGCGTGATGTTCATTCGATCTTCAAAAGCTTGTTCTATGGTGCTTTGTAAGTTTGACATGGTAATTCCTATTCTTTTAAATTTATGGTCTAAAGTGTTAAATGCTATGTTGTTTTTCACATAGCATCGCTGAAAGTTGTTGCTGTTGTTCTTGTGTTAACGCTAAATTATCACTGTTTGAAACTGTAAAAACATCATCTATCTTTTCACCAAAAGTCGTAATTTTTGCTGAGTGAATATTTAGTTTGTTTTCTTGAAAAATTTTCGCAAATTTAGCTAATAGGCCAGGTTGATCAAGCGCAATTATTTCTAATACCGTAGTTTTATCGGTTGCTGTTTCAATAAAGCTCACTTTAGTGGGAACTTTAAAGTTATCAATATAGGTAGGAGCAGGTTTGTTTTTTACTTTTGGCAGTGGCTTCATTAATGATTTAGTGAGTTTGTTGGCTATATCTAATGCCCGACTGCTGTCCGTTATCGCTCTATTTTTTTGATCTAATACCACAAAGGTATTTAAGGTATAACCTTTCTTACTGCTAATAATTTTAGCATCATGAATCGATAAACGCTGCGCGTCGAGTAAGGTCACCATTTTTGCGAAAATATTTGCAGAGGCTTTGGTATAAATAAATATTTCAGTACCGCCTCGATAAGGTTTAGGACTGATCAACACTAAAGGTTTTACGATACTATGTTTTATTATATGACGGCTATGCCAAGCAATTTGTACCGGTGAATAACGTAAAAAGTATTCGGCTTTAAGCTTTTTCCAAAAGGTTCTAATTTGATTAGCATCGCACTCGTAATCTTTGAGCAGTTCAAGTGCTTTTTCTTGGTTCTCTCGTGTTTTTGCACGTAAATCAACTTGTTTTTCGAGTCCGCGTCGAAAGGCTCTTTTGGTATTAAAATAAAGCTCTTGTAGTAAATTTGCTTTCCAGCTATTCCATAAGCTTTCATTGGTTGCGCGCATATCAGCAACAGTTAAACAATAGAGATAATCTAAGTGAGCTTCATCCCTGACAATAGCAGCAAAAGTTCTGATCACTTCTTCATCAGCAATATCTCGACGTTGTGCGGTTACCGACATGACTAAATGGTTTTTGACCAACCAGGCAATCATGCGACCATCGTGATCACTTATCGGGTGAACCTTGCTAAATTCTAACGCATCAACGGCACCTAATTTTGCATGGTCGCCACCACGACCTTTCGCAATATCGTGAAAAATGCCAGCAATATATAAGACTTCTGGCTTACGAATACGCTGCATTATCTTGCTACAAAGCGGATAATCATTGTCGTGTTGAGGTTGGCTAAAACGATAAATATTTTTAATTAATCGGTAGCTATGTTCATCAACAGAGTATGCATGAAATAAATCAAACTGCATCTGTCCTACAATACTTCGCCATTGCGGTAAATAAGCAGCAATAATTGAATGGCGATGCATTAAGCTAAAGGTTAAGCCTAAGCCGTTAGGATGCTTCATTATTTCGATGAAGATTCGTCGACATTCGGCGTAATCCATTAACCCTGAAATTAAACGTCTGCGGGCATTTCTTAATAATCTGAGTGTCTGAGGGTGTAAATCGGTAATATTTTCATTTTGAGCAACCAGTAAAAACAGTTCCATAATTTTTACTGAACTCATAAAAACTCTGTCGTTTACTGCATTTATTTGGCCATCAATAATAATGAAATCTTTAGTCAGGGGGATCTTTTCAACTGGATGATTCTTTTTGATAATGGCATATTCAAAATGCTGTAACAGCATCTTATTAAGTTCAGCAACACGGCCAATAATACGAAAAAATCGCTTCATCATGCGTTCAATAGCAAATTTACCTTCATCACCAAAGCCCATTAAACTGGCAACTTCGCCTTGGTAGTCAAAAAGTAAACGGTTTTCATTGCGACCCGCAATAATGTGCAAAGCGGCACGCATTCGCCATAGATAGTCTTGACACTCTAATAATTCAAAAAATTCGTTTTGTGTTAAATAATGATGAGCAACAAGTTCTTCCAGTGAGTCGGCAACAAAATGTCGTTTGGCAACCCAAGCGATGGTTTGAATATCTCGCAGGCCACCCGGATTAGCTTTTAAATTCGGCTCTAGCGTATAAGATGCACCATGGTATTGTTGGTGGCGTTCATATTGTTCTTCGCGTTTGGCCAAGAAGAATTTTTTTGAGGTCCAAAAGCCATCTTTTGCCAATAACGGATATAAATTTTGTGTGAGGGCTTCATTGCCACAAATTTGGCGCATTTCCATCAGGTTTGTCGCTATGGTAACGTCGCTTTTTGCTTGCTTTACACATTCTTTTACACTGCGGACACTGTGACCAATATCGAGCTTTACATCCCATAACTGGGTAATAAAAGCGGATATTTTTTCGGATAAGGCATCACTGATCTTTTCTTGAGTCAGTAATAATATATCGACATCAGAATAAGGATGTAACTCACCTCGACCATAGCCACCAACAGCGAGTAAGCTAATTTGATCTTCATCTAAATTGTGTTGGCACCAAAGTTTATGGAGAATTTTGTCGACAAACTCTGAACGCGTTGACACTAATATGGATACCTCTACATAAGGAAATTTATCTTTTTGCCATTGCTGAAAATCACGGCTAAGTTGACAAATATCTTGAGTAGAAATAAAAGGGGAGCTAACGGCTAATGGGGTACTATATTCTATCGGAAAAAGAGTTTGCATAGCTGAATATTTTACTCAATAAGTTAAGGCGATAGACATCATGCTTTATTTAGCCATTAAAAAGCAAATAACGACTATCGCTAACTTATACTTTGTTAACAAAACCAGTAATAAAACTAGTTATGCAGATGTCTTGGAATCGTATCATCGCTATGCAATGTTAAAATTTCACAGCCTGTGAGAGTAACAACAAGTGTATGTTCCCATTGTGCCGACTTTTTGCCGTCTAAGGTGTAAACGGTCCAATTATCTTCTTTATCTAGTAGTGTATTAGCACGACCAAGGTTAACCATAGGTTCGATAGTAAAACACATACCTTCAAGCATTTTTTCTTTGTCGGTATTTTTATAATGAACGATCTGTGGTTCTTCATGAAAAACGCTGCCAATACCATGGCCACAATATTCTTTTACAATAGAGTAACGACCTGATTTTTTTAAAAACTTTTGAATAGCAGTGCCAATCTCACCAAAGGTGTTGCCAGGTTTTACTTTTTTCAATCCCACATACAAAGCTTCTCTGGTGATACGACATAAACGATTGTCTTCAAGACTTACTTCGCCAATAAGAAACATTTTACTGGTATCACCGTGATAGCCATCTTTAATAACAGTAATGTCCATATTAACAATGTCACCATCAACTAGTGGTACATCGTTAGGAATACCATGACACACCACGTGATTAACTGAGGTACAAATTGATTTAGGAAAGCCATGATAATTTAATGGCGCTGAAATGGCATCTTGCACTTTGTCAGTATAGTCAGCGCATAGGGTATTTAACTCATTGGTTGTCACACCCGCTTTTACATAAGGTGTGATCATCTCTAATACGTCGGCGGCAAGTTTTCCTGCGATACGCATTTTTTCTATTTCTTGCTGAGTTTTAATTGTAATACCCATTTATTCCTCTATTGTCTGTTTAGTGTAAAGGCTACGGTTGTTATTTTGCCTAAAAGTGTCGTTATTGTCTATTGGTCTAGTTTTTTGCAAGTTCAAGCTCAACAGCTTCTATTATTGCACTCGGGTTTTGCAAATATAAGTTATGGTTTAGTAAGGTTAGATTTTCATTATGAGCAATTAATAGGGCGGGGATCGCTTTTGTACCAATATACTCTTGAAAATCATAAATTTCTTGTAAAACAAATTCGGCTTCCTTGGCTATTTTACCTTCCTTAAATACTTTTGCAGGCGGTGATAGCTTAAGTTCATCAATGATAGGCTGAAAATCACTTTCGTGCGTAAACGCTGTACCTTGTTCAAAATGCTGTTTTTGGATAGCTTCAATAAGCTCTAAGGTTAAGTGAGGCACTTTTTGACTAACCCATCCGATTAAATTAGCACTTAATGTTGAGTCTTTCTCTACATTAAGAGTTTTGACATATTCGTGACTAAATTCAATGTTAGCGTCATCTTCAACGGCATCAATAGTTTTTCGGCTGACTTTCTCATCTCCTTCATAGTGAGCACTGTGCCATAAATTTAAAGTGATATTTGGATAAGCATCAGCGATTTCTTTAACTAAAGAAGTTGTTGCAAAGCTCCAAGGGCAGTGTGTGTCATAAATAAAAAAGAGTTCAGTAGACATGGTCATATATCGCCGTAGTGTTAAGTCAAAATTTAATAAAAATATAGAACCACTAATTTTAGCGCGTACAGTAAAATTATCCCAGTAATATTATTACTATATTAATTAAGGAATATTGACCTTTAATTGTTAATTTCTAGCCTTTGGTAAATTAATATGGTATAAAGTGCGCCGTTAAATTTGTCGATTTAATAGCATAGATATTTAGATTTTATCTAAGTATTACTCAGTGTTTTCGGTTATCCGATTACTAACTTGTTGTTATCGATAGTGTTTAGCTTTTAAACTTGTATTATTAAAAATAATAATACTTATTATAAATTCACATACATTTATTAAGAATATGTCGGGGTGCTCAGTTTGAATTTGTCTTAATTATAAGCAAATAATCGAACAATAAAGAGTCAGGTATATTTGAATGTATGAACGCTTAACCCCCTAAACCAAATAAAGGAAAAATCATGCCAAACGTTTCTATGCGCGATATGCTTAAAGCAGGTGTTCATTTCGGTCACAAAACCCGTTACTGGAACCCAAAAATGAAAACTTACATTTTTGGTTCACGCGATAAAGTTCATATCATCAACCTTGAACAAACTGTTCCTATGTTCAATGAGGCCCTTGCTTTCTTATCAGGTGTTTCTGCGAAAAAAGGTAAAGTTTTATTTGTTGGTACTAAGCGCGCTGCAAGCGATGCAATTAAAGATGCTGCTATTAAATGTGATCAGTTTTACGTTAATCACCGTTGGTTAGGTGGTATGTTGACTAACTGGAAAACAGTTCGTCAATCAATTAAGCGTTTAAAAGATCTTGAAGCACAAAGCTCTGACGGTACTTTTGAAGCTCTTACTAAAAAAGAAGCTTTAATGCGTACACGTGAAATGGAAAAACTTGACAAAAGTCTTGGTGGAATCAAAAACATGGGTGGTTTACCTGACGTTTTATTCATCATTGATGCTGATCACGAACACATTTCTATCAAAGAAGCTAAAAACTTAGGTATTCCAGTAATATCTGTAGTTGATACAAACTCAAACCCAGATAACATTGATTTCATTATCCCGGGTAACGACGATGCAATTCGCGCTGTGACTTTATACACTGATTCTGCTGCTAACGCAGTTTTAGCTGGTCGTGAAAAGAACATTGTTGTTCAAGCTGAAAAAGACGGTTTTGTAGAAGCTGAATAATTTCAGTTTTTCATAATCTTTTTTGCTATTGCCACAAGCGTGTTTGCGCTTGTGGCAACATATTAATATTTATGCCCGGCTTTAAATAGTTTAGGGGATAACAAAATTTGAGGAATTCTCTCATGGTAATTACTGCTGCAATGGTAAAAGAACTTCGTGAACGCACAGCTGCGGGCATGATGGATTGTAAAAAAGCTTTACAAGAAGCTGAAGGCGACATGGAACTTGCGATTGAAAATATGCGTAAGAACGGTCAAGCAAAAGCGGCTAAAAAAGCCGGTAACATCGCTGCTGAGGGTGCTATTTTAATTAAAAGCGCTGATGGCGTTGCTGCACTTCTTGAAGTTAACTGTCAGACTGATTTTGTTGCAAAAGATTCTAACTTCTTAGGTTTTGCTAACGAAGTTGCAGACGCTGCTTTAGCATCAAAAGCGACAATCGAAGAGTTACAAGCTCAATTTGAAGAAAAGCGTATTACGCTTGTGACTAAAATTGGTGAAAACATCAATATCCGTCGCGTTTCATACGTTGAAGGTGCTGCATTAGCTTCATACAGCCATGGCGCTAGTATTGGTGTTGTTGTTGCTGGTGAAGGCGATGCTGAATCATTAAAGCACATTGCTATGCACGTTGCTGCAAGTAAGCCTGAATTTTTAACACCTGAAGATGTTGCTGATAGTGTTGTAGAAAATGAACAGCGTATTCAACTAGATATCTTAAAAGCTGAAAACGATGCTCTTGATGATAAAAAGAAAAAACCTGTTGAATTACTTGAAAAGATCATCATAGGTCGTATGAAGAAATTTACCGGTGAAATTTCTTTGACAGGTCAAGCATTCATCATGGAACCTAAGAAAACTGTTGGTGTTGTTCTTAAAGAGAAAGGCATTACGGTTTCTAACTTTGTTCGTTTAGAAGTTGGTGAAGGCATTGCTAAGAAAGAAGAAGATTTTGCTGCTGAAGTTGAAGCACAAATTGCTGCATCAAAAGCTTAATTTTTAAGCATTTAATTCAGTAAAACAGTTCTTTTTTCAGTTTAGACTTTCGATAGTCAGCTAAACGTATTAAAATAGCCGCGGTCAAATTGATCACGGCTATTTTTTTCGCCTATTTATAGACAAAATACAGGAATGTTTTTTATGAGCATCAGTCCAAAACCAATATATCGTCGAATTTTATTAAAACTTAGTGGTGAAGCCTTAATGGGTGAAGAGGGTTTCGGTATCGACCCTAAAGTTTTGGATCGTATGGCTCAAGAAATTAAAGAACTGATTGAAATGGGCATTCAAGTGGGTTTAGTTATTGGCGGCGGTAATTTGTTCCGTGGCGCTGGTCTTGCAGAAGCAGGAATGAACCGCGTTGTTGGTGACCAAATGGGTATGTTAGCAACCGTAATGAACGGCCTCGCGATGCGTGATGCCTTACATCGTGCTTTTGTTAATGCTAAATTAATGTCTGCTATTGACTTGGCAGGTGTTTGTGACCGTTATAACTGGGCTGAAGGCATCAGTTTATTAAAATCTGGCCGTGTTGTTATTTTCAGTGCCGGTACCGGTAATCCTTTCTTTACCACAGATTCAGCAGCCTGTTTACGCGGCATTGAGATTGAAGCTGATGTGGTTTTAAAAGCGACTAAGGTAGATGGCATCTACTCAGATGACCCTGTTAAAAACCCTGATGCTACCTTATATAGCCAATTAAGTTATAACGAAGTATTAGAAAAAGAACTCAAAGTAATGGATTTAGCCGCATTTACGCTCGCGCGTGATCACAATATGACTATTCGTGTTTTTAATATGAATAAGCCAGGTGCACTAAAAGCAGTGGTAATGGGCGGTAATGAAGGTACAACTATCGACCATTCAGAAAATTTAGTTTAATTTTTGATTTAAAGGAAATTCAACGTGATAAATGAAATAAAACAAGATGCTCAAGACCGTATGAGTAAAAGTATCGAATCATTAAAAAGCAATTTAAACAAAGTAAGAACGGGGCGAGCACATCGTTCTTTACTTGATAACATTGTTGTTGATTATTACGGTATGGAAACACCATTAAGTCAAGTGGGCAACATTGCTACGCCTGATGCCCGTACTTTAGCGATTACTGTCTTTGATAAAGGCATGATCGGTGCAGTTGAAAAAGCAATTTTGAAATCTGATTTGGGCTTGAACCCATCATCTCAAGGAACACTTATTCGTATTCCTTTACCACCTTTAACAGAAGAACGTCGTAAAGATCTTGTTAAAGTGGTTAAAAATGAAGCTGAAAATGGCAAGGTAGCTATTCGTAATATCCGCCGCGATGCTAATTCAGATGTAAAATCATTAAATAAAGAAAAAGAAATCAATGATGATGAAATGCATCAGTCTGAAGATGATATTCAAAAATTAACCGATACGTATGTAAAACAGGTTGATGATATCTTATCTATTAAAGAAAAAGAGTTAATGGAAATATAACTTCTTTAACCGATAATATAAACCGTAGTTATTAAATGATCACTACGGTTTTTTTTACAGAAAATTTGAATCTAGCTTGATTAGCATGACGGAACGATTATGACTGAAGCAATAACAGATACTTTAATAAAAGTACCGCAACACGTTGCCATTATAATGGATGGTAATGGACGTTGGGCGCAACAACGTGGAAAAACACGAGTTGCAGGTCATAAATCAGGTGTTGAATCGGTTCGGACATCAGTGAGTACTGCAATAAAATACGGGGTGAAAGCATTAACACTTTTTGCCTTTAGTAGTGAAAATTGGCAGCGTCCAGAACAAGAAGTTAGCGTATTGATGGATTTATTCATGTTTGTGCTAACACGAGAAGTGAAGAAGCTTCATAAAAATGATGTGCGCTTCCAAGTGATTGGCGATGTTTCACGTTTTTCAGAAACGTTACAGAAAAAAATAAAAGTTTCAGAAGATTTAACCGCAAACAATAAAGGTATGGTATTGTCTATTGCAGCTAACTATGGCGGACGTTGGGACATCGCTAATGCCGCTAAAGTTTTAGCTGAAAAAGTATCCAATAACACCATGTCTGTTGATGATATAACCGAAGAAACACTCCATCAATATACTTGCTTAGCTAACCTACCTGAACTTGATTTACTTATTCGTACCGGTGGTGATTTTCGCATAAGTAATTTTTTATTATGGCAAGCAGCTTACGCAGAATTTTATTTTACAGAAACATTATGGCCTGATTTTGATGAACAAGCGCTCATTAACGCAATGGGATGCTTTGACCAAAGAGAACGACGTTTTGGTCAAACAGGTGAACAAATAAAAAATTAAGACTATAAATTAAAAACAATAAAAACAATAATAACAATAAAATTAAATAGCATTTATAAGGGTTTCCATTTGTTAAAACAACGTATTATTACCGCTGTTATCTTAGCGCCTTTAACTATTTTCGCCATTTTCTATTTACCTTTAGATCAATTTGCGGCTTTATTTATGGCTGTTATGGCTATTGGTGCATGGGAGTGGGGGCCTTTAATGGGCTTTGCCAATAAGCGCCGTCGTCTTGCTTTTGTCTGTGCGACGATTATTCTAATATCAGCGCTTTGGTACGCACTACCATTGTTACAACTCTGGTCTATTGATGGACCGCTTCATTCAGGTGTGTCGCTGGTATTATGGATTGCTGTCGCTTGGTGGATTCTATCAGCAACGCTGACCTTTCTTTATCCTCGCTACAGTAAGTTTTGGTCAAGCCATCGCTCGATTCGTGGTGTATTTGGCTGGTTAACGCTTATTCCTACTTGGCTCGCTTTTATGGTGCTGCGTAGTAATGATTACAACCAAGATCCGTATAATGGCGCTCAGCTGATTATGTTTTTATTCTTAATGGTGTGGAGCGCTGATGTTGGTGCTTATTTTGTCGGTAAATCTATCGGTAAACATAAACTTCTTCCTAACGTTAGTCCAGGCAAAACTCTCGAAGGTTTTATTGGTGGTGTTGTTTGTGCCTGTATCTTTATTAGTATTGCCGGTTACTCGCTTGGATGGCAGCAACATCAATTTACCTTAGCGTTAATTGTTACCGCTATTATCACGACAGTGTCAGTGCTAGGTGATTTAAATGAAAGTATGTTTAAACGCCAAGCAGGTATAAAAGACAGTGGCGCAATTTTACCTGGTCATGGTGGTATCTTGGACAGAATTGATAGTTTAACCGCTACTGCGCCAGTTTATGCATTATGTTATGCCTTATTAGGCTGGCAGTAGGTTGATATAAACGATGCGTAAACTTTGTATTTTAGGTTCAACAGGATCGATAGGTGTTAGCACTTTAGAGGTTGTTAGGCTTCATCCCACGTTATTTTCTGTTGAGTCTTTATCAGCGAATACTCGGGTTGATGAAATGTTGGCGCAGTGTCAGGAATTTAAGCCGAGCACTGTTGTTATGGTGGCCGAGCATGCCGCACAAGCTTTAAAAGTAAAACTCGACCAAAATGGTTTACAAAATATTCAAGTACTCAGTGGTGGACAAGGCTTAATTGATATTGCTCAAGCTGATACCTCAGATACGGTCATGGCTGCTATTGTTGGAGCGTCAGGTCTTTTGTCTACTATGGCTGCAGTTAAGTCGGGTAAAAGAGTACTGTTAGCCAATAAAGAAGCTTTAGTGACTTCAGGCGCTTTGTTTATAGATGCGGTTGAAAAGTATGGTGCAGAATTACTGCCGATAGACAGTGAACACAATGCTATTTTTCAGTGCTTACCCGCTAATGTGCAAGCTAAGCCCGGTCGATGCGACTTAGCAAGTAATGGTGTCAGTAAAATATTACTGACCGGCTCAGGTGGTCCGTTTAGAACTTTTTCAGTCGAACAATTAGCAGAAGTAACCCCAGCACAAGCTTGTGCCCATCCTAATTGGGAAATGGGCCGTAAAATTTCTGTAGACTCTGCGACTATGATGAATAAAGGCCTAGAATTTATTGAAGCAAAATGGTTGTTTAATATCGACCCTGACGATATCCACGTTGTCTTACATCCGCAAAGTACCATTCATTCAATGGTGCAATATAAAGACGGTAGCGTGATAGCTCAAATGGGTAATCCTGATATGCGCACCCCCATTGCTCATGCCTTGGCTTATCCACAGAGAATTGATTCAGGTGTCGCTCCCTTAGATTTTTTCAATACACCATCATTTGAATTTGAAGATGTCGATTATCAAAAGTATCCTAATTTAAAATTAGCCATAGCTGCTTGTAAAAGTGGCCAAGGTGCATGTACAGCTTTAAACGCCGCTAATGAAATTGCTGTTGATGCTTTTTTGAACGAAAAAATAAAATTTACTGATATTGCAAAAATAAATGAAACTTCTGTGAATAAATTTGTCTCAGAAAGGGTGGCATCAATTGATGATGTTGTTGCGCTTGATGCAAGTGCTAGAGAATTTTCACGTAATTTAATTGCCAGTGGCTGCTTTGTAGTCGATGATGTGGCTATTAATGCAGTTAACGAAAAAGGTAATCTATAGTTGTTTGATTTTTTTTGGAATTTAGCCTCTTTTGTTGTCGCTTTAGGTATTTTGATTACGGTGCATGAATACGGCCATTATTGGGTTGCTCGCAGAAACGGCGTACAAGTAGAACGTTTTTCAATTGGCTTTGGCAAAGTATTATGGCGAAAAGTTAATAAAGAAGGTACAGAGTTTGTTATCGCCTTAATACCATTGGGTGGTTACGTTAAAATGCTTGATGGCCGCGTTGATGAGGTCAAGCCCGAAGATATCGATAAAACCTTTAATAATAAAACGGTTTATCAGCGTATAGCCATTATTGCTGCTGGGCCTCTAGCAAACTTTGCTTTTGCTATTTTTGCTTTTTATCTGATGTTTCTAATTGGTGTGCCGAGTGTAAAGCCGATTGTTGGTGAAATAATGCCAGAATCTATAGCGCAGCGGGCGAATCTTACCAGTAACAGTGAAATCATTGAAGTTGCCGGTCAAAAGACCCTAGATTGGCAAGATGTCAATCTAGCGTTAGTCTCGCAAATAGGTGAGAGCGCTTTTACTATAAAAACAAAAGAACAAGGTAGTGTTTCGCCGAAAACTTATTATTTGGATGCAGCTAACTGGTCTTTTTCACCGGATAAAGAATCGGCCATTAGTAGTTTAGGTATTGCTCCATATAGAGCGGCTGTTTATGCTGAGCTAGCTTATATTGAAGAAGGTAGTGTTGCAGATAAGGCCGGCCTAAAAGTTGATGACAAGTTAATTAGCATCAATAACGAAAGTATTAATGGCAGTTGGGCGATGTTTTCAAAAAATATTAGTCAACTTCCGGAACAAAACGTTATTTTAATCGTCGAAAGACTAGGTGAAAACCAAGAGATAGTGGTGACACCTGCTTTAATTGAACGTGCGGGTAAGAAAATAGGTTATTTGGGGGTGGTTCCAAAATCTGACTCTTACCCAAAAGAATATTTATTTGAGTTACGTTACGGCGTTGTTGATGCTTTAGGACAAAGCTTACAGCGTAGTTGGAACTTAGTAGTATTGAGTTTTGACATGATAGGCAAGCTCTTGACGGGTGATATTTCTGTTAAGAACTTAAGTGGGCCTATTTCTATCGCACAAGGAGCAGGAAGTAGTGCACAATATGGTTTGGTATATTTTTTAGGTTTTCTGGCTTTAATTAGCATTAACTTAGGTATTATAAATTTATTACCTTTACCAGTGCTTGATGGCGGGCATTTATTTTATTACCTTGTGGAAATTGTCACAGGTAAACCCGTATCAGAAAAAATACAAGAAATAGGTTTTAAGTTTGGTACACTAGCCCTCTTAGGCTTAATGAGTATCGCATTATTTAACGATTTTTCGCGGTTATAACAAAAGAAGTAATAAAAGTTAGCATTTATGATAATTAAAAAAATTGCCCTTGCGGTATTATTAGGTGCCTTAGGTACAACAGCACAAGCCTCTGAAGAATTTCAAGTAGAAGATATTGAAGTAAAAGGGTTACAGCGTGTCGCACTCGGTGCTGCTTTGACTCATATCCCTTTTAATACGGGAGATACGCTCAATGAATTCCGTATTTCTCAGTCGATAAAATCTCTCTACAAGTCAGGACATTTCAATGACGTTGTCGTTTATCGTGAAGGTAATAGAGTCATCTATCGTGTTCATGAGCGTTCAACGATCAGTGAAATCACCTTCGATGGTAATAAAGACTTAAAAGAAGAGCAACTAACTGAGAGTCTTGACGGCAGTGATATTCGAGTCGGTGAAACACTCGACATGACTATAATTTCTGGTATTGAGGTTGGCTTGGAAGATTTTTACCACAGTATTGGTAAATATAATGCCGATGTAAAAGCTGAAATTATTCACTTGCCTCGTAACCGCGTTGACATAAATTTTGTTTTCACCGAGGGTGATGCTGCAGCAATAGAGCAGATTAACGTCGTTGGTAACGAAATTTTTTCTGATGTTGAGCTTCTTGAACGCATAGAACTTACCTTTGATTCTCCTTGGTGGGATTTTATGGCGCAAGACCGCTATCAAAAACAAACCTTACAAGGTGATATAGAAACGATTAAAAGTTACTATTTAGACCGTGGTTATCTGCAATACAAAGTAGACTCTACTCAGGTGTCAATGACCCCTGATAAAAAAGCGGTTTATATTGCTTTGAATATCACTGAAGGTGAACAGTTTAAAGTCAGTGAAATCGATTTTATTGGTGATATGGTTGGGTTTGAACGCACGATCCGAGCTATTAACCCATTACGTCCAGGTAAACTTTATAACGGCGCAGAGGTAACTTATACCGAAGAAACTATCAGCCGTTATCTTGGCCGTTATGGTTATGCTTACCCTAAAGTAACCGTTATTCCTGAAATTAATGAAGAAGAAAAAACGGTTAAACTGACTATTTCTATTGACCCTGGCAAACGTGTTTACGTTAACCGCATTAACTTCGCAGGTAATAATGTTACTGCCGATAAAGTACTACGCCGTGAAATGCGTCAAATGGAAGGTGCTTGGTTATCGAATAATGCTGCCGAAAGTTCAAAAGCATGGCTACAACGTTTACCTTACTTGGAAGATGTTGAATACGAAACTAAACAATTACCAGGTGATGATGACTTAGTTAATATTGACTTTATGGTTAAAGAGCAACCTTCTGGGTCTTTTACTGCCGGCATTGGTTATGGTTCTACGACTAATTTAAGTTTAAGTGCGGGTATACAGCAAAACAACTTTTTAGGAACGGGTAACCGCTTGGCATTTAATGTTAATACCATGAGTTATCAGAAAAGTGCGAGTATTTCTTATACCGACCCATACTTTACTGTCGATGCTGTTTCTTTAGGTGGACAAATATATTACAACGAGTTTAATGCGGGTAATGCTAACTTAGTTGAATACAATAATAGAACTTATGGTGTCGGGCTGAACTTAGGCTTTCCTATTAATGAATATGTTCGTTTAAACTTTGGCGTAGGTTACAAAAGTAACGGTATTACACGTTTACAAACTTACGAACAAATTCAACAATTTTACGAGATATATTCTGATCCTAATAACCCAGATGGCGGTTTAGAATTTGAAAGTTTCGATTTGTCGGTGGCTATATCTCGCACGACATTGAACCGTGGTACCTTTCCAACAGACGGCTCAAGTCAAAGTTTGACTTATAAAATGACAACGCCAAATTCAGATGTTGATTATTTTAAAATTAATTTAGACACTAAATGGTACTTCCCATTAACACAAGACCAACGTTGGACAGTGCTCGCACGTTTAAACGCCGGTTACGGTAATGGTTATGGCACCATAGATGGTAATGACCAGATATTGCCTTTCTGGGAAAACTTTAGAGCGGGTGGTTCTGATACGTTACGTGGTTTTGAAAATAACATTGTTGGCCCACGTGCGGTATTTCGCTATCCAACACAAATCACCGGTACCCCTGATCCGGTCGAGGGCGGAAGTAGTTGTTGTTTAGGGCAAGATCACGATTTTATTAACGTCTCACAGCGTTCCGTTGGTGGTAATGCCATAGTTGTTGCGGGTATCGAACTTATTGTACCGACCCCCTTACTTGATGAAGGTTTTTCGAACAGTGTTCGCACCAGCTTTTTTGTCGATGTGGGTAATGTTTGGGATACGGAGTTCAAATTAGAAGACTACAACGATCTAGTGACTTCTGAATTTGAAAAAATTGATGATTATTCAGATGTTGGCCGTTATAGAAGCTCTGCCGGTTTATCAGTGCAATGGTTATCTCCTATGGGTCCAATGATCTTTAGTTTCGCGAAAGCACTAAAATCAGAAAAAGACGATGATAAAGAGTTCTTTAGTTTTAATATAGGTAAAACATTTTAATAAAGAGAACTTTCAGGCATAGTGCGTATAAATTTACTAAGGGGGTTTAATTCTTATAGTTAGCCCCCATAGCTATTACATGACAATTATAAAAATTAATGCAACTTATATCAAAGTTGTGAAGTAATAATATTTTGGAGATAAAATTGAAAAAATTCATTAAAACAGTTACTTGCTCTGCAGTAGCGTCAACGTTGTTATTAGCAAGCTCAGTAATGGCTGCTGATCAAAAAATCGCCGTGGTTAATTTCCAAGAAGTGATGAGTAAAATCCCACAAACAACGGCAGTAATGCAGGTTTTAGAAGCTGAGTTTAAAGATGATAAAGCTGTTTTAGCTCAGTTAGAAAAAGACATTAAGTATTACCAAGAAAAGAAACAGCGTGACGGTTCATTAATGAGCGCTAAAGATATCGAAGAACTTGATACTCAAATCGCAACATTATATCAAGATTACCAAGCTAAAGGTAAAGCGTTCCAACAAGCAACAGGCTTACGTAAGAACGAAGAAACAAACAAAATTATTGCCTTGGTTCGTCAAGCTATCGACAGCATTGCTGCAAAAGACAAATATGACCTTATTTTAGAACAGCAAGCCGTTATTTTTGCTAAGCCAGATGCAATGATCACTAATAAGGTTGTTGAACAGGTTAGTAAACTTAACTAAGTCTACCGCTAAGTAGAAGATAAAAGGTTAATTGAAACCTTACCGTTATAAAACTTGCAACTATTATTGATAATATTAGTTGCAAGTTTTTTTTCTAGCCTAATAAAATCATATTGGTTTTAGCGTCTTTTCCAGTTATGCTCATTGAGCATCCATAAAAATATTAAGTGTTTATGTCTTATACTCTCAAACAGCTAGCTGAAAAAATTGGTGCTGAGGTTCATGGTGATGAAACATATATTATTCATTCACTTGCCACACTATCAACCGCTGATGCACAACAAATTGCATTTTTAGCCAATAAAAAATACAGCCAACAGCTTGCTGATACTAAAGCTGGTGCGGTTATTATTTCTTCTCAACACCTTAATGACTGTAATACCCATGCGCTAGTGATGAATAATCCCTATTTAGGTTATGCACTTACCGCACAATTACTGGATACTACTCCAAAACCGGCTAACAGTATTCATCCCTCGGCTCAAATTTCAGCGGATGTTACTTTAGGTGAGAATGTCGCCATCGGCGCTAATACTGTGATAGAGCAGGGCGTAGTTATAAGTGATAATGTTACTATTGGCGCGGGCTGTTTTATTGGTGTTCAAGCAAAAATCGGCGCTAATACTAAATTATGGTCAAATGTTAGCATTTATCATCGTGTTGAAATTGGTCAAGATTGTTTAATTCAAGCGAATACGGTTATTGGCTCTGATGGCTTTGGTTATGCAAATGACCAAGGTAAATGGTTGAAAATACCTCAGCTGGGAAGCGTGATTATTGGTAATAAAGTCGAAATTGGTGCCAGTACGACTGTCGATCGTGGCGCGCTAGAAAATACAGTAATTAAAGATGGTGTTATTTTAGATAATCAAATTCAAATTGCTCACAATGTTGTCATTGGTGAAAATACTGCAATGGCAGCTTGTAGTGTGATTGCAGGCAGTACCGTTATTGGCAAGAATTGTGTGATAGCGGGCCTTGTTGGTATTAATGGTCATATTGAAGTTGGTGATGGTTGTGTTTTTACCGGCATGACCATGGTGACCAAAGATATTAATGAATCCGGTGTTTATTCTTCGGGCATGCCGTGCCAACCCAATAAAGAATGGAATAAAAATAATGCCAGAATTCGCAAATTAGAAAGTATACTTAAGCGCATTAAGAGTGCAGAGCATGACATCGAGCACTTAAACAATATTATTGAAAAGGAATAGTCCGTTGGAATTACCAAAAAACACCATTGAAATTGCAGAAATCAAAGCATTACTGCCACACCGTTACCCTATGCTTTTGGTCGATCGCGTTTTAGATTATCAGCCAATGAAAACATTGCATGCTATTAAGAATGTTAGCATTAATGAACCTGTGTTTAATGGTCATTTTCCTGATCTCCCTATTTTTCCTGGTGTGATGATCCTCGAAGCCTTAGCACAAGCAACCGGGCTTTTAGGCTTTAAAAGCACAGATGGCAGAGATAAAAATGAAATGTACTTATTTGCTTCAATTGATAAGGCAAAATTTAAAAAGTCTGTTGTGCCTGGTGATACTATGCATTTGCATGTCGAGTTCTTAAAAGAGCGTCGCGGTATGTGGAAATTTTATGGCGAAGCTAGGGTCGAAGGTAAAGTTGTTTGCTGCGCTGAACTTATGTGTGCAAGAAGAGTGGTGTAAATGGTGACTTCCAACAATCAGAGCTTAATTCACCCACAGGCGATTATCGAAGAAGGCGCTAGCATTGGCAAAAATGTTAGTATTGGTCCTTGGAGTTATATTTCTAAAGATGTCGTTATTGGCGACAACTGTGTGATTAATTCCCATGTTGTTATTAAAGGCCCAACAAAAATTGGCGAAGGCAACAAATTCTTTCAGTTTGCCAGTATTGGGGAAGATTGTCAGGATCTGAAGTATGCCGGCGAGTTAACCGAATTAATCATCGGCGACAATAATGTTTTTCGTGAATCTTGTACGGTCCATCGCGGCACGATTCAAGATAATAGCCTAACGCAAATAGGCAGTAATAATTTGTTTATGGCGTATACTCATGTTGCCCATGATTGTATAGTTGGCAGTCACTGTATTCTTGCAAATAATGCCTCTATTGCTGGTCATGTCCATGTAGGTGATTACGCTATTTTAGGCGGTATGACAGGCGTTCATCAGTTTTGTCATATTGGCGCACACAGCTTTGTTGCGGCAAATTCGCTGATTTTAAAAGATATACCGCCTTATTTGATGGTGTCTGGTCAACCGGCTTCTCCTTTTGGTTTAAACTCAGAAGGGTTAAAACGCCGAGGTTTTGACAAAGAGGTTATTTTAACGATTAAACGAGCCTATAAAGAAGTTTATCGTAAAGGTTTAAACGTTAACGAAGCTTTAGAAAAAGTTGCCGCATTAGCCGATGATATGCCAGAGTTAACCTTGTTTGCTGAGTTTATTAAAAACTCTAGCCGTGGCATTGCCCGCTAAACACGATTGTTAAAAGTATAGAGTAAAGGTTAATGACAAACACAGTAGAAAAACAGGCTATTCTCCAAACATCACCCATTATAAATAGTTCAACTGCTCAACAACCGCCCGTGTTTGGGCTTGTTGTTGGCGAGCATTCTGGCGATACGCTCGGCGCTGGTCTTATGAGCTCTCTAATATCTGTTTACCCTAATGCCAAGTTTATCGGTATTGGTGGTCCAAAAATGCAAGCTCTGGGTTTTGAAAGTTTGTTTGAAATGGAAGAGCTTTCCGTGATGGGCATTTTTGAAGTATTGGGACGCCTCAAACGCTTATTTCATGTCAAAGACTGTTTAGCCGCTCAGTTTATTAATGATAGACCCGACGTGTTTATTGGCATCGATGCACCCGATTTTAATTTACGCCTAGAAAGACAACTAAAGAAAGCGGGTATTAAAACAGTTCATTACGTTAGCCCATCTGTATGGGCTTGGCGTGAAAAGCGTATTTTTACCATTGAAGCGGCTACCGATATGGTGCTGTCGTTATTGCCTTTTGAAAAAGATTTCTATGATAAATATGAAGTGCCCTGTACTTTTGTTGGCCATCCGCTAGCAGACGATATTCCATTTTACTCGGATAAGCGTGAAGCGAGACAAGCCCTTAACTTACCGCTTGATAAAAAAATACTTGCACTTATGCCCGGTAGTCGTGGTGGAGAGTTATCTCGATTAACCGAGCCTTTTTTAATGTCTGCAGTAGAACTGTTAGCACAAGACCCACAATTACATTTTGTTGTGCCGATGATCAGTGATAAGAGAACCAAACAATTTAGCCAATTGAAAGAGAAAATAGCGCCAAATTTAGCGGTAACAATTATTACTAATAAAACCCAGCAAGTAATGGCGGCCAGTGATTGTTTACTCATGGCCTCTGGTACGGTAACCCTAGAAGCTGCATTAGTTAAACGCCCCATGGTGATTTGCTATAAGTTCAATGCTTTTACTTATCACATGTTTAAAGGTCTAGTAAAATTAGAATGGTTTTCATTACCTAATTTATTGACGAAAAAAACACTGGTACCTGAATTACTGCAAGGTAAAGTTAGCGTTGATAACATTGTGCCGTTAGTTAAAGAACGTTTATATCAAGACCAAACATCACTTGAAGATGAATATATGAAAATTCATCTCGCTTTAAAACAAAATGCCAGTCAAGAAGCGGCGAAAGCTGTCATGGATCTAATGTCAAAATGAGTAATGAAGCGGTAAGCGACACCAGTTTAACACCCATTAAGAAAGTGGCAAAAGCTAAAAAGATTTTTCCACCTTTTGAATACCCCATTGCCTACTGTATCGCAGGAGTCGATGAGGTTGGGCGAGGACCTTTGGTGGGTGACGTTGTTACTGCTGCGGTTATTCTTGATCCCGAAAATCCTATTGAAGGTTTGATGGATTCAAAAAAGCTATCAGATAAAAAGCGTCAGTTACTTGCGGTGGAAATAAAAGAAAAAGCTATTGCTTGGGCTGTTGGACGAGCAAGCCCCGAAGAAATAGATACCTTAAATATTCTGCATGCCACTATGTTAGCGATGCAGCGAGCAGTACAAGATCTATCAGTAACACCTGATTATGTTTTAGTTGATGGTAATCGTTGCCCTATTTTTATGCAGGTGAATGGCAACATTGCTAGCCAATCTGTGGTGAAAGGCGATGATCGGGTCAGTGAAATAAGTGCGGCGTCAATCCTTGCAAAAGTCGTTCGTGATGATGAAATGCTCGCTTTAGATGAATTACATCCCGAGTATGGCTTTGCAAAACATAAAGGTTATCCAACCAAAGCCCATTTAGAAAAAATAGTAGAGCACGGTGTACTTGATTGCTACCGAGCAAGCTTTAAGCCAGTAGCAAAAGTTATTGCTATGCAGGGTGTTTTACCGACAAAAACTCAACAAGAAGACTCCCAGGTGAAGTGTTAATGTCAGAGCAAGTATTAGTTGGTGCACCCGAATTAGTGTCAGTCAAAGCTCAACCAAAATTTATTCATTTGCGAGTGCACAGTGACTATTCATTATGTGATGGTTTAAATAAAGTAAAACCTATTGTCGCCAAAGCTTTAGCTTTGGGAATGCCCGCCATCGCACTAACCGACCAAACAAACCTTTGTGGTCTGGTTAAATATTATCATGCTGCTCATGGCGCGGGAATAAAACCGATTATTGGTTGCGATCTCTGGGTTAAAAGTGATGAATTAGAAAATGAACTTTCCCGCATTGTTGTTTTAGCCACAAATAATGTTGGCTACAAAAATCTCACTGAACTTATTTCTAAAGCCTACCTTCGGGGTCATGTTCAAGGCAAGGCAGTTATCGATAAGCATTGGTTAATTGACTATGCTCCAGGTTTGATCTTATTGTCGGCGGGTCGCGAAGGTGATATTGGTAAAGCGCTGATTAAGGGAAATGTCGAGCTAGTCAATAAAATGGTCGATTTTTACCAAAGCTATTTTCCTGATTGCTTTTATCTTGAACTGATCAGAACCAACAGAGAAAACGAAGAAAACTATATTCATTTGGCAGTCGAGCTGGCAGAAAAAGCTTCGCTCCCTGTGGTAGCAACGAACGAAGTGATGTTTATTTCTCCTAAGCGCTTTGATGCCCATGAAATACGTGTTGCCATACATGATGGTTTTACCCTCAACGATAAACGTCGCCCGAAAAAATATTCTAAAGAGCAGTACCTTCGAACTGAAGAGGAAATGTGTGAGTTATTTTCAGACATCCCTGAAGCGATTGAGAATACAGTTGAAATCGCCAAACGCTGTAATGTTACGGTTAGGCTTGGAGAATATGTTCTCCCTGACTTTCCAACAGAAGGTTTATCGATTGAAGATTACTTGGTTAAAGTCTCTGAAGAAGGTTTACAAGACCGCTTAGAGACCTTATTTGATAAAGACGCTGCAGATTTTGCTGAAAAGCGTAAACCCTACGACGAACGTTTAGCCATTGAACTTAAAGTGGTTAACAATATGGGCTTTCCCGGTTATTTTTTAATCGTGATGGAATTTATTCAGTGGAGTAAAGATAATAATATTCCTGTGGGTCCTGGCCGTGGTTCTGGTGCCGGCTCGTTGGTCGCTTATGCCCAAAAAATTACCGACTTAGATCCCCTTGAATATGATTTGCTCTTTGAACGTTTTTTGAATCCTGAGCGTGTCTCTATGCCAGATTTTGATATCGATTTCTGTATGGACAGGCGTGATGAAGTTATTGATCACGTTGCTGAACTATATGGCCGTGATGCCGTGTCGCAAATTATTACCTTTGGCACCATGGCAGCCAAGGCGGTTATTCGAGATGTTGGACGAGTACTCGGTCACCCTTATGGTTTTGTTGACCGCATCTCTAAGCTTATACCGCCAACACCAGGCATGACACTAGCCAAGGCCTTTGAAGAAGAGCCTAAGTTGCCAGAAGCTTACGCACAAGACAGTGAAGTCAAAGATTTAATTGATATGTGCCGTATTTTAGAAGGCACAACACGAAATGCCGGTAAACATGCCGGTGGTGTCGTGATATCACCAACCACCATTACCGACTTTGCGCCACTTTACTGTGACGAAGAGGGTAAAAACCCGGTTACTCAGTTCGATAAAAATGATGTTGAAGATGCCGGTTTAGTTAAGTTTGATTTCTTGGGACTTCGCACGTTAACGATTTTGCAGTGGGCTATCGAAATGGCTGATGCAAAATTGTTAAAACAAGGCAAAGCGCCTATTGATATTACCCGCATTAATTTAGAAGACCCAGCCAGTTTTAAAGTGTTATTAAGATCTGAGACAACGGCAGTGTTTCAGCTCGAGTCTAGTGGTATGAAATCACTTATTGCAAAATTAAAGCCTGACTGCTTTGAAGATATTATCGCCTTGGTTGCGCTCTTTAGACCAGGACCATTGCAGTCTGGCATGGTTGATAACTTTATTGAACGTAAGCATGGTCGTGAAGAAGTAAGCTATCCGGATGCTACTTGGCAACATATTGACTTAAAGCCTATTCTTGAACCGACTTACGGTATTATTTTATATCAAGAACAGGTTATGCAAATTGCGCAAGTATTGGCGGGTTACTCGTTAGGTGGCGCGGATATGCTACGCCGCGCTATGGGTAAGAAAAAACCTGAAGAAATGGCCAAACAGCGTGATGGCTTTGAGCAAGGCGCGATCAACCGAGGTGTTGACGGCGAACTTGCGATGAAGATCTTCGATTTGGTGGAGAAATTTGCGGGTTATGGTTTTAATAAATCGCACTCAGCGGCTTACGCCTTGGTTTCTTATCAAACCTTATGGATGAAAACACATTACCCTGCGCCATTTATGGCTGCGGTAATGTCAGCCGACATAGACAACACCGATAAAATTGTTACCCTAGTTGATGAATGTGGCAATATGGGTATAGATTTACTACCCCCTGATGTTAATGCCGGTCAATATAAATTTACCGTTAACGAGCAAGATCAAATTGTCTACGGTATTGGCGCAGTAAAAGGTGTGGGTGAAGGTCCGATTGATGCCATTATTGCCGCACGCGAAGCCGGTGGTGAATTTACAGATCTTTTTGATTTTTGCGCGCGACTCGATCTGAAAAAAATTAATAAACGTGTTTTAGAAAAATTAGTTAAAGCCGGGGCCATGGACAGTTTAGGGCCTAAAAAAATTATCAACGGTAAAGAAGTACCACATCGTGCTGTTTTATTTGAAACATTACCTGAAGCCATAAAGGCTGCAGACCAATATGCAAAAGCACAGGCAGTTGGACAGAATGATTTATTTGGCTTAATTAATGAAACGTCAGCAGAGCCGCGACAAGCCTTTAAAGATGTGCCGATGTGGGCTGAAGAAGTTTGGCTTAATGCAGAGAAAGAAACGTTAGGTTTATATTTAACGGGTCATCCCATCAATCGTTTCTTAAGTGAAATAAAGCATTATGCGACTGGACGCTTAGTAAGTCTGCAACCGACCAGTAAAGACAAAATCACGGTTGCGGTTGGTTTAGTGTTAGGTGTTAGAGTTATGGTCAATAAGCGCGGCAGACGATGGGCCTTGGTTACGCTTGACGATAAAAGTGCTCGCATGGACATTAGACTCTTTCCCGATGACTATGATAATTTTGCTGAATTGCTGGTAAGTGATGCTATTTTGGTCTGTAGTGGACAGGTCAGCTTTGATGAATACTCCGGAGGCATTACAATGACCGCTCGAGATATCATGACGGTTGGTGATGCTCGTGAAAACTATGTCTCTTCAGTAGATATCAATGTCAATAAAAACAAGGCAGGCGCAGGTTTTATTGATAAATTTACCGAGGTATTAACACCTTATAAGGATGGTACGTGTCCTGTTCGGTTGTTTTATCAAAGAGATGAAGCAAAAGCTATGCTAGAATTAGGCGTACAATGGCGCGTTACGCCTGCAGACCCTTTATTACATGAATTAAAAACCTTATTAGGTGATGGCGACGTTACTTTAAGGTTTAAATAATTTAGGGCGCATTAAAGGGTTATTTATTGTTAACCATTATAAAAAATTTATAACAAGGTCGATGACGACTTTGTTAGCAACTTAATAGTCAAATTTAAATTATTAAGTACTCTATTTGAATAATCATGCTGTTGTTATAAAACGGCATAGAACATAGGTAAGAATAATCATATGTCATTAAATTTTTTAGATTTCGAGCAGCCTATTGCTGAACTTGATGCCAAAATTGAAGAGTTACAATTAGTCAATAACGGTCAAGAATTAGATCTTGACCTTGAAGATCAAATTACTCAATTACGCGGTAAAAACGCGGAGTTAACCAAAAAGATTTTTGCAAATCTTGACCCTTGGCAAACAGCTCGTGTGGCACGTCATCCACAGCGTCCTTATACGCTTGATTACATACCACGCATTTTTACTGAATTCGATGAGCTTGCTGGTGATAGGCACTATGCAGATGATAGAGCCATTGTTGGTGGCACTGCGCGTTTAGACGGTAAACCTGTGATGATTATTGGTCATCAAAAAGGGCGTTCAACAGCAGAAAAAGTTAAACGTAATTTTGGTATGCCTCGTCCAGAAGGTTACCGTAAAGCCTTACGCTTAATGCAAATGGCTGAACGTTTTAATATGCCGATTATTACCTTTATTGACACGCCAGGTGCCTACCCGGGTATAGGTGCAGAAGAGCGTGGCCAAAGTGAAGCGATAGCGATGAACTTAAAAGTTATGTCACGTTTAACTGTACCGATTGTTTGTACGGTTATTGGTGAGGGGGGGTCTGGTGGTGCATTAGCGATTGGTGTTGGTGATCGTGTCAACATGCTGAAATATTCTACTTACTCGGTAATCTCTCCTGAAGGTTGTGCATCCATCTTGTGGAAAACCGCTGAAAAGGCACCTACTGCCGCTGCCGCCATGGGTATTACCGCTACGCGTATTAAAGAATTAGAACTTATCGATAATATCGTTGAAGAACCATTAGGTGGTGCACATCGTGATATGGATATTATGGCAGCTAACTTAAAGCAAGAATTAAAATCAAACCTTGCCGAATTAGAAGGCTTGTCCAAAGAAGAATTAATTGAAAAACGTTATGACAGATTAATGTCTTTCGGTTATTGTTAAGTTGCTATAAATCGACACGAGCAAAGTAATATTGAATACTCTGCTGATGAAGTTGTAGCCTTATCTTACTGATTCTATCTCTAAGTTAAGGCGACAGTTTTTTTGTTTTCAGTGTCAATTAACCAAGTATTCTATGATTAAACAGACCTTAATAGATTTTTTTTCCAATCACCCTCAAAAATCACTGCTTGTTGCCTACAGTGGCGGTATCGACTCTCAAGTGCTGTTACATTGCCTTAGTGCTTTAAGAGCACAACATGCTATTAATAGCGATATTCGTGTTTGTCATGTTAATCATGGCTTAAGTGTTAATGCCGTTAAATGGCAAGCCTTTGCTAAAACACAATGCCAACTATTTTGCCTGCCGTTAGATATTATTGAAGTAAACGTGCAAGCTGTTGCCCAAAAAAGCTTAGAAGCGCTTGCGCGCGATGCCCGCTATCAAGCACTAAAATCAGTAGCTAAAGCAGGTGATTTAATTGTTACGGGTCATCACAGTGACGATCAGGCTGAAACTTTTCTACTCGCCCTAAAAAGAGGCGCAGGTTTGAAAGGGCTCTCAGCGATGCAAAGTGAGATGATATTGGGGCAACAATTACTGGTCAGACCGTTGTTAACTATTTCACGAACCGATATTGAAGCCTATGCGAAAGAGTATGGTTTAGCTTGGATAGAAGATGAATCAAATACGGATGAGCGTTTTGACAGAAACTTTCTCCGCCATCAAGTTTTACCTAAGTTAAATCAACGTTGGCCAAGCATCAATAAGACGATTGCACGCAGTGCTGAACATTGCTTTGAAGCACAACAATTACTGGATGAATTAGCGCAGCAAGATTTAATTGCTTGTCAGTCCTCAGCTAATAAGCTTAGTGTTGTTGATGTAAATAAGCTCAGCGAAGCACGTCTTAAAAATCTATTGCGCTATTTTTTGGCTTGCCATGGATTCTTAATGCCAAGCCAAAAGCAATTAATGCAAATATGCCAGCAGCTTAATGCACAAGCGGATAAGTCGCCAGTTGTGCAATTAGCTGAGTGTTGTATTAGACGTTATAAAGGTGAGTTACACCTAACGGGTATCTATCAGGACCTGTCGTTGTGGCAACAAAACGTGGCATTAGGGCTGTTAGCGGATGATAAACCGTTAGATGTTTATCTTCCCGATCAATTAGGTTGGTTAAGTTTTTCTAATGTATCAGCACAAGTACAAGAAAATAGTGCTTGGCAGTCAGTGATAAAAAAACCGGCAGAGCAACAAAAAGTGACGATTTGTTTTTCTCACGAAAACCCAAGGTGTTTACCACAATATCGACAGCATTCAAGACCATTAAAGAAAATCTTACAAGAGCTTGCTATACCAACATGGCAGAGAAAAAGGTTACCTTTTATCTTTTATGATAATGAATTGGTTGCGGTAGTCGGACAGTTTGTTTGTCAGTCCTATCTCGCCGAGAACAGTGACTCAGCATTTACGCTATCATGGCATGGTCAACTGCCTCTTTAAAGGTACCGTGTAACGAATAAACTAGACAGTGTCGGTGCATAAGTGGTAAAAATCTTTCATCGATACGTTATCTTAATAACAAAAACAATAACTAAAATAAGACAAACTATGACAACACAAAATACCTCTGTAGAAAAAACATCATTTTTGGGTAAGCTAAAAGCTATTAACATCGTTAATCAAATCATTATTGCACTTGTTGTTGGTATTGTTTTAGCGCTTATTTTACCTGAAGTTGCACAGTCATTTTCGATACTCGGCAGTTTATTTGTTAGTGCACTAAAAGCGGTTGCCCCTATTTTGGTATTCGTTTTAGTCGCTTCATCTATTGCTAACCAAAAACAAAATAGCGATGCTAACTTAAAACCGATTGTTGGGCTTTATTTACTCGGCACAATAAGTGCTGCGCTGGTTGCTGTAGCACTAAGCTTTGCGTTTCCGGTGCAATTAACATTAGATATTGTTGGCGCAAGTGCTAATCCGCCACAAGGACTAGGTGAAGTCTTATCAACCTTAGCGTTTAAAATTGTGGATAATCCGTTCAATGCGGTTGTTACTGGAAACTTTATTGGCATTTTAGCATGGGGCTTAGGCTTAGGTTTTGCGTTAAAGAAAGGCAGTGAATCAACGAAGGTTATGGTTCATGATTTAGCCGAAGCAATTTCAAGTGTCGTTAAATTGGTTATTCGTTTTGCACCCTTAGGTATTATGGGCTTAGTCGCTAATACGGTTGCGACCACAGGCTTTGATACCTTAAGTGAGTTTAGACACCTAGTACTATTACTTTTAGGTTCTATGGTTATTATTGCTTTAGTGGTTAACCCGCTGATTGTTTATTTTATTACGCGTAAAAACCCTTATCCGCTAGTCTTTACTTGCTTAAAAGAATCGGGTATTACCGCTTTCTTTACGCGTAGCTCTGCAGCAAATATTCCGGTTAATATGGAACTGTGTGAAAAACTTGATTTACATGAAGATACCTATTCGGTTTCTATTCCTTTAGGCGCCACCATTAATATGGCTGGTGCGGCGATCACCATTACGGTATTAACGCTTGCTGCGGCCAATACTTTAAATATTGAAGTTGATTTTGCAACCGCTATTTTATTGAGTGTCATCGCCTCAGTATCAGCTTGTGGAGCCTCTGGTGTTGCAGGTGGTTCATTGTTACTTATTCCATTAGCCTGTGGTTTGTTTGGTATAGACAGTGACATTGCTATGCAAGTAGTCGCGATAGGCTTTATTATTGGTGTTATCCAAGACTCTGCCGAAACAGCCTTAAATAGCTCTACCGATGTTATTTTCACGGCAGCGGCTTCGCATCACATCACTAAAAATCTAGAATAAATGAAGCCCTCGTTAACCACCTCATATAGAGAGGTGGTTGATTTTAGACCCTGACGCTAATTCAGGGTGATAGTTTTTTGCCACTTTATTGCCCAGCAACAAAGCTATACTTTCACTTTAGTATTCAGTAACAGAGCTATACCGCCACTTTAGTATTCAGCAACTAAGCTATACGGTCACGTTTTAGCCAGAGTAAAGCGTAGCCTTTAAATAATGGCTCAGGTCAATTATTTCCCGTTGTTAATCAGCACTTTTTAAATCACTGAATTAGGGGCATAATAGCGAAAAACCCTCTTCAAAAATTAGTGAATTAATATTATGCCTACCGAAAATGCCTTAAAAGCACGCAGTAATGCTAGCTGTGAATTATGTACGTCAACTGAACAATTAGCTGTGTTTCCTGTGCCACCAACCAGCGACTTAAGTGCTCAGCAGTGTGTATATCTATGTGCTATATGCACAGCACAAATTAATGGTGACACTTCAATGGATGTAAGTCACTGGCGTTGTTTGAACGACAGTATGTGGAATCAAGAGCCTGCTGTGCAAGTTATGTCGTATCGCTTGCTTCATAAACTGTCAGCAGAGAGTTGGGCACAAGACGCTTTAGAAATGATTTACATGGAAGATGATGTTAAAACTTGGGCTGAGCAAGGCATTGCCGCTGCTGAGCGAGAGGGGCCAACAAGAGACAGTAATGGCACTGATTTACAAGACGGCGACGATGTTACCTTGATTAAAGATTTAAAAGTTAAAGGCGCTAACTTTACGGCTAAGCAGGGCACTATGGTGCGTGGTATTACCTTAACGGATAATCCTGAGCATATTGAAGGAAAAGTTAACGGTACACGTATTGTTTTAGTTTCGGCGTACCTGAAAAAAGCTTAAGTAAAACATGTTGTTTATATTAGCTTTTAAAAAGCTATGTAGCATCAACAAAGCCATCAGAGTAAGTCAGTAAAGCCCCAACATTGCGGTTTTACTGTCTGACTCATATCGTTTATAACCAACGTCTTACTTTTAGCTGATAATCACGGTATTGTTGACCAAATATTTTTGTTAACATTTTTTCTTCGGGAATTATTTGAAAACGTGTCATGCAGCCAATAAATATTAAAATAATAGGTAAAGATGCTAAATGTTGTAAGTAATAAGTGAGCGAGATCAGTGAAATCAGCATGGCTAAATACATTGGATTTCTTGAAAATGAATATATGCCAGAACTTACCACAGTTGAGCTTGTTTCTGGCTTAGTGGGGTTAACGGTTGTTCTATGCTTTTTAAAACTGACTATTGCACAAAGGCCGACGACTATCGCGATAAAGAACAGCGCGAGGGCAACCGGTAAATGTGCCGGCCAGCTCAAAGTGAGATCGGGTGATATTTTATAAAAAACTATCATTAATAACACGGCAATTAATATCTGCACTACGGGTATTACTTTTAACTCCATGATTTGCCTTAAGCTTAAAAATTTTATGGCTGTTATTTTAGTAGATATTAGTGGCTATTAATCACACTAAATCGATAAGTTTATTTTTAGATGTTCTTGACGTAGTCAGATAATATCGCCATCGATTATTTGTATACTCGTTATGTTTCTTTAGTTTTCTTCGGGTTGAATTTTCAATATAGCACCGATAAAGGATATATAAAATGTCAGTCCCCATTGCTTACTTTGCCGTTATTCTTATCTGGTCAACAACACCACTAGCGATAGTGTGGAGCAGTGAAACTATTCATCCAACCTTAGCGGTATTGTTGCGGATGCTGATTGCGGTTGTGCCTGGCTGGTTCATACTGAAAGCTTTTCGTATTGAGCTTCCTTGGCATAAAAAGGCGCTTAAACTTTATAGTTTTTCAGCGATAGGCATTTTTGGTGGGATGTTATTTGCGTATTTAGCCGCTGGCTACATTTCTTCTGGGCTGATGTCGTTAATGTTCGGCTTGGCACCTATTTTATCTGGGGTGCTAAGTCAGCGATTTTTGGCTGAGTCTGCATTATCAACAGCAAAAAAAATAGCCTTGGCGATCGCTATTTGCGGCTTAGCTACAGTATGTTTTGATAAAATATCACTTAAAGGTGATGGATATATTGGCATTATCGCGGTATTGATTGCGGTTTCATTTTTTAGTTTAAGTGGTGTATTGGTCAAAAGTGTTGACGTTGCTATAAACCCTATGGCAACAACCCTGGGTTCACTATTATTAAGCTTACCTTTATTTACCTTAGTTTGGCTTATTTTCGATGGCAATATTGCGCATCAAACATGGAGTAACAAATCAATATTAAGTGTCGTTTATCTTGGTGTTATTGGCTCTTTAGTGGGTTTTATTGCTTATTTCTATATATTACAACGCCTAAAAGCGAGTACGGTGGCATTGATCACTATGATCACCCCAGTGATTGCCATTTCACTGGGGTTACTATTAAATAATGAAACGATTAATTTTAATTTAATCGTTGGCGCATTAGCTATCATTGCTGGTTTAGCTATTTATCAATGGGGCGATTCAGTGATTAAACACCATCGTAATAAATATGCTCAGTGATGAAAAAGTAACCATAGGATTTCGACAAGCCCAGCAGAGTGATATCGGCTATTTATTACAATTAAGAAAAGCCTCAATGGGCGAACATCTTATTGCTGCAGGTTTGGATTTATCTGATCAGCAACACCTTGAACGAGTGAATGATTTTTTTGCAGATTCAACTATTATTTTGATGAACAATGAGCCTATAGGCTTAATAAAAATAGCCGTATTAGCGAATAAATTACACATCAGGCAGCTGCAAATCATACCAATACATCAAGGAAAAGGAATTGGTGGTAAGGTTTTAGCCTTAATTAAAAGAAAAGCAAAAGAGTTAAAACTACCAATAACATTAAATGTTTTGTTAGCAAATCCAGTTATTTCTTTATATTTACGCCATGGTTTTGTTGTCACTGGCCAGAATGAAGTTGAGTATCAAATGCGCTGGTTACAATAAAATAAGGCCAGTAATTAAAATCACTGACCTTATGTTCAGGATGAACGGTATGTCACGATGCCATGGATGGCAAGGAGTGACGGTGTTCAGGACGAACGGTCAAACTTAGTAGATTTTACCACTCGATCGAACAGTATTTACATCAATACGTGTTGGGGTAATACTGCCATCAACTAGTCCTTGCGTAGCGACTGATAACGTCTCAATAACCTGATACATCGACGCTAAGTCTAGGCTGCTAATATCATCAGACGTTTTATGATAATGCTGGTCTTTATCGAGTTGGGTACTACTAAAACTGTGAGCTGGAACACCTAAACGCGCAAGTGTTGCATTGTCTGAACGATAAAATAACCCCTGCTCTGGGTAAGGGTCTTGGTAAATTTCACTGTTTTTAGCCGCTAAGCTTACGTTAAGTAATTCACCTAAATTTGAACGCTCCATTCCTGTCATCCAAACCGAACCAGCGCCAAACTTTGAAGGTTTACCTATCATCTCAATGTTTATCATTGCCACAACGTTGTTAGGATCTAATTGCTGTGAAAAATATTTAGAGCCAAAGCCACCAATTTCTTCGGCGGTAAAAGCACTAAAAATTAAGGTTCTTGCGTTCTTACCTTGATGGGCATAGTGTTGTGCCAGATTAATAACAGCAGAGGTGCCCGACGCATCGTCATCAGCACCATTAAAAACCTCTTTACCATCAGCCGTTACACCTAAATGATCATAGTGTGATGAATATAAAACCACTTCTTTTGCTGTCGCTGGGTTTTTATCTTTGCCCGGTAGTATCGCAACAATATTGGTTAAGGTTTTTTCAGTTATCGAAGTACTCGCGTTAACGTTTACCGTGGTAACTTCATTATCATCGGCTAAAACCATAACAATAGCCCCTTGGTGATCAAGGTTAAGCTTAGTTAAGCCTCGTTGAAAGTAACCTCGATAACCAGCAAAAGTTTTAGCGTGAGCACTATGGATAATAACCAGGTGTTGGCCACCGTCATTATTCATTTTACTAAGAGCCGCGCGCATATCATCCGCTTCAGCAATAATATGGGTGTTAACATTTTCAAGGCTCTGCCATGAAAGCGTGGCCATAGTACTTGCCATACCTAAATTAGCGTCAGCAATAGTCTGACCATTTAAGGTCACCGTTAATGCTGTTGGCATAATACTGGTTACATTAAATGTTTGTTTGAAATCTTTATTGCCTTCGAGTGGGCTTAGTCCAATGTCGGTAAACCTCTGGCTAATATAATCACCCGCTTGGTCAATACCAACAGAGAAGCTGGCTCGGCCTTTTAAATCGTCACTTGCGAGATAAGTAATATCTTTAATAACTTGTTCCGATGACATTTTAGCAATTTTGGCTTTAGGTGGTTCAGGCTCACTGCATGCAGAAAGGAGTGTAATGCATGCAAAAAGAGCTAAAGTTAAGCAGCTTTTAGTAAGGTGACTTTTCATGCTTATTATTTCCCTATCCATGTTGGTATTAATTATTGTAATTTTGTTGTTTCAATTAACAGTGTTTCATTACCCGCCGTTAACCATAATTGGCCATCTTGGATACTGCACTGAAAGTCCATAGAGCGGCCAGCAAGTTTTGCTAATGCATCACAAGTTTCTTGGCTAATGAGCTCAATGGAAAGTTTATTGAGTAGACATAATTTGTTTTGTGACTGTTTCCACCAGGTTTCAGCACTACTGCCATAGGCATAAAGAATCACTTTTTGGGCACGATTACAGGCTTTTTTGAGACGTTTTTCATCCAGTTGCCCAAGCTCTATCCATAACTCTATCACTTCAGAGTAATTAATTTGCCACAGAGCGGCTTCTTCTTCGTCACTCACACCCTTACCAAATTGCAGATGTTCATTTGCATTTAAAATAAAAGCTAACAAGCGAACCATCATGCGAATATTTGTTTCTGAAGGATGTTGGGCGATGGTTAAATTGAGGGTGTCGTAGTAATTTCTGTCCATATCTGACAGTTGTATACTGGCTTTATTTATTGTTGCTTTTAGTGCCATGATTATCCGTAAAGTAAGAAATGCTAATTAAGCTTATAATACCCGTATAACATTAAGGAATACAGCAGGTAAGTCCTTTTATTCGACCAGCCACTCTAATTCATCAATGACTTTTCTGGCTTCAGCAATCGTGCAATCAGTGCGGGCCATTAATTGGTTAACAGTAATGTCTGACTTTAATTTAGCAATACGTATAAGTTCATCGTGACTAAGTGCTTGCCTTTGACTCATTAAGTAACTAACTAGCCACTGCCAACTCGGCTCTTCTGAGTCTTGTATAAAAGCGACAACGTGTTCTAATTGTTCAAAGCTAGCTTTTAGTTGCCAATTGCGCGAACGGCCAATTCTATAAAGTTCACAGCCACTAGCTCTTATTCCTGCTTTTAACGCATAAGCTTTTATTACTTTTCTAAGCAATGAGGGCAGATTAATGACAGGTATATGATTTGGCGATGTTTTCATAAGGAGCGAGTAATGTTAACAGAGAATAAAAAACCAGCAAAATGCTGGTTTCAGTCTTACTAATAATAATTGACTACCATTTTTTCTTCGGTTGAAATAATAAGTCTATATCATCTTCTTGATCTTTGGCTTTTTTCGCCGCATCTTTAGCATTAGTGCTTTTAAGTGCATCGGTTATTTCTTCAAGTTGGATCTCAACCTCAGCTTTTTTATTGATGGTATATTCTGTTTGTGAAGGATGAGCGGACAATGTTTGCAAAGCTTTCTCAAAATATTGGCGCGCTGACCCCAACATTTCTTTTTGGTAAGCCATGTTGCCACGTTTTAGCAAGCTTTCAACACCAATCTGTAGTTGCATAGCATCGAGCTTTTTATCTTCATGGGTAAATGTTTGTGCGTCTAATGCTCCTTTGACTTGCTCTGACTTAAGTGTTGCTCGTAATTTTTTAATACATTGCAAAATACTAACAAGTTGTTGTTCATTATCAGGGAGAATGAATGGTTCCTCTTGTTCTGAATTTGAAGCCGCGAGTTCTTGAGACGCTTTTAACCTTGACTCAATATCATCAACTTTACCTTTAATTTTTTTTGAATCAGGTAAAATTGATCTCATCGCTTTTGCTGCGGTTAAACTGCGTCGATTAAGAATGTTGACGATACTAGGATTACTGGGCAGGTTAGCAAGATGTAGAATAAGGTCTTCACTTTCATCTATAATCGCTTTTTGCTTAGCCGCTTTTATGCGTTTGTCTTTTTCTTGTTTTGCTTTGTGCTGTTGAATTGCACCAACACCCACAACTATAATGATTAATGCGATAATTAAAGCAATGATAATGCCCATAATGTTAACTACTCGTCTATGAAAATAGAAATATCTTTCATGCAGTCTACAAAAAATGGACACATTAGCATAGCCTTATATGAACCTTTTATCTCTAATACTAATTAAGGCTATTTATATAACTTTTTATTTTGAATGAAAAACTTCATTTTATCTGAAAAAAGTCAATTTTAACTTCGTTATGTGTATTTTGTAGTAATAATACTACATTTTTAAATTAAATCGTTTATATAAGCATAATAATGAAAATTAATATGGAATAAGTCTTCATTTAAGTATATATTTTTTGCATAAGCAATCAGCATAAAATTTTGAAGTATAATTATGAAACTGCAACAACTGCGCTATATTGTTGAAGTACTCAACAATAATTTAAATGTCTCTGCAACAGCAGAAAGTTTATTCACCTCTCAACCGGGTATAAGCAAGCAAGTTCGCATGCTAGAAGATGAACTCGGTATTCAAATTTTCGGCCGCAGTGGCAAACATTTAACGCATGTTACTGCCCCAGGCAATGAAGTTATCAATATTGCTACAGAAATTCTCTCTAAAGTTGAAGCGATTAAAGCGGTTGCGCGTGAGCATACACAACCCGATGAAGGTAAATTACGTATATCAACCACGCATACTCAAGCGCGATATGCATTGCCTGAAGTGATCAAAGGCTTTATGAAAAAGTACTCAAAAGTTTCTTTGCAAATGTCTCAGGGAACACCAGCGCAAATTAGTGATGCCGCAGGCAAAGGTGACGCTGATTTTGCCATTGCGACGGAATCATTACACTTATATAACGATTTAGTGATGCTACCTTGCTATCACTGGAATCGCAGTATAATAGTGCGACCCGATCATCCCTTAGCTAAAAAACAAGGCATTACTATTGAAGATTTAGCAAAGTATTCATTAGTGACTTATGTGTTTGGTTTTACTGGACGTTCAGAGCTTGATACGGCTTTTAATAGTGTTGGAGTAGAGCCTAAAATTGCCTTTACTGCCACCGATGCTGATGTAATTAAAACATATGTGCGTTTAGGTGTTGGCGTTGGTGTGATTGCCACTATGGCTATCGACCCTAGAATTGATAGTGATTTAGTGACTATCGATGCCAGTCACTTATTTAATTCAAGTACCACTAAAATTGGTTTTAGACGCGGTACTTTCTTACGTGGTTACATGTTTGATTTTATCGAGCGTTTTGCTCCTCATTTAAATCGTGATTTAGTCACTAAAGCCGTTTTATTGAAAAATAATGCTGAAATAGATGAGATGTTTGCGAATATTAAATTGCCTGTTCGTTAAAACAACTGTGATACAAATCAATAACCACATAAAAGCGACTGATATCAGTCGCTTTTTTATGTTCAGGATGAAGAGTATTTCGTGATGGGAAGTATAGAAAGTATGGCAAGGGACGACGAATGTTCAGGATGACCTTTCTCAGACATCCTGTCTTTCAAAACATTAATGCTTCGCTGCACAACGATGGCAAGGAACGACAAATGTTCATCCATTAACCCTTTGTCAATTGGAGCTTTGCGATTAAAAACGTCTTAACATTCGGTAATGTTGACCGCTAAGCCGCCACGAGAAGTTTCTTTATATTTAGTTTTCATATCATTGCCAGTTTCCCACATGGTTTTAATCACTTTATCCAGTGGGACTTTTTGATTACCGGTGCCGCGTAAAGCTAAACGTGATGCGTTGATCGCTTTTACCGAGCCCATAGCATTACGTTCGATACAAGGAACTTGAACTAAGCCACCAACAGGGTCACAGGTTAATCCTAAATTGTGCTCCATACCAATTTCTGCCGCGTTTTCTACTTTACTTGGCGAACCACCCATAATTTCAGTTAATGCGCCAGCTGCCATAGAACAAGCTACGCCAACCTCACCTTGACAGCCCACTTCAGCACCAGAAATTGACGCGTTAGTTTTATATAAAATACCAATGGCTGCGGCGGTTAATAAATAGCGTACACAGGTATCTTCATCAACGGGTCTAACAAACTTATCGTAGTAGCATAATACGGCAGGTATAATACCCGCTGCACCATTGGTTGGGGCTGTTACAACTCGACTACCTGCGGCATTTTCTTCATTAACTGCAAGAGCAAATAAGTTAACCCAGTCCATCGCTATAAGTGGATCGTTGTTATTTTCAACTGATAATGCCTTATAAAGGGCAGGAGCTCTGCGCGCAACTTTTAAGCCACCGGGTAAAATACCTTCGGTTTTAATACCTCGGTCGACACAATCTTTCATTGCTTGCCAGATATTAACGAGTTTAGCCCTAATAGTGGCTTCATCGGCTAAGCACTTCTCATTATTCATCATGATGGTACTGATCCTGAGGTTTTTCTCATTAGCTTCGTTGATAAGCTCAGTCGCTGATGAGAAATAATGAGGACGTTTTATATTGTTGTGCAGAGATAGTGCTTTATCTTTTTCTTTTTCAAAGTCGCGCGCGTTAACTATAAAGCCGCCACCGATTGAATAATATGTTTGCTCTAGTAATAACGTACTTTCTTTTCCTGGGATATCTTCAAAGGCAAAGATAGTCATGGCATTTGAATGAGCAGGTAACGTTTTACGGCGATGATAGATAATTGCATCATTTTTAGGGAATGATACTAAGTGCTCGCCATTAAGCGAAATTTTTTGGCTACCCACTACGGCTTCTAGAATTGAATCAATAGCGTCGACGGCAATCGTATCCGGATTTTCGCCAGACAGACCTAAAATTACCGCTTTGCCGGTGCCATGGCCAATACCAGTTTGCCCTAACGAACCAAAAAGTTCACATTTTACCCGCGTTGTTTGGGCTAATTTATGCTCATCTTTGAGTTGTCCAACAAACAATTTCGCTGCTTTCATTGGACCCACAGTGTGAGAGCTTGACGGGCCAATGCCAATAGAAAACATATCAAATACACTAATCATACTAAAACCTGAATTTATTTTGATAAAATTATCAAAAGATGGAATTATCTTCGGTAATTGTAACTGAAAGCTATCACCATGAAAAACAATAATAGTTTAATTATAGTTGATATTAACTAAAAACCTAAAGGTTCACGATAATTGAATGGCCAAATCTTTCAGCATTACCGCGGTTGCGCCCCATATATTATGGTGTTCGAAAGGCATAAAGTGAATTGGAAAGGGTTTGCGATGACGCTCAATGGTCACCATGTAGTGATTATTAAAATCGAGAAAATGCTGTAATGGTACCTGAAATATTTCAGCAACTTCATTTTTATCGATCACGTAATTTTGGTTTTTATCAATAAAAGCAATGATGGGGATAACCACATAACCACTGATTGTTTCATAAGGAAGTAATTGGCCAACAATATTAATGTTGTTACTATTTAAACCTATCTCTTCTTCGGCTTCTCTTATGGCGGTGTTAATAAAGCTTGTATCAAAGTCCTCCATTTTTCCACCGGGAAAACTGATTTGCCCAGGATGATGCTTTAAATGACTAGCACGTTTTGTTAACACAACAGAGAGTTGTTTATTCTCTTCTATTAGTGCGATTAACACCGCAGCAGGTTTTAGTGCGCCAAGGTGCTGGTATTGATGAAGGGAAACATCAAGTGCTGAAAATTGAAAGTTTTGTAAAAAATCATGCTTGTTCATTATAAATCCATCAATGGCGAAAGCCAAAACTACAATAAGTTAAAGCGCTGATAACACAGGTAATATTTTATTTACTTTATCGAAGGTTTCTTGATATTCAGCGTCAACCTTTGAATCTGCCACCACGCCACCACCGGCCCAGCAATAAATGATGCTCGCTTTGGTCGCATTATTTTTTTCGCACAGCAAGGTACGTATAGTAATACTCGTGTCCATATTGCCACAAGCAGAAATATAACCAATAGAACCACAATAAATACTTCGTTGATGAGGCTCTAATTCATCAATTATTTCCATGGCCCTTATTTTTGGAGCGCCAGTAATTGAACCGCCAGGAAATGAAGCCGCTAATAAATCAGTCGCTTGATAAGGTTGTGCTAATTCACCTTCAACGGTGCTGACTAAGTGATGAACCGCAGGAAAACTTTCAATATTAAACAACTTAGGAACTTTTACCGAGCCAGCAATACAGACTTTACTGATATCATTTCTCAGCAAATCAACAATCATTAAGTTTTCGGCACGGTCTTTCTCTGAGTGCTGTAAATCAACTGAATTTTGTTGGTCTATGACAGTATTATCACTGCGTGGTTTAGTGCCTTTTATTGGCTTACTCTGTACTTTACGCCCTGTTTTTTGTAAAAATCGTTCAGGAGAAATACTGAGAATACTGGCTTTTTCAAAACGTAAAAAAGCAGAAAAAGGTGCTTTGTTTTTATCACGTAACGCGCAATAAGCTTCGAATTCATCACCTTGATATTGAGCACTAAAGCGTTGCGCTAAATTAATTTGGTAGCAATCTCCTGACAATAAGTAGTCTTGTATGCATTTAAATTTTTCATCATAAAGCGCTTTACTGATATTCGACTGCCAATCGGTCATTAATGAAAACTTTTCTTTTACTTGTGTGGTTTTCTTTATCAAAGCTAACTGCTGATTTATTGCAGTTGTTAGGCTTTCACGTTGTGGTTGTGGGCAAACCAACCAAAACTGTTGAGCTTGGTGATCAAAAATTAATGCCTGAAAATAAAGCCCTATCGACATTTCGGCTAAATCTATATCTTGCGTTGTTTGATGGGGCAAGTTCTCAAAACGTCGGCCTAAATCGTAAGAAAAGTAACCGACACTGCCGCCATTAAAAGGTAAATGGCTGCTGGCAACAGTTATGTTGTTGAAGCATTGCTGTTGAATTTCTTTTAACAGCGTTAATGGATTTTGATGACTGATTTGTTTTTTGTCATCTTTTAACCACTGTACTTCAGTTTGATCGCCGCGAGTGGTTAGCGTAATTTCGGGTTGCCAAACCAAAATGTCAAAGTTGCTATCAACGTGGGCAGGTGACTGTTGTTCACCACAAGAGTCAAGCCACATCGCCCAAGGCTGATGACTAAAAGCTGAAAATAAAGCTTTTACATCGATAGATTTTTCTACAGTAAAATGCTGGGCAGAAATAGTAAACATGACAGGTTTTACTCGATAATATTGTGGAAGCTCGTTAACAAGAAGGGTATGATATCTGCATATTTATAACTTTCAACCATTTTAAGCTTCCCTAGTTTATCTATAATTTCAGGTAAGTAGGAAATGCCGTTGAACTACATCTGCCGATCTGCATAAAAAGAGACCCTCATGACTATCATTAAACAGCAAGATTTAATTGAAAGTATTGCCGATGCATTACAGTACATTTCTTATTATCACCCTTTAGACTTTATTCAAGCGCTTGAAAAAGCCTATCATAAAGAAGAAAGCAGCGCAGCTAAAGACGCTATTGCTCAGATCTTAATTAATTCTAGAATGTCAGCCCATGGCCAGCGTCCTATTTGTCAAGATACCGGCATAGTGACTTGCTTTGTAAAAGTGGGTATGGATGTTCAGTGGGACAAAACTGACTTAACGGTTCAGCAAATGGTTGATGAAGGTACTCGCAGAGCTTACTTAAACCCAGACAACCCATTGCGCGCTTCTATTGTAAAAGACCCCGCTGGCGCGCGTCTTAATACTAAAGATAATACACCATCGGTTGTTCATATCGATATGGTTGCCGGTGGTGGCGTCGATATTATGATTGCAGCGAAAGGCGGTGGTAGTGAAAATAAATCAAAAATGGTGATGTTAAATCCTAGTGATTCAATTGCTGACTGGGTAGTAAAAACACTGCCCTCAATGGGCGCAGGTTGGTGTCCTCCGGGAATGTTAGGCATAGGTATCGGTGGAACAGCAGAAAAAGCAGGGGTACTTGCTAAAGAAAGTTTAATGGAACCGGTAGATATTCAAGATCTTATTGACCGTGGTGCTGAAACAGCCGAAGAAAAACTGCGTCTAGAAATTTTTGAACGTGTTAATAAATTAGGTATTGGCGCACAAGGTCTCGGTGGTTTAACGACAGTTGTAGACATTAAAATTATGTCAGCACCTACCCACGCGGCATCAAAACCTGTGGTGATGATACCCAATTGTGCGGCAACGCGTCATGTCCATTTTCACTTAGATGGTTCTGGTCCAGCTAACTTAACACCACCAAAATTAGAAGACTGGCCAGAAATAACCTGGGAAGTCGGTGAAAACGTGCGTCGTGTTAATGTTGATACCTTGAAAAAATCCGATATCAGTAGCTGGAAAACCGGTGAAACTGTATTACTGAGCGGGACTATCTTAACCGGACGTGATGCTGCTCATAAACGTATTCAAGATATGCTAGCCAAGGGTGAAAAGTTACCGGTAGACTTTACTGACAAGTTTATTTACTACGTAGGTCCTGTCGATGCTATTGGCGATGAAGCTGTGGGTCCAGCTGGCCCAACGACAGCAACACGCATGGATAAATTTACAGAAATGATGCTCTCTGAAACAGGCCTACTTGGCACTATCGGCAAAGCTGAACGTGGTGCCGAGACCGTTGAAACCATCAAAAATCATAAATCAGTCTATCTAATGGCCGTTGGTGGTGCTGCATACTTAGTATCGAAAGCCATTAAAAAAGCAAGAGTTGTTGCTTTTGAAGATATGGGGATGGAAGCTATTTACGAATTCGAAGTTGAAGATATGCCGGTAACGGTAGCTGTTGATAGCCAAGGAGAATCGGTTCACGTCACGGGCCCTGCTATTTGGAAAGCTAAGATTGAAGTGCAGGATGCCAAATCAAAAAATTAATTGATGCTTGTGTAAGCTACTAATTTTAAAACAAGCGCCTTAGGGCGCTTTTTTTATTGATGATAGTAAGTTGATTATTTTCGTCTATACTAATAGAACATTATTAAAATTAAGTATTAAAAACATTAACTATGACTAACACTAACCTTCGCACTGTTACTATTATTTATTATAATGAGGATTCACTTGAGTTAATGCACTTTATTGGACAATTTGCAGAAAATGCCAGTGGACGTGTCATTATTCCGGAAAAATTTAAAGAAGATAAATCGATTGTTGCTGTGTGTGATGGAGAAATAACCATTCTTAATAAAGTTGGCGATCGCATTCATCTTATCAATGATTATTAAATATGGACTTGTTGATGAACAAGCTTAGAATAAACTTAACCTGAGTATATTTCTATGGTTTAATACTGATAATATTTACAGTGTTGCTGATGTGATTTTATGCCTATCGACGAATTCCTTGTTTTTTTAGAAAAAATTCCTACCGAAATTTTTATGCTGTTCAACATTATTTTATTGGTATTGTGCTTTTTAATAAGTTTTATAGTTTTTTTTAAAATAAAAAAAATGTCACTACAGTTGTTTCTGCAAGATGAAAAGTCACAGCTATTGTTTGAAAAATTAACCGTTGATAGTGAAGTCTCAAATAAATACCAACAGCAACAACAACAGCAAACTAGCTTTAATCATCAACAATTGGCAAACCAACAAGTTGAGTTAAAGACTTATTTCGAACAACAAATCTCTGATTTTAAAATTAAGTTGTTGTACCAACATGCTGAGCAAGGTGAGAAGCAATCATCGAGTTTACATGCAAGTAGTGAAAAGTTACACCGCGCATTACACGAGCACCAAGTCGTTTTTAATCAGAATCAGCTAAAATCGGTTGATCAACTTGTTGAACACTTAAATCGAGTGACGCACATTAGCCGTGAAGAGTTAACTAAGTCATTGCAAGCATCGAGTGAGCAAATGGCCAAACGTATTGATGGATTAACTGTCTCTACCGATAACCGCTTAAAAGAAATCAGCGGGCAAGTAGAAAAACGTTTAGCAGAAGGGTTTGAGAAAACAACAAAAACCTTTAATGATATTTTGCAACGTCTTGCCTTGATTGATGACGCGCAAAAGAAGATCACGGAACTTTCCTCAAACGTAGTCAGCTTACAAGAAGTATTAAGTGATAAGCGTTCACGGGGGGCTTTTGGCGAAGTTCAGCTTAACAGTTTAATTCGCAACGTCATCCCCGAGCAAAACTTTTCTTTACAGCACACTTTATCAAATGGAAAAATTGCTGATTGTATTTTATTCTTACCTGAGCCAACCGGTAATGTCGTTATCGACTCTAAGTTCCCTTTAGAAAACTATAAGAAAATGCTGGATAACCAGCTAGGGGAGCATGACCGAAAATCGGCAGAGCGTCAGTTTAAACTCGACATAAAAAAGCATATTAATGATATTAGTTCTAAATACTTGATTGAAAAAGAAACCGCCGACGGGGCTATTATGTTTATTCCTGCAGAAGCTATCTTTGCTGAAATTCATGCACACCAAGGTGATTTAGTTGATTACGCCAATAAAAAGCGAGTATGGCTGGCATCGCCTACCACGCTAATGGCTATATTAACAACGTCACGCTCAGTACTAAAAGATGAAGCTACTCGTAAGCAAATACATGTTATTCAAGCGCATCTCTCACACTTATCGCAAGACTTTAGTCGTTTTAAATCTCGTTTTGCCAATTTAGCAAAGCACATAGACCAAGCAGCGAGTGACGTAAAACAAATTCATACCTCGGCAGATAAAATATCGTCACGCTTTGATAAAATTGAACAGGTTGAGTTGAAAAATGATAGTGATGAAAAGCCCACTGGTGCAGACAGTAAAATAGATAATGAGCAAGCTCTGCCTGTTGTTTAACCTGATTGCTTCTCTACCCTTTAGTGATAACTTAATCTAAGGAGTTAATCTTGTTGCAAAGAATTAAAGGACTAAAAACACTATTTATTAGTTTAGGCACGGTTACCTTAGTTTATTTTTTGATGATGGAAAACCAAGCTTTTTGGCTAAAGCAAATAGTGATTGTCGAACAATTATTAGTGGTGTTCTTGGCTGTTGTGATCGTCTTTGCCAGTTATTTTAATCGTAGCCGGTTAGCTTACTTATCATTATTGTGGCTTTTATATTACGCCAGTATCACTTTTTCACCGCCTTGGTCAACGTGGTTACTACAGCAGGGTGATTGGCTAACGTTATTTGGCTGTGGTGTTTTACTTTTATTTTCTTTGATAAAAGACCGTGGCGTTATCTCGATTCATGGTCTTTATCGATTAATCGCTATTTCTTTAGTGGCTATCACTAGCTATGTCTGGTTAACGATGAGTGAGCCAATTATCATTTTTGTACAAACATTTTCCCATATTGCAGGCTTTAGTAACGTTATTCGTTTAGAGTTGCCACTAGCTTTATGTAGTATGGTTATTGTTTGGCGGGCAGTGATTAAAGCAGATTTAGTGACTTCAGCGGTTGCTATTTCCTTACTGTTTTGGCTATGTTATCAATATCAATTAATTGAGCTACCGCTAAGTTTAACCTTGGCATTACTCAGTTTGTATTTCGTGTTAGTCATTGCTGTCGACGCTTATTTTCTTGCCTATCGAGATGACTTAACGGGCTTGCCATCGCGTCGCGCGTTCAATCAGTTAGCCTTATCACTTGGACGAAAATACACCCTTGCTATGCTAGATATTGATCATTTTAAAAAGTTTAATGATACCTATGGCCATGACATTGGCGACCAAGTATTAAAACTAGTGTCAAAAAAAATTGGCAACGTTAAAGGGGGAGGGAAAGCATTTCGCTATGGCGGAGAAGAGTTTACCATCGTATTTACCGGTAAAACTCTTGAGCAAGCCTTTACTGAGTTAGAAGTGGTCCGCCAAGCTATTGAAACCTATAAAATTGTCATTCGTCAGCCACAGAGAAAAACAAAACAACAACGAAATGCTAAAAAGGTAAGCAAAAATAGTGAGTTTAAAACTGTCAATGTTACTATTTCAATTGGTGTTGCAGTGCGGGAAAGTAAACAAAGCTTTGAACAAGCGTTAAAATGCGCGGATCAAGCATTATACAAAGCTAAGAATAAAGGGCGAAATAACGTTAGTGTCTAAAGCAGGCTAAATATGATGACTGTCTGCAAGTATAATACTGGGCCAGCAGAAATTATCGTTCACAATTAAGGTGAACCATGCCGAAGCAAAGCATCGTTACTGAGCAAGCCTTGCATTGTTTAGTGAAGTTAACGTGACCCGTGATATTATTAATTGCCACCGAGCACAAGGTACCGGCTCCCCTGAACTTGTTTCAGGGGCTGATGTTAAAAGGCTGTATTAATGCGGGGTAAGCCAGTGATTAATGCTTAATTTAATATCGCAACGTTAACAAAAACCACACTTAACAAGAGTGGGCATACAAAACGAAGGTAGTTTCCCCAAATGGGTAGCCACTTCCTACCTTCTTGTAGCGCTTTATCACGTAATTTATTACCTCTATTCCATAACCAACCAACAACGATAAAGTAGAATAAACAACTTAATGGCTGCAATATGGTTGTTAATGCTCGAATGACTAAACCAAATAATTCGTCAAAAAAAGCAATTAACAATATGCTGGCACAAAGAACCACGAAGGAGACTAGCCACGTCGCTTTTGAACGAGTAAAGTCTTTGTCTTCCATTAAATAAGAGACAGGTACTTCAGTTGAAGAAATAGTTGAAGTTAATGCAGCAATGGATAACAACAAGAAGAAACAGCTTGAAACAATCAAGCCGACATTGCCCATTGAATTGAACAGCTCAGGTAATATCTTAAAGATTAACTGGCCTTCTCCAATCAACTCATTATTACTGAAAACTTCAACTCCGGCTTCTTGAGCAACAAAAAGTGCCGGTATGATTAACAGGCCGGCCATAAAAGCGATAAAAGTATCAAGTGCGGTAATAGAAATGGCTAATTTACCAATGTCTTTACCTTTTTGCATGTACGAGCCGTACACCATCATACCGCCTACGCCAATAGATAATGAAAAGAAGGCTTGCCCCATTGCTGATATGATGAGTTTAGGGTTAGTAACCTGTGAAAAGTCAGGAATTAAATATAACGCTAAGCCTTTTTCTGCACCGGGTTGGCGTAAAATATAAATGATTAAACCAATTAGCATCACTAACAACAATGGCATTAAACGCCCTGACCATTTTTCAATACCGGCATTAACGCCCTGATGTATAATGGCGGCGCCTAGTAAGATAAAAAGCGGCGTAAATAATAAATTACGTTCGGTGCTTGATGTGGCTAACCACTGTGAAATATTGGTTAGGCCTAACAGCTCAGCGAATGCCGATAGTGCATGCGCTAACATCCAGCCAGCGACGATAGTGTAAAAGCTTAACATCATTATAGCGCCACATAGGCCTATTATGCCGGCATATTTACCTACAGTAGGCGAAGTGTCTTTACAAGCCTCTTTTAATGCAGCCACTGGATTTTTTTGCGCCTGGTTACCAATATATATTTCTGCATACAAAGCGGGAAGGGCGAGTAAAAGTGTTACAAGTAAATAAACGAATAAAAAAGCACCACCGCCATTATTAGCGGCTTGGGTTGGAAATCCCCAAATATTGCCTAAACCAATGGCTGATCCTGCAGCGGCCAAGACAAACCCGATACGGGAATGAAAAGAATCTCTAGTGTGTGTCATATAGTATTGAATGCAAATTATTTTTATTTGGTGATGAGCTTACCGAGTTCAGATCATATAGCAACGGTTTTTTAAAAATTTGTTTCTGATAAAATATAAACACTGTAAACCTAGTAACTAATGGCCGATAAACTTGCTTTCAAAAATATTACCCCTATATAAGTTGAAGTTAAATTAATGTCATTATAAATACGTATGAAAGGTGTGGGTGTTGTTAAATTTTCAAGATAAGCTTGGACATTATCCCCTAAAGCTAGATTTATTTTAATAAGAACGTTGTAATAACTCGTTTGTTGGCGTTAACAGAGTTGAATGTTATTTTGAGAGAACTTTATTTATGAATTCCTATGTGATGCGTGTCCAAGAACGGCTAAAAAAAATTGACGCTAGCCCGTTTTTTCAATGGTCAATTATTGCCGTTATTATTATGTCAGCATTACTTATTGGCGCAAAAACCCATAACTTACCCCCGCAAGCATTAAGAATATTGGTTTTTTTAGACAGTGTTATCACGGTGTTTTTTGTCATCGAATTATCAATACGCTTTATGGCATTTCCAGATAAAAAGAATTTCTTCAAAAGTGGTTGGAATATCTTTGATACATTAATTGTTATCGGTAGTTTAATACCAACAGGTGGCTCAGGTGTCTTATTAGCAAGACTGTTGAGAGTGTTTCGGGTTTTACGTCTAGTTTCTATGGTACCTGAATTACGCTTGCTGATAAATTCGCTGCTCAAAGCTATTCCTCGTATGGGCTATATCGCCTTACTCATGTTTGTTATTTTTTATATTTATGCTGCGGTTGGCAGTATGTTTTTTAATAATATTAATAAAGAACTCTGGGGCGATGTTTCAATATCGATGTTGACTCTTTTTCGTATTGCCACTTTTGAAGATTGGACCGATGTGATGTATGAAACGATGGCGATTTATCCACTTAGCTGGATTTTTTACCTGACCTTCATTTTCTTAACGGCTTTTATCTTTTTAAACATGATGGTTGGTACTATTCTAGAAGTTATGGGCAAAGAAAATGAAAATTATCGCGCCGAACAACATGGCGAATCAGGTGAAGGAGGAGAGCCGGCTAGCCGCGCACAAATTGAAAATCTTGAGTGTGAGCTTGCCGAAATTAAGACTTTACTCAAAGAAAAACTCAACCATCGCTGAGATTAATTTTTATAGATAACCGAACACTTGTGGGATTTAATTAAATAAGATGGTATAAAATAAAAATCATATTTAATTCAAGTGTTTTGGTTGTTCTTAATGATTGCTTTCAAGCGAATTTTCTATTTTTTTATCGTTATTATTGTTCAAGCTTCATTTTTTTCGTCTGCGGCGCTAGCCGCTGATCAAAATACCCTGCTCAGTGATGAGCAAAAGATATCACAAGAAATTGAAATTCTTAAAAAAATTGAAGATGACCAGCAAGCGGTTGATTACTCAATATCATTATTAACGCACCCAGCTTTAATTCCCCAGCAAATTATTGATATCTTAGATATTCAACAAAAACGTTACTATCAGTTAACCGAGCTTGGATTAGGATTAGCTAGCGCTCAACGAATACAATTAATTGCCAGTGAAAATAACTTTAAAAAAATAGCGGCAGATGCTAATAAAATGATCGGTATATATCACTATTTAATTGGTGATTATCCAGAGTCTGTAGCCGCTTCTCAAGCCGCATTAAGTTATTATATAAACTCACCTGAGCCGCTTACATTGGCTGGGCTATACAATAATATTGCCTTGGTTTATATTAATCTGGGTAATACCAGTAAAACCTTAGTCAATTTTCAACTAGCCGAAAGCATATACAATAAATTGGGTAGTGAGCAAGATAAAATAGATGTGCGTTATAACATTGCCGGTCTATATTTAATTTTAAAAAGATACGATATCGCGATTGAACTCTATCTCGATGTTATTGCACAGCTTGCTTTTGTCGATGATAAGCTCACCTTAGCTAAAGCCAAAGGAGAATTGGGCACTGTTTATAAATATTCAGGAGAGTATCAGCAATCTCTTAAATTGCTGTTACAGGCAATAGCGTATTTTGAACAATCTAATAACGACTATTATTTAGCGGCTTTTAGTCATAATATTGCCGGTCTTTATAATATGATGAATCAGCCAATAAATGCAATTAAGTATGCAACACAAGCGATAAATTTGGCTAAAGCTTCAAATCATAACAACGCTTATGCGGGTGGTTTGTATAGTCTAGCGCAAGCAGAGTTTTCGTTGGGCTATGTTGAAAAAGCCTATGAAAGCTTACAGCTCTCTAATGAAATAGCTAAAAAATCCGGTCATGAAGAACAAATAACGAATAATATGGCGCTGCTGGCGTTAATTTATGCGGCACAAAACAAGCAAAGTGCAGCCTTCGAAACACATCAAAAATATAATAAAAGAACAAGAAAAATAGCGAACAATCAGCTCAATAGTCAATTATCAGACTTTGAATCTAAAAAATTAAGACAAGAAGTTAGCCAGCTCAAGCAAAATGAGCAACTTCAGGCATTAGAGACAGAGCGAGCCGATCAACAACGTAATTTTAGCTTAGTGGCCGCTTGTTTTATCATTGTTTTGGCGTTATTTATTTTCAACCGAAATGTTGAAAAACGCGCTAAATTTAAATTATCTGAGCGAGTTAAAAACCGTACTCAAGAGTTAGAACTTCTGACCAGCGAATTGGTCAAAGCTAATGCCATTAAAAGTCAATTTCTTGCCAATATGAGCCATGAAATAAGGACCCCTTTAACGTCAATTATTGGTCAAGCAGAGGCAATAATAAATGGTGATGTTGATGAAAGTTACCTGCAAAAAGAAGTTAAAATAATTCACGGTAATAGTTTACATTTATTAGAGCTTATTAATAATATTTTAGATTTAAGTCGCGTTGAGGCCAATAAGTTAGAATTAGAACTTGTCGAGCAAGACTTACACGTTATTTTGCATGACATTGCTAATATTTTTATTAAATCAGCGACAGTCAAAGGATTACAATTTCAAATAGTACACACCTTGCCAAATAAGTTTATGCTGGCCATTGATGGCTTTCGCTTAAAACAAATCTTAATTAACTTATGTTCCAATGCCATTAAATTTACCAGTAAAGGCTCAGTTACTCTTGATATATCGGTCAAAGACGCCGCGTTAACTATTGCGGTTAGTGATACCGGTATTGGCATGAGTGAAACACAATTGCAGGAAGTCTTTAGCAGCTTTACTCAAGGAGACAGCAGTATTAGCCGACGATTTGGTGGATCAGGTTTAGGACTATGCCTATCAGAGCAATTAGCCAAATTAATGTCAGGAAAAATCACCGTTATCAGTACGCTAAATAAGGGCAGTATTTTTACTTTAGTCTTACCTTGCAAGCAACTTGAATGGATTCAATTAGCCGACATTCCTCCCACTAATATTGTCGCCTCTGCATTTACTGCAGATGCCAGTGATATTAAATTTGAAGGGCAAGTCTTACTGGCCGATGACCATGATGATAATCGCCGGTTAATTGCTCGTTTATTAATATCACTAGGCTTAGAGGTATTGTCAGCCAAAAATGGTCGAGAAGCCGTTGAGCTTTGTTTAAAAAACAAACCTAAACTCATTCTTATGGATATACAAATGCCAGAAATGGATGGTATTGAGGCTTTTAAAGTATTGCGACAAAAAGGATGCTCTAGCCCAATAGTCGCATTGACTGCCAATGCGATGTCCCATGAAGTTGACAGATATTTAGCGCTTGGTTTCGATGGACATTTAAAAAAACCTATTGAGCGAAAATTATTTATTGCGACCATAGCTAAATATTTTGGTGAACAGATCGATGAAAGCGCAGCAGAACAAGCCATTTCAAGCGTAGATATGTCCGATTTAGTGACAGAGTTTAAATCGAACTTAGTGTTAGAACAGCAAGATATCATTCTTCATATTAAAAATAATGAATTAGATAAGCTTGCTGAATTGGCTCATCGTATTGCTGGTGCCGCACAAATGTTTGGCTTTTCACTCGTTTCAGTGAGAGCGATAAAATTAGAAAAACATATAAAAAATGGCTCTTCTGAGCTGATCAGTGAAGCGGCACAAAGCCTACTTAATGAAATAGACCAAGTACTTTGGTAGGATTATTCCCCTGAGTCTTCATCCGCTAAGGCTGCTCTTGATATATAAACACTTGGTTTATCGGTTGTTCAAATATATCTGCAATTTTAAAAGCAACTTCCAAAGAGGGAGAATATTTTCCTTTTTCAATGGCTACTATGGTTTGCCTAGAAACTGAAATGCTATCAGCAAGCTTTTGTTGTGTCATTTCTTGATGCTCAAAACGCAATTTTCTAATGTTATTGGTAATGACTTTAGCCATATTAATAGCCTCGACGATAAGAGACTAATTTAACTGACGAACAAACAATTTCGGCAAGCAAAGCAATGGCAATAATTAAATGCATAATTTCATACTCTTTAGCTAAACCAGGCATTGAAAAAGTAAATTTTGATAGTACGGGGAACAGAATATAGAAGGTCACACAAAAAACACCCAAGGACAATATATTATAAGCATATGAGTTTGCCCGCCTTGAAATTATTTTATCACGCTCATCACTTTTATCATTTGTTTCTCTATACTTGAAAATAGCTAGGATAGTTTGTAAGACTACTTCTAAAAAAATAGTATAAATTACTGCAGTAAACAATAAGCCATACATAGCCTCTACCGAGAATAATTGCCGCTGATATAAATTGACGACACCCAAGGCATAATTGCCCCAAATACCAAGGGTAATTAAAAGTGATACTAAAATATTGCTTTCTCTGTAAGACATAATCTTTCCTAGGTTGATAAATTTGACACCGTGTATACTATATTTGACATGAGCTAGCATAAGACTTAACACATTCGATGTCAAATATGTTTTACATCATAGGGGTTTATTTTATATTATGATTGGTTTACTTTACCTTTTGCTATTTACAGAGAAGGGTAGCAGCGGTCTTAGCGGATCTTAATTTAATTTATTGGTAATTATATCGGGTAGTTAGCGATAAAATAAAGGGCATTCAAAAGATTTACTGCCTTCTCGTTCTATATCGATAAAAGGCAGATTATGAGTGTTATCGGCTATTTCACTCTTGGTTAATATGGGGCTTATATCAAAGTTAAAATTTAATTTTTCTTGTTAACATATCCTTAAACATCACCCAGTCGCCGAATAAACTATAGAAAGGATAGGTAAATGTGGCGGGTTTGTTTTTTTCAAAGAAAACATGTCCCAGCCAAGCAAAGCCATAACCTATCACAGGAATGAACCATAAGCCTTGCCATAGCGCATAGTTAATACAATATATAATCAGTAATATTATTAACGACGAACCGATAAAATGTAAACGTCGACAGATAATATTTTGGTGTTGGCTTAAATAAAATGGATAAAACTCGCTAAAGGTCTGGTATTTTTTTACCGCCATCAGTTATTCCTCTCGTCAGTGATGTTAATTAATTTTACTGGTCAATATTTTTAAGCCAATAAGTATCATTGCTCCGCCTAAAATTCGGTCTATCCAATGACCCAAACGTTGAAATTTTTCGTTTATCATTGGCTGAGATAGCAAAACGACTACAGATGAAAACCAAGCGAGTTGAATAGCCATCATCCAAAGTCCATAAATAACTAAGTGAAATAAGGGTAAATCAGGAGAAAGTACCACGGTAAAAAGCGCGACAAAATAAATCGGTGCTTTTGGGTTTAAGGCATTACATAAAAAACCAACACCGATATTTTTCACAGATGAACCTTTAATCGACGGTTGTGAATCCGCTTTGTTACTGACTTGTGTCGAGGCTTTTGCACGGAGCCCCTGAATGCCTAAATATAATAAGTAGCAACCACCCAATATCTTAATTACCCATAGTGTTGCTGCCGAGTTAGCGATAACGGCAGCTAAGCCTAAAGCAGAATAAATGATGTGTATTGATAAACCGAGTGCAATGCCAATACTGCACATAAAACCGGCTTTTTTGCCATGGCTTAGTGTTTGTTGAGACACCAAAACAAAATCAGGCCCAGGTGAAGCGGCAGCTAATAAATGAATTGAACTAATTAACAGTAAACCTTGTAAAAGTTCCATAGTGTTTCTCATTGATATGACTAGTGAAACTTTAATATTCTTTGACGTGTTCAGCAAGTAATGAATTGCTGAGCAACTAAGGTTTTTTTAGTTTTTGAAAAATTTACCGGTTATCTTTAAAGTTAATCTTGGATCGGTATTTAATTATTCGATATTGGTGTGATGTTTTTGTCTTTATATTAACCCCTTTTCTTGCTTGGTCTGCTGGAGAATAATAGCAAGGCAGTTAAGCACGTTATGAACGATATGAGGTAAATATTTAAGCTAAAGCGCATCAATCAAATGCTTTGTTTCAAGCCCTAGCTTAATATCACCAACAATTTTTAATCGTCGTTGAAAGAATAGGGTATCGTGAGCCTCCTTATACCTGGAAGTAATAGTAAGTCATCACTACTGGCTGAAAATCTTACATCAGCTGCTTATTTTTGGTTATCTTCGGCCATAATTAATTGACCATTGTTTTAGATGAGTAACTCATTTAATGCCAAGTCGGTTATTGAAATATGTAGCCATTTATCTTCTAAAAACGCGAAGTCATTGCCGGCTAAGTTTTCTTTAAACACAGATTGCAGTGCGGTCAACAATAAATTTTTTTGAAGTCAATAAAGTACAACACTTCACGTTGGCTTTAATATTTACAGCGCTTTTTATTTTTCTTAGTTGATTCTTACTGGCTATGAAGGATAATAGCGATACTTATAATGACTTAACACTGATCTAATTAACCATGCGTATTGATAAATTTATATGTAAAAGCACTGAACTGACCCGAAGTGAAGCGAAGAAACTGCTAAAAATGGGGGATGTTTTAGTTAATGGTAAGGTGATTAAGAATGCAGCAACACAAGTGCATGAAAATAACAGCGTTACCGTTAACGGTGAAGCGCTCACAGCGCGCACTTCTCGCTACATTATGATGCATAAACCCTTAGATACTATTTGCAGTAATATTGATGAAGTTTATCCGTCTTTACTCAATTATATTGAAGTGGACAAAGTGTTTGATCTTCACATTGCGGGACGTTTAGATGCTGATACCACAGGTTTAGTCTTAGTTACCGATGATGGCCGTTGGTCGCATAATATCATTTCACCCAAAAAAAACTGCGCCAAGGTTTATCGCGTTAATTTACGTAATGCAATATTACCTGAAAAGTCAGCTGAGCTAATTGAGCGCTTTAGCGCTGGGTTACAGTTACAAGGAGAAGATCAACTGACTCTGCAGGCTAAACTAGAAATACTCAATGAAAAAGAAGTATTACTGACCATAACCGAAGGTAAATACCATCAAGTTAAGCGAATGTTTGCCGCTGTTGGCAACAAAGTGATTGGTTTACATCGTCAGCAAATCGGCAAAATTAACTTAGATGTTGAATTAGGCATGTGGCGCTACTTAACGGATGCCGAGGTAAATAGCTTTTAGTCGGCTACTTTTTGTGTTGTAACCCTCACTGACTAGCACCTTTATTAATTGATAAGTCAGTATAAATGACATAATTTGCTTAACCTCCTAGTAAAAAGTAGCAATGAATAGCGGCAACGCCAAGACTTGTCACGTAGCTTCGATAAACTTTACTTTCTTAGTGATGTTAATGGTTGTTATTGGTTAGTACTTTTAAGCTAATGCCTATTATTGATGCTACTAAAATTTGGTCAATTGAATCACTTAATCTTGAGTTTTTACTTTGTTTTTACCTCGAGTAACAAAGCTATCGCGGATGAAGAACACGTCAGAAAAATAGTCATCATTGAAAGTTTTACGGTATAAGAATGCCATAAAATATATAGGCGCTTTTGACCGTTCCTTGATACTTAATTACCTATTAGGGTTGCAACTCATTTAGTTTTATCTCTAATAAAAACAAGGGCTTTCCTTGTTTTTATGTTTGTTGAAAGATAAAAAATGATTTAGCCACTAGTGATACGCAAACTCATCAATCAATTGTACTGATTAATAGCCAAGCTTATAAAATTTTCATGGTGTTACTCACCAAGTTAAGAAATGAAAATTTAATGCGCTTTTAAACGATCAGCAAGTAATGAATTAAACACCTCCATGGCGGTATATAATTCAATTATGCGCTCATTCAATGCTGTTATATTTTTCTTTTTTGATAGTATTTCTATCTTAGTGACTAAGTTTTGTACTTGAGCTCCACCTAAGTTACCCGCTGCCCCTTTAATTGAATGCAGGTTATAATTTATTTTTTGCCAATTTTCTGCCTTTATTGACTCTTGCAGTTCGAGTGTTTTTTCTTCGCTATCATCTAGGTAACATTTTACCAATAATGTCATTTTTTTAGGATTTCCCCCCCAGCCTTTTTAATAAAGAAGCTTTTTGCCAAGCGCTAATATGCTTACTTGCAGATTTTTCAATGGATTGACTACTTAAGGTGAGATGGTCTGAACTTAGGGTGTCAGTATCGAAACGCTCTTCTTTATCCGCTGTTACGCCAAGCCATAAGTTTAATTTAGCTTTAACTTTATTTATTTCTATAGGTTTTGTTAAGTAGTCATCCATGCCTGCTGTTAAACATTTCTCTTTATCTCCTTGCATTGCATTGCATTTGCTGTCATCGCAATAATAGGAATAACTTTATTCTTTTGGCCTGCTTCTCCTTTGCGAATAAGTTGTGTTGCTTCATAGCCATCCATTTCCGGCATTTGGCAATCCATTATAACCAAAGAGTAAGGTTGGCTTTTTAATGACTTCTTTAAGCTTGTTAGTGCTTCTAAGCCGTTTGCTACCGCGTCAGCTGTTAATCCTAATTCTTCTACCCCCCCAAGCGACCATTTGGTTTATGCGATTGTCCTCAACAATTAATATTCTTATATTTTTGGCAGGTGAAACTAATAATGGTTTTTTATCTTCGGTTGTTACTATTTTCATAGCATTAACATAATCATGAATAACTAATGGTGATGCTTGCTTTAGTATTTCTCCACCATGAGCAACAACAGATAAGGCTTTAAATAGATTTGATGTTGTTGTTGGTTTAGGAAAATAAGCACTAAAACCAATATCTGCAAAATGTTTTGCGTCTCCTCTTTCACCCATAGAGGTCATCATAACCAGTTTTATTGCTTCAAATTCTTGTTGGCTTTTAAATTTTTTCGCTAAGGTTTCTCCTGACATATTAGGCATTTGCATATCAAGTATGGCAATATCAAAAAAGGGTGCACCTGTATCTTCATGTCGCTTTTTACATAGGACCAATGTGGCATCACCGCTATCAGCTTCTTCAATATTTGCCCCCCAAAGTTGTAACTGCGAGCGAAGGACATCTCGATTAGTCTTATTGTCATCAACAATTAAAATGCGTAATGCCGAAATATCTATTTCGAGTATAACTAGGGTCTATTTTTTACTTTTCTCAACTAACAAGGTAAATTCAAAACAACTACCTTCACCTATCTTATCAACTACTTTAATATCGCCATGCATTAAATCACACAGTTTTTTCGTTATTGTTAACCCAAGTCCTGTACCACCATATTTACGTGTCGTCGATGAGTCTACTTGACTAAATGCTTAGAAAAGCACTTTTTTTTTATCTGCCGGAATACCAGTTCCTGTATCAGATATTTGACAGTGTAATATTAATTCATCACCATAATTACTTTTTTTAGTGATGAGTTTTACGGTAATAACTATCTCTCCATGATTTGTAAATTTTATTGCATTGCCGACAAGATTCGTCAATATTTGTCTAATTTTGCCCAGATCTGATTTGATCATCGAGTCTTCTATATCTGTAAGATCTAGGATTATTTCTAAACCTTTATCTTGAGCAGGTATGGCCATAGCTTCAGTAAAGTCACCTAAAAAGTTTCTTAAATTAAAATCTAAGTATTAAAGTTCGAGTTTACCCACATCAACTTTTGAAAAATCTAAAATGTCATTAATTAAAGTTAATAAAGAGTCAGCACTAGATTTTGCAATATTAACACGGTGTTTTTGTTCTTCATCAAGTTTACTATTAAGTAATAAACCTAGCATGCCTAATACACCGTTCATGGGGGTGCGTATTTCATGGCTCATATTTGTTAAAACTCTGATTTTAATTTCGTGCCTTCTTCCGCTTTATTAAGTGCAGCAATTCTTTCTTGATATGAGTCATTAATATTACGGCTAATAACCAGTAAAAGTGCAATAACGAAAAGGCTGAGTAAAAGTGCAGTTACTGCGGATATGTATGAATCATTTTGCTTTTCTACCAACAATGAGTAAGCTTTTTTGTATTTGTGCAGAGAGATGATTTTCAATACTTTGTAATATTAGTTTTTATTTTTAAGCACACCTAAGGTATATAAAGGATCATTCTCCCATAAATGGTTTTGCAAATACTCTAATGCTTCATTGGCGGGGTCATCATTAATAATAGTCAGTTAGTCTAACAGTACTATTTATATAAAAAATTAAACTTTTATTCTTAGTTGCCGATTAAATGTACAACAAGACAATAACTAATAAACGGACAAGTATAGTGGATGTACTGATAGATTTATTGCCTGCGGCCAACCAAGTAAAAATCGCCCAATCAAAAAAAGATAAGCGCCAAGCTAATAAATATAATCGTCAAATGAACTCAGCAGCAAGTCTGCCCGATGTAGCAGATGATGTTAAAAATGGTGTGGGAATAAAAAAAGTGCTTTGGAGAGGGCCGGAGCGCCGCTCATCTGCTGACCGACGTCATTTAAATAATAAACGCGGACGTTGGTTAGAGTCACGCGACAGAAATGATCGCCGAACGACTCAATATGCAATATCAGTGAAAATTTAATTGCCGCTACGTGGTTTACTTCTTTTGTAACTGATTAAATTTTTCCATTTGCTCTGCTGTTGCTGGCAATTGGTGTTTTTCTTTCCATTCGCTATAGGGCATACCATAAACTTGCTGACGAGCGGTCTCGATATCTACTTCAACACCTAACTTCTCAGCCTCTGCAACGGTCCATTTAGAAAAACAATTACGACAAAAACTCGCTAAATTCATTAACTCAATATTTTGTACATCTTTTCTACTGTCTAAGTGAGCCAGTAAACGACGAAAAACAGCGGCTTGTATTTCTATTTCTTTATCCATATTCATCTCTTTATTTAGTTAAGTGGAGTTGACTGTTCAACTTCCTTAGTGGGTTTGTCATAAGGCAGAATACGAATGATCATACCTATATAAGGATGATCAAAATAGTGTATTTCCGTGCTTCTGACTCGTCGGTCTTGTTTAAAGTTTATCGTTTTTAAAATTGCCGATGGTTTTTGTTTATCACCAGGTACTAACTTCTGTGTTGCTTGTTCGGCTAACGACATATTCATTACGTTGAGATCAGCAGTAATATGTAAATAAAAGTCAACTTCTACCTTGATAAAACCCTCTAGTGTCCAATTTTGAGGAGGCTTTATTGGGGCTGCTTGCATGGTGCTAGTATTCAATATTAGCGCTGTGTCGGTTATATCTTGCTCTATTTCAGCGAGTAAACTTTTTGTCTCAGTAGGTAAACTGGGTAGCTTTATCAGCAGCGCTTGTAAACGTTCTGCCATTATTTTTTCTTTTACTGTTTCATCTGACCCTTCTATTTGGGCCGAACTATCCTTGTATAAGGCGCTATGCAGGGCCTCTTCTTGGCTTTGTGCTTGTTTGCGTTGCTGTTGAAATTGTTGCAATTCTTTTTGGTATTGTTCGGCAAAATTTTCACCGGCAATAACTTTCAGTGGCACAGCTAATTGTTTAGTTTTTGTTTTTTGACGCCAGCCAAAATGCAGTAAGGGTTTGAAATTTCGACTGCGGGCTATTTCTTTAACAATATCGTCAAGTTGTAATGATTCTTTATTAAGTAAGTAGTCTTCATCACTATAGATATCTTCAATATTATTAATAGTAGGTGGTACTTGCTCAATATTAAAAGCGTTATAACTTTGATAAGCATAAGCATCGGTTGATTGAGTAAAGTGCTTAAATTCCTCTACAGAAATAGTACAAAGACCCTCGGTAAATGAGGCGGTTTCGTTGGCATAAGTTAAGGGCAAGGTTGAAAATTCAGCCGCTGCTTGCTCAAGTAACATTAAGCGTTGCGTTAATTCTTTTTCGCTCATCACTTGTTTTGGTAATGGCATAGCTAAACTGCTGTCGTCATCCATCCTTAATGAACTATTTATCGGTGCTGGGCTATCATCGATATTGTCCAACACCACTGGGCTATGTGTGCTATCGCTAAATTTTGATACTGATATCTCTGTTAACGACTCGTCTATCGTTTGGGCTGAAAGTGTTTGTAATTCAGCTAAGCTTTTAGCAACATAGTAAGGCTGCTCTTTTATCGCCGCTATAGCTTGCTCAAGAAATGATTGAGCATAAGTAGGATTATCACAACGGGGTAATTGCTGTTTTAAGCTGGCGATATCAGGGTTAAGGTAAGGAACTAATAAGTCGATAATATTTCGATATTTGGGTAAAGCCGTATTATTTGGAAACTTCTCTTTTAATTGCGCTTTATCGCTCAGTTGACTAAACAGGATCACTTCCACTTCAAACCAGCGATCGTCATTATCTTTATCTGTGGCACTGGTTTGTTGTGAAAATATTAAGGCTGCACAGAGCAGCGCTAAATTTTTTAAATTCATTAATCATCCAAAGAGTTATAACCTGCCTTGTTATTGTAAACTAAGGCATTGAGTCTGCTCTGTTATCTTACGGTTATTTTTTTGTTTTTACTAAATCATTTAACATAGATGTCACTAAAATAAAGCGTGATTTACTGTCTTCAGTGGCAATTTTAAATTGGAGTTTATTAGCGCCAACTAATTTATAAACTTTGGGCTGTTGCTGAATAAGACCAATAATAAGCGTAGGATCAACCTTTGTCTCATCGCTAAACTCAATAGAGCCACCTGCTGGACCTGCTTCGATGCGAGAAACCCCTATTTTTTGCGCCTTTAAACGTAACTTCGCAATATGGACTAGATTTTTAGCCGCTTGCGGTAATAAGCCAAAACGGTCAATTAATTCTACCTGAATTTCGTCAAGTTCATTTTTATTGCCGCAACTGGCGATACGTTTATAAATACTTAATCGTAAGCTGACATCAAAAATATAATCGTCTGGTAGTAATGCCGGCACCCGTAATTCAATTTCAGTTTGCTTAGCGGTCATATTTTCAAGCGATAGTTGTTTGCCTTGTTTCAACGCTGAAACGGCTTGATCGAGCATTTCCATATAAAGAGTAAAGCCGATTTGGCTCATCGAGCCACTTTGTCCCTCACCTAATAATTCACCTGCGCCACGAATTTCGAGATCGTGTGTGGCCAAGGTAAAACCAGCGCCTAAATCTTCAAGGGACGCAATAGCTTCAAGACGTTTCTTTGCATCTTTAGTAATACGTTTAACATGTGGTGTTAATAAATAAGCATAAGCTTGATGATGTGAACGACCCACTCGGCCTCGTAATTGATGGAGTTGCGCTAGACCTAAATGGTCGGCTCTGTCCATAATAATGGTATTAGCTGTTGGCACATCGATACCTGTTTCGATAATCGTTGTACAAACTAATACATTGTAACGTTGGTGATAAAAGTCGCCCATAATGCGTTCAAGTTCACGTTCACGCATCTGCCCGTGGGCGGTGGTTACTTTTGCTTCTGGCAGCAGTTTTTGAATATCTGCGGCGGTTTTATCTATGGTATCAACGTTGTTATGTAAAAAGTAAACCTGACCACCACGAAGGATCTCACGTAAAATAGACTCACGAATAAGGGCGTCGTCACGCTCGCGAACAAAGGTTTTTACCGCTAAGCGTTTTGCTGGCGGTGTGGCAATAATCGATAAGTCGCGCATGCCGCCCATCGCCATATTTAATGTCCGTGGAATAGGGGTTGCGGTCAATGTTAAAATATCAACATTACTGCGTAGTTGTTTGATTTTTTCTTTTTGTTTTACACCAAATCTATGTTCTTCATCGACCACTAATAAACCTAGGTCTTTATATTTAATGCTATTTTGCAATAATTTATGGGTGCCAATAAGAATGTCTATTTGGCCTGATTCAACATCAGCAATAACAACGTTTTGCTCTTTGGCTGTTTTAAAGCGTGATAATACTTCTATAGCAACCGGTAGATTAGCAAAGCGGTCGCGAAAGTTTTCATAATGTTGTTGGGCAAGTAAGGTTGTTGGCACTAAGATAGCAACTTGCTTACCGTCGTTAACGGCAACAAAGGCGGCACGCATCGCAACCTCAGTTTTACCAAAACCGACATCACCACAAACGAGCCTGTCCATGGCCTTATCGCTGAGCATATCAGACACTACGGCTTTAATGGCTTGCTCTTGATCAAAGGTTTCTTCAAACGGGAAACTGTCTGAAAAAGCTTGATACTCAGCTTTGTCACGTTTGAATTGATAACCTTTATTACTGGCTCTGCTGGCGTATATATCGAGTAGTTCAGCCGCCACGTCACGCACTTTTTCAGCGGCCTTTTGTTTTGCTTTACTCCAAGTATCGTTACCTAATTTATGTAACGGCGCACTTTCTGCGTCGGCGCCCGAATAACGGCTAATTAAATGCAATGAGCCAACCGGTACATAAAGCTTTGATTCACCTGCGTAAATTAAAACCAGAAACTCAGTGGTTATGCCACTGTTTTCAATGGTTTGTAAGCCCATGTAGCGACCAATGCCATGCTCAAAATGGACAACAGGTTGTCCAATTGAAAGCTCGGCCAAGTTTTTAAAAATAGCATCCGCTTGAATGGTTTGTTGTTTGGTACGGCGGCGACTTTGCTTTATCCGCTCTCCTAAGAGTTCATCTTCGGTGATTAGGGCTATCGCATTTTTCTTGGCGGTGCCTTTACTTTGAAAGATAAAACCACTGTTGAGGGTATTCACTGTGATGCCAAGTTTGTCCGGGCTTGCGACAAAGCTTTCAATATCGTCAAAATATTGTGGCTTGATATGGTTACGCTCTAATAACTCTAAAACACTTTCTCGACGGCCTTGGCTTTCGGCAACAAATAAAATTTTATCTGGGGTTTCTTTGTCGCGAATAAAATTATTGATTAATTCAAAAGGCTGTTTCAGTTGATGATTAACCGTAACATCAGGTAAGGGTGTGACATCAAAACGGATATGACCGGCTTTTGACTTTTCAATGTCGTCACTGTCAGTTTCTTGTAACGCGTTTATTACCGGCACTTTTTCTATTGAAATTCGGTCAAAAGGTTTTAAGGCACGATAAAACTCTTCACTATTTAAAAAGAGTTTCTTGGGGGCTAATAATGGCCGAGTCAGATCATAACGACGTTCTTCAAATCGGTAATCAATATCAAGCCAGTACTGTTCAATAGCCTTATCAATATCGCCACTGAGCATTATCCGTGTGTTTTCGCCTAAATAGTCACACAAAGTGCTCGTTTCTTCAAAGAACAAGGGGAGGTAATATTCAATACCTGCCGGTAAAATACCATCACTGACCTGATGATATATTGACTCTTTATGGATGGTGTTGGGGAATTCTTCTCGGTATTGACGACGAAATAAACTTATTGCTGCTTCGTCGGTCGGAAATTCGTGTGCGGGTAATAAATTTATTTCATCTATTTTATCACTTGAACGCTGGTTTTCAGGATCGAACAAGCGAATATCATCAATTTCATCATCAAAAAAATCTAAGCGAAACGGTGTTTTACAGCCCATAGGGAATAAGTCGAGAATTGCACCACGTGCAGAGAATTCACCATGCTCCATCACTTGTTCTACGCAGCGATAACCACTGGCTTCAAGATTTTGTCGCATTTGATGTAAGTCTTTTTTATCACCTACTTTTACGATCAAACTATTCGTACGCAAATACTGCGTTGGCGCAAGGCGTTGTAATAATGTTGAAACCGGCACAATAATAATGCCACTTTTCATATTTGATAATTGGTAAAGCGTTGCTAGTCGCTGGGAAATAATATCTTGATGCGGGGAAAAGGTATCATAGGGCAATGTTTCCCAATCAGGAAATAAGCAAATAGGCAGTTGCCGCTTTTTATTTAAACTTTTTAATTCTTGCTCGAAACGCAATGCTGACTGGGTGTCGTTGGTTAATAACAACATCGGAGCGTCGGCATTGATGGCGCCATGGTATATAGCTAGCGTGTCACTACTACCTAGTAAATTAGTCCAATGCTTTTTATCAGCATGTTTGCCACGACGTTTAGTTAATACAGGTTCAAATAAGCTAGCAGTTTTACTCATGATTTCTCTATCAAATAATGATTGTTAATAAGGCGCGCTAAAACAGCGCATTATCTTAACATGAGTTAACGTTAAATTTTAAGAACGAGTAAATACTTTTTTGTTTAAAAAACTATAGTGATATAATAAGGCCCAGCTTTACATTGGGTAAAGCCTGCTGTGTTTTTTGGAGAGTTTCGTGACCAATAATGATGTTTTACGTCGTTTAAGATATACCTTTAATTTTAATGATCAAAAGATGATCGACCTATTTAATTTAGCAAAGTTAACGGTAAGTCGTGAACAAATCAGTTATTGGTTGAAAAAAGAAGATGATCCACAAGTTGTTAACTGCACCGATGTTCAGCTTGCTACTTTTTTGAACGGTTTAATTATTGACAAACGTGGCGCCCGTGATGGTGAAACACCGCCAGCTGAAAAACGAATGAATAACAATCTTGTGCTCAACAAATTAAAAATAGCATTAGCGCTGCGCGCAGAAGATGTTCTCGATATGATGTCTACCTCAGGTATACGTATGACTAAACCTGAATTAAGTGCATTTTTTCGTAAGCCAGATCACAAACATTACCGCGAGTGTAAAGATCAGTTTTTGAGAAACTTTATTCAAGCCATTGATACCAAATATCATGTTAACCGTCCTGAAAAATTTACTCCAAAGCGTGAAGTTGAAACGGTAAAAAAACCTGAGTTACCAAAAAAAGACTATCAAGCCGCTAAGCCTAAAGTGAGCAAAATATACATAAACCCCAATGCCACTAAAGCAACAGAGAACGATGATAAACCTAAACGAAAAGTGTTAAAACTTAAGCCATCTGATATTTATAAGACTTAGGTTTTACGTGTGATTATTTATATTCAGTAACACTTGAGAATAAATTTTCCTATGTTAATCATAAAAGTACAAGTTTTACTTCAATTGAAAAGAGCTTTACCTCGGTATAAGCTCTTTTTTATGTCTGATAAAAAATAGAAGAGGTAAAGTTCCTTTTATCGTAATTACAAAGCGATTCGTCGAACAGCTATTGCCAACACTATTATTTTTGATCAAGACTAGATAAAAGCATTTTTAATTCAGAACATTTACAGTTATTGAAATGTAACTATATATTCCTATAAAAAGAGATACTTATGACTTTAAAAAGTACATTGCTGGTAGTAGCTATTTCTAGCTCATTACTTGGCGCTTGCACAGAACAAAAAGGTATTGATACACCACAAACAAGTTCAAAGGACGCTGAGAAGAAAAGTGCGATTAAAGCACTGTCTGAATCAGAAGAAGCTAATCAAATATTTGATGCTATTTTTGATGAAGGTGTTGCACGAAGCCCGATGATGCAAACTTATTTAGGTATAAAAACTGATTATGATAAATGGGATGATATTTCAGAAGAAAACACGCTAAAGGAATTAGCGATTACTCATGAAAACCTTCAGCGTGTTAAAGCCATCGATAGTAGCAAACTCGATGAGCAGACAATGATCAGCTATCACTTATTGGTACAAAAATTAGAAAATAAAATTACTGACCATAAGTGGCGTTTTCATAACTATCCTGTAAATCAAATGCGTGGTTTACATTCAAGTTTACCGGCATTTTTAATTAATCAGCATTCCATTAGTAATGTGAAAGAAGCACAAGATTATATTGCTCGAGTGCAGGGTGCTAAAGTACTTTTAGAACAATTAACGACACAACTAAAATTGCGTGAAGAGCTAGGTATTATTGCCCCTAAGTTTGTTTTTCCTCACGTTATTCGAGACTCTCAAAATATTCTTGCAGGTGCGCCATTTGAAGATGGAAAAGACAGTACGATTTTAGCTGACTTCACTAAAAAGGTGAATAAACTTGAGATCAATGTCGCTGAAAAAAGCACGCTGTTAGCAACGCTTAATACCGCATTAATGAACAACATAAAACCGGGCTATCAGCAATTAGTCAGTTATTTAGAAACGCTAGAAAAAAAAGCAGACAATAGAGATGGCGCTTGGAAATTTCCAGAAGGTGAAGCATTCTTTAATAACGCATTACAACGTACCACCACAACAGATTTAACCGCTAACCAAATTCACCAAACTGGCTTAAGTGAAGTGGCTCGAATTCACGGTGAAATGCGCACTATTATGGAAAAGGTTGGCTTTGAAGGCGAACTTGGTGAGTTTTTTGAATTCATGCGTAATGATAAACAATTTTATTACGCTGCTGATGAAGTGGGTAAACAACGTTACTTAGACGAAGCTGTTGCTTTAATTGATGATATGGAAGGACGTTTAGACAGTTTATTTTTAACTAAACCTAAAGCTAAACTAAAAGTTAAAGCGGTTGAGGCTTTTAGAGAAAAATCGGCAGGTAAAGCATTCTATCAACAACCTGCACCTGATGGCTCTCGTCCAGGTGTTTATTATGCCAACCTTTACGACATGCAAGCGATGCCAACATATCAAATGGCGGCTCTGGCGTATCATGAAGGAATACCGGGTCATCATATGCAAATAGCTATTAAGCAAGAGCTCACTGATATTCCAAAATTTCGTAAATTTGGTGGTTATACGGCACACACCGAAGGTTGGGGGTTATATGCAGAAATGATCCCTAAAGAAATTGGTTTATACCAAGACCCATATTCTGATTTTGGCCGCTTAGCCATGGAGTTATGGAGAGCTTGTCGCTTAGTGGTTGATACGGGTATTCACACGCAAAAATGGACGCGAGAACAAGGTATTGAATATTATGTAGCAAATACGCCAAATGCTAAGTCTGACGCGGTAAAAATGGTCGAGCGCCATGTTGTTATGCCGTCACAAGCAACCGCATATAAAATTGGCATGTTAAAAATTATTGAATTACGAGAAAAAGCTAAAGTTGACCTTGGTGAAAAATTCGATATTCGTGAATTTCATGATGTGGTACTTCGCAATGGGCCAGTACCCTTAAATGTTTTAGCGCAATTAGTTGATACTTATATAGTGAATAAAAAATAGCGAATAAAAAAGCTTAAGCTAAAGTGTTATTGCAGTAAAAAATCTTTATAAAAGAGAAGTGCCGTTTGGTACTTCTCTTTTTTATGGAGATTACGTAAATACCTATTGATGATAATCAGACGTTAATTGATTTTTCTAGGAATAAGCCGATATTTATTTAATTCTTAAGCAACTTTTGCCCTTAATGCGTAAAATTTATAATTTGCCGAGATAAGCGCTATTCCCTTTGATTAACAGTTGTTATAATGCCGAAAAATAACGTAGTTTAAATTCTTTTTAGAGGTTTTGTGGATGTCGGAAGCTGAAAAACGCCCAACAAATTTTATTCGTCAAATTATCGATGCGGATCTTGAAAGTGGTAAACATTCGAGTGTACAAACTCGTTTCCCACCTGAGCCCAATGGTTTTTTACATATTGGCCATGCGAAAGCAATTTGTTTAAATTTTGGCATCGCTCAAGATTACCTAGGCTTATGTAATTTACGTTTCGATGATACCAACCCTGAAAAAGAAGACATTGATTACGTTAACTCAATTCAAGAAGACGTAAAATGGTTAGGCTTTGATTGGGCGGGTAAGGTTCATTACTCCTCTGATTACTTTGATCAATTGCATGGTTTTGCTGTTGAATTAATTGAGAAAGGCTTGGCATACGTTTGTTTCTTAAATGCGGATGAAGCACGCGAACATCGTGGTTCGCTCAAAGCGCCAGGGAAAAATAGCCCGTATCGTGATACGAGTGCTGAAGATAACTTAGCACTTTTTGCCAAAATGAAAGACGGTAAATGTAAAGAAGGCGAATGTGTTCTTCGCGCTAAAATTGATATGACATCAAGCTTTATGTGTTTGCGTGACCCGATTCTTTATCGCGTTCGTTTTGCTCATCATCATCAAACAGCCGACAAATGGTGCATTTACCCGATGTACGATTTTACCCATTGTTTATCTGATGCTATTGAAGGTATTACCCATTCACTTTGTACATTAGAATTTCAAGATAACCGTCGTTTATATGACTGGGTACTTGAAAATGTATCGATTGATGTTGTACCTCATCAATATGAGTTTTCACGTTTAAACCTTGAATATACTGTGATGAGTAAACGTAAACTTCATACGTTAGTTGATGAAAAGCTTGTAAATGGTTGGGACGATCCGCGTATGCCAACGATTGCTGCCTTTCGTCGTCGCGGTTATACTCCGAGCTCATTACGTGAGTTTGCTAAACGTATTGGCGTGACTAAAATGGACAATACCGTTGAAATTGGTGTTTTAGAAGCTTGTATTCGTGAAGACCTCAATGACAATGCACCTCGTGCTATGGCGGTACTTGACCCGATTAAATTGGTAATAGAAAACTACCCAGCAGATCAAGTAGAAGAATTAACAGTAAAAAATCATCCAAGTGATGATGAACAAGGTACCCGCATTGTTCCTTTCGCCGCAGAACTTTATATTGAAGCGGAAGACTTTCGTGAAGAAGCTAATAAAAAATATAAACGTCTAGTGCTTGGTAAAGCCGTGCGTTTACGTGGTGCTTATGTTGTTACCGCCACACGTTGTGACAAAGACAGCGAAGGCAATGTTACGACCGTTTATTGTCATTATAATGCCGATACCTTAGGTAAAAATCCTGAAGATGGTACTAAACCAAAAGGTGTTATTCATTGGGTTGCTGCTCAGCAATCTATTGATGCAGAAATTCGTTTATATGACCGTTTATTTAATGTACCAAATCCTGCTGCTGCAGAAAATTTTCAGAGTGTGATGAATGAAGATTCGTTAATTACCATCAGTCACGCTAAAGTAGAGCCGTCATTGGTCAATGCTAAACCTGAACAAGCCTTTCAATTTGAACGCCAAGGTTATTTTTGTCGTGATAATAAAGACTCACAAGGTGATAAGTTGGTATTTAACCGTACGGTAGGTTTGCGCGATACTTGGGCTAAAATGGGTAACTAATTACCCTGCTATTACGTTTAAAACCTTTATTTACTGGAGTTTTACCGGTATATAAAGGTTTTTTTTATCTAAATTTATACTTTAATTTTTTCATCATATAGCTTGTATTGAATGGTATCGTAATTATTAATATATTTAGGTGTGTGATTTTAAAGTTTAGATAACAGATAAGCTATTTTTGAAAAACTAACGAAGTTAAAAAGTCCGCTAAACAATACGATACATGCCATTATTACTTTTGATTTAGATGACTTTAAATCAGTTTACGATAAATATTCACATATTTGTGGCGTGTTTAAAAGACCTAGAAAAAATCTGTACAAATTACTGTCGAAGGCATTCGCTGTAGTTTGAAAAAATCCGCTAGTGATAAATAATGCAATAGCATTATATCTATTATTTAAACGTGATTATTAATAAAATTTTCTTAGCAAGTTAACAAAGTATAATGATAAGAATAAAGGCAGCTGATGTTAATTCAGCTGGCTTTACTTAATTTTATAGATATCAAACAGGCGTTTATTATTAACGAGTCGCTGCTTTCATTTCTTGAACAAAATGTGTTAATGCCGCTAGCATAGCGACATTATCTTCAAGGTTATTTTCAATGATTTTAACCACTGCAGAACCACTTATCGCGCCAGCGGCACCTGTTGCAAGTGCTGCTTTAACTTGTTCTGGGTTAGAAATACCAAACCCTATCACGCCCGGTGAGGCATTATTTGCTTTTAGCTTTTCAATTAAATGAATAGCAGGATTAGTGGTTTCTGCTGATGCACTTTTAGGGGTATCCACCCCGGTTACACCCGCACGACTTAATACGTAGGTGTAGCCGTAGCTATATTTTGCAACCTGCTTTAATGTTTCTTCGCTGCCGTTAGGCGGAGCAATAAATATTGGCGCAACACCATACTTTAGTGCAGCAGCACGGAACGGGGCACTTTCACGCAAAGGTAAATCAGCAATTAACACTGAATCAACACCAGCAGCAGCCATATCTTTATAAAAAACATCAATACCACGAGCAAAAACTAAATTTCCATAAAGTAGTAAACCGATAGGGATTTCAGGCGCGTAAGCACGAACTTTTGCTAAAATAGTTAAGCAAACATCAGTGTCTACCCCAGCGTTGAGTGCACGCAATGCCGCCATTTGAATAGTAATACCATCTGCACTTGGGTCTGAAAATGGAATACCTAATTCTAATGCATCTGCACCAGCATCGATTAAAGCTTTAATTATTTCAAATGATTGCTCAATATTTGGATCGCCCATGGTCACAAACGGAATAAAAGCACCTTGATTCTTTTTTGCTAATTGAGCAAAAGTTTGCTGATAACGTGTGGTCATCTGTTTATTTGACGTTGTGTCTAAGCTCATTTTGCTTCTCCTTGACTTTTTACTTCATTTTCAGCTTGTAATACTGTTTGCACATGCGCTAAATCTTTGTCACCGCGCCCTGATAAATTAACAAGAAATACGGTTTCTTCAGTAACCGCTTCCGCCATTTTTATCGTGTGAGCAAGGGCATGCGATGGTTCAAGTGCTGGAATAATACCTTCATTCATTGCTAACAGTTTAAAAGCTGACAACGCTTCATCGTCATTAATGGGCACATATTGAGCGCGACCCGTATCTTTTAAAAAGGCATGTTGTGGACCAACAGCTGGGTAGTCTAGACCGGCTGAAACCGAGTACGACTCCTCTATTTGTCCTGATTTATCTTGCATAATATAAGTGTAGTTACCGTGTAACATGCCTTTTGTACCGGCAACTAAGGTTGCCCCATGTTGGTTGGTATTAACACCTTTGCCACCTGCTTCAACACCAATTAATTTTACACTGCTCTCTTTAATAAAATCATGGAATATACCAATGGCGTTTGAACCACCACCCACACAAGCAATGACATAGTCAGGTAAGCGACCTTCTTGTTTAAGGATTTGTTGTTTAGCTTCCTCACCAATCATTTTTTGAAATTCACGAACAATAGTTGGAAACGGGTGAGGACCTGCGGCTGTGCCTAACAAGTAATGAGCGTTTTCATAGTTTGCAGACCAGTCACGCAAAGCTTCATTAACGGCATCTTTTAAGGTGCCGGAGCCTGCAGTAACAGGGATAACTTCTGCCCCCATTAATTTCATGCGAAATACATTGGGTTGTTGACGTTCACAATCTAGTGCGCCCATATATACTCGACATTTTAAACCTAGCAACGAGCAAGCAATGGCTGAAGCCACGCCGTGCTGTCCAGCACCTGTTTCAGCTATAACTTCTGTTTTACCCATACGTTTAGCTAGTAGTGCTTGACCAAGGACTTGATTGGTTTTATGGGCGCCACCGTGTAATAAGTCTTCGCGCTTTAAATATATTTTAGCTAATGGATTTTTACATAAATTGCGGGTTAAGGTCAGGGGGGTTGGACGTCCCGCGTAATTTGTTAGTAGGTCATTAAACTCAGTTAAAAAGCTCTCGTCTAGTTGTGAGTCAATAAATGCTTGCTCTAACTGCTCAAGGGCAGGGACTAATAATTCACCAACAAACATGCCACCAAATTCGCCAAAATAGGCTGGTAACGTTGCTTTTGCTTGGGTCGTCTCTTGTTTAATTGTTTGCTCTGTCATTTTCTTTATTCCTAATGCTTTATACGAGTTACATGAACTAAGTGACTTATTTATAGCGTATAAATATTTACTTAATTTGTGTGTTCGGTCTTATTAATAGTGTCTAATGGCGGCGAAAACTTGTTGAAGTTTTTCGCGGCTTTTAACGCCTGGGCTTGTTTCAACGCCTGAGTTGAGATCCAAACCGAATAAATCTAGTGCTGTTTTCTGGCTAACCGCCTGTGTAATATTATCGATAGACAGCCCACCTGCTAGAAAACAATGGCTTAAGTCTTGCCTAGAATCGGCTAACGCTCGCCAATTAAAGGTTTCACCACTGCCGGCATTTTTGCCATCTAAGACATAAAACTGCGCATTTCTGATTAACTCAGGTACTTCGTCTTCGACCGGTAAAGCTTTCCAGCTTTGGCAGCCTTTTGGAAGTAATGGCTGCAATGAAGTGATATATTGTGAAGTTTCATTACCATGAAGTTGCACTGCAAATAAGTTTAGCTTGTGGGCAAGTTTCGCCACTTCTTCAATGGCATGATTAACAAACACGCCGACGTAACGTAAAGAGGGAACCTGTTCGACAATCATTGTTGCTTGTTGTTCGTTAACATATCTTTGCGACTTTTCAGCGAAAATTAAGCCACCAAATTGTGCGCCGGCATCAACAGCACTTTGGGCATAGTCAACTTGTGTTAAGCCGCAGACTTTGTTATTACCATAAATGAGTTTACGACAAGCTAAATCAATATCATCTTCTGCCATAATTGAACTACCCACTAGAAAACCATCAACTGCTGGCGCTAACTCGCGAACTTGTTCGTTGGTATAAATACCCGATTCAGATATAACGATGCGATCAGCCGGTAGTGTCGGCGCATAGTCAAAGGTTCGAGCGATATCAGTGGATAAGTCGCGTAAATCTCGGTTGTTAATACCAATAAGTTTAGCGCCTAAATCTATGGCTCGATCGCGCTCCTCATCGTTAGATATTTCAGTCAAGACCGCTAAGTTATATTGCTCAGCGATAGCAGATAAGTCTTTATATTCTTGGTCTGATAAAACGCTTAACATCAATAAAATCGCATCAGCGCCATAATATCGCGCCAAATAAACTTGATAGGCATCAACAAAGAAATCTTTATTAAGTACTGGACAATTTACCGAGTCAGTCACTATTTTTAAATATTCAAAAGTGCCTTGAAAGTATTTTTCGTCTGTTAAAACAGAAATAGCAGCAGCATATTTATCGTAAATCTGACAAATAGCCTTAGGGTCAAAATTTTCACGAATTAAACCTTTTGACGGCGAAGCCTTTTTACACTCTAAAATAAAACTAGCATGCGTGTGACCTTTTTTTCTATCAAGTGCACCATACATATCTTTTTGAGTGGGTACTAAAGTGTCAATAAATTCACTTAATGGAAAATCAATTTTACGTTGCGCTATTTCGATACGTTTATCAGCAACAATTTTTTCTAGTACATTTGCCATGTTATGCCATTGCCTTTGAGTCTGAATTTGAGTTTGAAATCACGACCATATTTTCTAAAGTCGTTAATGCTTTACCTGAAGCTAATACTTCTCTTGCCATGTTAGCGGCTATTTTTAAATCAGTTGCTTTATCATGTAGGTACAATAAGGCAGCACAATTAATAATGACGGCGGCATTATGAGCAGGCTTGCCATTACCACTGAGAATAGCGCGAATATAATCGGCATTTTCTTGTGGCGTACCGCCCTTAATATCTTCTAATGTATAACTGGGTAAACCAAAATCAGCGGGAGAAAGGGTTCGGCTTGTACATAGACCATTGGCTATCTCGCTAATTTGCGTTTCGCCGTGTAAAGCAATTTCATCTAAGCCGCTACCGTGAACGACCCAACCACGCTTAACCCCAGTTAACAGTAAACTTTTTGCCATTACATCGATAAGCCCTGGTGTATAAACACCGAGTAACATTGTGCTCGGTGAAGCAGGATTTACTAATGGCCCTAAAATATTAAATAAAGTGCGCACCCCCATAGATTTTCTAACCGGAGCAGCATGCTTAAAACCCGGGTGATAAGCCGGAGCATATAAGAAACATAAATTTGTTTGTGCTAAACACGCACTTGCTGTCGTTGGCGACATCATTAAATTGACGCCAAAGGCCTCCAGTAAATCCGCGGAGCCAGACATGCTAGAAACACTTCGGTTACCGTGTTTCGCCATTTTTAAGCCACACGCCGCGGCTAAAATTGCCGCAGTAGTTGATATGTTAATGGTATTTGCGCCATCACCACCGGTGCCTACACAGTCAGCAACGTTATGCTCTTGCTGCGGAAATGGAGTTGCTGAGCCTCTTACGGCTAGAGCAGCACCTGAAATTTCGTTAGCTGTTTCGCCCTTTATTTTTAAGGCAGTTAATACACTTGCTAACAGTACGGGCTCAACCTCACCTTTGATCATATTTTTAAAAAAATCTTCAGCTTCAGTCTGACTAATATCATTTCCATCAACGAGTTGTTGTAAAATTTTACTCATAAGAACCTTCCGCTACTTTGTGTGGTGAAGCCAGTAAATAATCAATAGTTTGCGCTAATAACGTGCCGCCATAAGTCGTTAGGATTGACTCTGGATGAAATTGAAATCCTAAGGCTACGTCTGTTTTATGCTCAATGGCCATCGGTAAACTGATTTGTTCAGATGTGATATATTCAGCAATAATATCAATGGTATTAGGGACTTCACTTGCTACCAGTGAATGGTAGCGAGCCACAGGTAACGGGTGATTTATCTGGTCAAAAACACCAGTTTGACGATGGGTAATACTCGAGGCTTTACCATGGACAATTTCAGGTGCACGGATAACTTTACCGCCATAGTGTTCAACTAAGGCTTGATGGCCTAAACAAATGCCTAAAATTGGATATTTACCGGCACATTTGGCTATTAATGCCATTAAACAGCCGGCTTTATTGGGTTCTCCTGGGCCGGGCGATAATACGAGTAAAACTCGTTTGGTGGATTTTTGCATTTGTTCAAAGATAAAATCTGCCGATAGGGTGTTTCTATATATGGTCGGTTCAAACCCTAAACATTGAAATTCATCGACCAAGTTGTAAGTAAAAGAATCTAAGTTGTCGAGCATGAAGATCTTTACGTTGCCATTAACAGGGGCTTCTTGATGACTATGCATGATTACTCTCCTTGCACAGGTTATTTAGCTTAGTGCTGTCGCTACTCGGGGCGGCAGTGATCTCAACAGTGAACAGTTCTGCATGTTGAATGGCATTAATGACCGCTTGTGCTTTTTGCTTGGTTTCATTGGCCTCTGACTGGGGGTCTGAGTCGTAAACAACACCGGCACCCGCTTGAACATGCGCTATACCGTGTTTAACAAAAGCTGAGCGGATAACAATACAGGTATCCATTTCACCGTCACCAGTTAAATAGCCAACCGCGCCGCCATAACTTCCCCGACGTTTGCCTTCTACTTCTCGAATTAATTGTGTCGCTTTTACTTTTGGGGCTCCCGATAAAGTGCCCATATTCATACAAGCCTGATAAGCGTGTAGAGCATCAAGGTCAAGCGCTAAGGTGCCACAAACTCTAGAGACCAAATGCATAACATGAGAGTAACGGTCAACTTTTAATAAATCAGCAACATAGCGAGTACCTGCTTGGCTAACGCGGGCAATATCGTTGCGAGCTAAATCAACCAGCATAGTGTGCTCGGCTAATTCTTTTTTATCTAAACGTAATTCAAGTTCAATGCGGCTGTCTAAATCAAGCGAAATTGAACCATCTTTATTAAGTCCGCGCGGACGAGTTCCGGCAATGGGATAAATTTCTACTTGACGATTTTTATGTTGATATTTTAATGCAGATTCTGGGGAAGCACCAAAAATACAAAATTCGCTGTCTTTTAGGTAAAACATATAAGGGCTAGGGTTGCTTTGCTTTAACGCTTTATAAGCATTTAAGGTATTTGAGCACTTTAGCGAAAAGGTACGAGAAGGTACCACTTGAAAAATATCACCGGCGCGAATATTTTCTTTTAACTGATTAACCGTGTCACAGAACTGTTGATCTGAGATGTCGCTAATAACTTCATTTTTTTCAATCGGCTTGTCATCAGGTCTTTCTTGAGCAATATATTGTTGAGCCAAAATACTTTTTATATCGGCTAACCGTTGGCGAATAGTCACAAGATTATTATTGGCCGCTTCTCCTGAAAAAATATTACCAATAACTTCAGTTGATTGCGCTTCATGATCGATAACCACAACGGTTTCAGCCAAATAATAGACGAAGTCTGGGCAGGTATTATCTCCTTGGCTTACTGTCGGTAATTGCTCGGTCATCGACATCATGTCAAAAGCGAAGACACCACCTAAAAATATCGCAAAAGGGTGATTATTGCTATTTTTAAGCTTGTTGAATAAGCGCAAACTTTGAAAAGGATTAATAGCGAGTAAGCGCGATTTTTCATCCAGTTGTTGAGTCAGTTCGGGGAAAATTGCGCTAAGTGTTTTATCTTTAACACTTAATGAGGCGTGTTCAGCTAAATGCTGTTGCGCAAACTCAAGGGCCGATTGGCCATTGTTCGTTAACGCTTCAAACGTAACAAGATTGCCATGACAGGTTATTTTTAATGCCGCATCGGTAAGTAATAAGCTTTTTAATTGATGCTTTTTATCAATTTCAGCCGATTCTAATAATAAGTTATTGTCGCTGTTTTGGCTTAACTGGTGAAATATCGCCAGGGGATCGGTCTGATATTTAACGGTTTCTGATAGTGTGGTAACACTGCCAGTTTGCTTATCTATGGTAAGCGTATTCTGATGATTCATATTCTTTCCTAGCTTTTAACGTCTAATTTAAATTAATGGTCAACCTGCATAAATAGGCAATAGCCACCATATAAACCAACTTTTAACGCGCGTAATAATCATGTTTTTCTCGCCATAGTACTTTAGCTTTGAGCTAAAAAGGAAAAAGCCCACTTATTATGAAATAAGCAGGCTTTTTGAATTTTTACGTACAAGTAAACATCACAACCCACTTATGTAGATTTATGCCACCAACAATTCATCGAAATAGTTTGTTTTACTTGTATCATTATTGTCTTCATCTCAGTAAAATTGCCTTAGCAATTAATTCCCCTATAGAAGAACCGATTATGACTGTATTGTCAACCTCTGATTTAGCTGATTATTATAGCCTACGGGTCGATTTGCACAGTCATACCAAATGTTCTGATGGAACACTGACGCCGCAAGAGCTTGTTGAACGGGCGGTTAACTTCCAATTGAATGTTTTAGCCATTACCGATCACGACACGGTTAAAGGTTTATCTATAGCTAAAGATTATATTCTAGAAAAAAATCATCCATTAACTATCATCAATGGCATCGAAATATCAACCAGCTGGCATGGTTTTGAAATTCATATTGTTGGCTTAAACATCGATGAAAATAATGAACAATTGCAAACGTTAATTGCCAGCCAGCAAGCAGCAAGAGAATTACGTGCCACCACCATGGGTGAAAAACTCACCAAATGTGGCTTCCCTGGCATCTACGAGCAAGCGAAAGAACTTGCAGGGCAAGGCTCTATAACGCGGGCACACTTTGCTAAAATATTATTGCAAGAAGGCCATGTTGATCATATGCAAAAAGCCTTTGATAAATACATTGGCAAAGGCCAACGCGCGTTTGTAAAGCCCAACTGGTGTTCTATTGAAGAAGCTATTGCCGCTATTCATCACGCTGGCGGTAATGCGGTGATTGCTCATCCGGTTAGATATGACTTATCAACCAAATGGTTACGCCGCTTAGTGGTGCAATTTAAAGCGGCAAAAGGTGATGGTTTAGAAATAGTATTACCGCAAATGGCTAACGAACAACGAAAATTAATGCTAAGCTTTTGTTTAGAATATGATTTACATGCATCTATGGGCTCAGACTTTCATTATCCAACGCGATGGAGTGATTTAGGTCGTAATTTACGTATGCCCGATCAGGTGAAACCCATTTGGGACCTTTGGCCTAAGGCCGTTAA
>NZ_JACGVZ010000123.1:0-349 GCF_014077465.1 Colwellia sp. BRX10-4
TATGTAAATCACAGCGCGACACCGTTCATTACGACATAAATACTTTATTTATATCAGCTTTCCAGATTGTTAAAGAACTCATTCTTAACGCGCATTCGGTTAAAAACGTGGTTTAAAAAACCAAATTAATATTCACTCACAAAATACTTAAAAACATTCAGTATGACGAAAGTAAACCTTAATTTGGTCTTTTCTTTAATGAAGAAGATTAATCAATTCAGCGAATGAATTGGTAGGTCTGGGCAGACTTGAACTGCCGACCTCACCCTTATCAGGGGTGCGCTCTAACCAGCTGAGCTACAGACCTATCTTATTAGCAAGCCCAAGGGCTTTCTTCTTCTAATTTGTT
>NZ_JACGVZ010000108.1:0-445 GCF_014077465.1 Colwellia sp. BRX10-4
GGCGTTATATGCCTTTCAGTTTGGCAACAAGGAGTATTTATGCAGTTCATAGTTACCGCTTACGACTTTGATGATGACGATGCTATTAATCGAAGATTATCAAGTCGTGAAGCTCATCTATCAGGTATCGAGAAAATGGTAAAAGCTGGTACCTTTTTAAGTGGTGGTGCAATGCTAAATGAAAATGGAAAAATGATTGGCTCATCGGCACATGTCGAGTTTTCTTCTAGAACTGAGGTTGAAGCATGGGTTAAACAAGATCCTTACACAATTGGCAAGGTTTGGAATAAAGTTAATATTAGTGAAGGCGTTTTATTTCCTGTAAGCAGTTTCAAAAAATAGGCATATAACAAGCCACTCAAGCAGGACAAATAACAGTTGGCTTTGTTCGCTTCGCTCTCTATTATAGCCAACTGTTATTTGCCTCTTAGTGGGGCGTTATATG
>NZ_JACGVZ010000141.1:0-274 GCF_014077465.1 Colwellia sp. BRX10-4
TATTTTCTAAAACTTTGAATAAATTTGGCAAAGTTAAAGTATGCCCTCATTGCTCTGAACAATTTAAATCATTTATAAATTTTAAAGTGGCCGCTATTTTATTTATACCTGCTCTTGTATTATCATTATTTATTTTAAAGCCATTCATCATATCCCTTGGTCTCACTGGAGGTGTTTCTACAGGTATTATGGGCGGATTACTTGTTTTATTATCTATGCGACTAAAGAAGCTAGATTAACCTAACAAGGCATTCAAACGGACAAAAAACAGTTG
>NZ_JACGVZ010000134.1:0-300 GCF_014077465.1 Colwellia sp. BRX10-4
TTGCTATAAAAAGCTGTCTATATTTCTTTCGAAGAGTAAAGCACATAACAAACTTTCAAACTTGGAGGTGAGTAATGGATGAATTAACTAATAAATTTTCTGCATTTGGTGGTTTAGACTGGGCTTTATCGAGTGGTCAGCTAAGAGTGTAGGAGTGTCATATTGGGCTGGGCTTTATTACAACCAACAACGAGCTAAGGGTAAGTCTCATCAATCAGCGGTAAGAGCTTTGGCTTTCAAGTGGGTGCGTATTGTATTTAGGTGTTGGAAAACGAAAGTACCTTATGATGAATCCAAATA
>NZ_JACGVZ010000163.1:0-239 GCF_014077465.1 Colwellia sp. BRX10-4
TGTAAGCAGTTTCAAAAAATAGGCATATAACAAGCCACTCAAGCAGGACAAATAACAGTTGGCTTTGTTCGCTTCGCTCTCTATTATAGCCAACTGTTATTTGCCTCTTAGTGGGGCGTTATATGTCGCCACTGTTCAAGTAATTATGTTTTGCAACTTGGGCATATAAATTAATAGTTTGTGCTTGTTTCCGTTCTTTTTTGTGGTAACTTTAGTGGCATGAGATCAGTTTGTATTTT
>NZ_JACGVZ010000147.1:0-255 GCF_014077465.1 Colwellia sp. BRX10-4
TACGACATAAATACTTTATTTATATCAGCTTTCCAGATTGTTAAAGAACTCATTCTTAACGCGCATTCGGTTAAAAACGTGGTTTAAAAAACCAAACTTAATTTATCGAACTCGATAGATTAAGTTTGGTCTCTTTCTTTATACGAAGAATCATAATGGTCTCTTATATTATTCATATAAGATGGTGGAGCTATGCAGGATCGAACTGCAGACCTCCTGCGTGCAAGGCAGGCGCTCTCCCAGCTGAGCTATAGC
>NZ_JACGVZ010000174.1:0-222 GCF_014077465.1 Colwellia sp. BRX10-4
GTACACCGTGGAGACTAATCCACAGCAATTGTAAAGTCTGACATTTTCACGCACAAATAAATGTGTCTTGAATAAGATGTTTACTCTGAGTAAGAGTAAACAAATGTTGATTAACAGCTTTCGCTATTAATCGCTTTTGTAAATACCTATGTCATATGTAAATCACAGCGCGACACCGTTCATTACGACATAAATACTTTATTTATATCAGCTTTCCAGATT
>NZ_JACGVZ010000127.1:0-330 GCF_014077465.1 Colwellia sp. BRX10-4
GTACACCGTGGAGACTAATCCACAGCAATTGTAAAGTCTGACATTTTCACGCACAAATAAATGTGTCTTGAATAAGATGTTTACTCTGAGTAAGAGTAAACAAATGTTGATTAACAGCTTTCGCTCTTAATCGCTTTTGTAAATATCTATGTCATATGTAACTATTGATTAGTCAAGAGCGCGACACCCTATTCCTAATATTAGCTACGACATAAATACTTTATTTATATCAGCTTTCCAGATTGTTAAAGAACTCATTCTTAACGCGCATTCGGTTAAAAACGTGGTTTAAAAAACCAAACTTAATTTATCGAACTCGATAGATTAAGT
>NZ_JACGVZ010000115.1:0-373 GCF_014077465.1 Colwellia sp. BRX10-4
AAGTTAGGGAACTTTAATTTAAAAGTGGCAACACCTAACGATATTATTATAGCGGGCACTAGTACTAGTAAGACTCCTTGCATATTACAATCCTCTCCGTGATTTGATTAGCAGCTAACGCCCCATTAAGAGGCAAATAATGGTTGGCTAAAATAGGCGACGAAGGAGCAAATAGCCAACTGTTATTTGTCCTGCTTGAATTGCTTGTTATGGCGCATTACCACCAAAGATACAGGGAAAGACATACCCCAATAAAAGTAGCCGCCCTTACTATATTTGAGATCCAAGGTGCTAGAGATAAATAAGTAACACTAGATATTAAAGCGATACCACACACCCAATTAACAACTATTCTGTCGGTAACATTATTGTT
>NZ_JACGVZ010000107.1:0-449 GCF_014077465.1 Colwellia sp. BRX10-4
TGGGGCGTTAGCTGCTAATCAAATCACGGAGAGGATTGTAATATGCAAGGAGTCTTACTAGTACTAGTGCCCGCTATAATAATATCGTTAGGTGTTGCCACTTTTAAATTAAAGTTCCCTAACTTTAGTTTGCTACCAGATGTTTTTAACATCAAATTACCAATTAACTTACTCGTAATCTTAGCTTTGGCAATAACATCAACTTTTTCTATTAATTATATTTATTGCGATTTACTCCAAACTGAATGTAAGCCTGATGCATTGTCTGCTGTAGGTTATATTTTTCATTCTATATTAGTGTTTATATCTTCTACTTTGTTAGTTGTATTATTTGAAAAGCTGTTTGCAAACCGCAGCTAACAAGAACATCAAACGGAAAAATTACAGTTGGCTCTTTTTCGTTCCTCAAAATTTCAGCCAACTATAATTTTCCGCTTATGTAAGCGTTA
>NZ_JACGVZ010000168.1:0-234 GCF_014077465.1 Colwellia sp. BRX10-4
GTTATAAGTATTCAAAAAGGGAGTGTATATGTCACCAGATGAGATCAAATTAATAATTAAAAAGTATAAATTTAAATCTATAAAGATCTTAGCGGGATTTCTTTTACTCGCTGTTTTTGCAAATTGGTACTTAATTAATTCAAGTATTGAACGTCATGCTGAGTTAGGTTTACCTTATACAAGTAGCGATTCAGGTTTTATTTGGGGTGCAATAATTACAGGGTTATTTACAGT
>NZ_JACGVZ010000169.1:0-227 GCF_014077465.1 Colwellia sp. BRX10-4
GACGGTGCAGGTGATACACAGAGCTCTACACTAACCATTTCAGTGACACCAGTGTCTGATCTAAGTGATGATAGTGAATCTGTTACAACAGCTGAAGATACAACAGCCACAGGCAATGTGTTAGACAATGCAGAAACTGCTGATGGTCCACTCACGGTAACCAGCTTTACGGTTGGTGGGAATACCTATAATGCTGGTGATACCGTTACTCTCGCTGAAGGTGAACT
>NZ_JACGVZ010000177.1:0-210 GCF_014077465.1 Colwellia sp. BRX10-4
GATCAAGCATCGGGTGTGGCACAATCACCGACGGCGTTAGGACGGCAATAGCCTAACGGCTATTGAACCGCGAACATAGACTGAAGACAGGTGCCACGACGAAATGAGTAAGGTAGGCGCTGCTAACTAATAAGTTAGTAATCCACGAATATCAGCATGATAACCGACGAAATTACTTGCTTCATTCTATGCGTTAACTCACTTAATACT
>NZ_JACGVZ010000101.1:0-567 GCF_014077465.1 Colwellia sp. BRX10-4
TCAGACCCGACATAAAGGTCAAAAGGTTACTGAAATTTTTTGATGTGTCTAAAAGTGGCTATTACGATTGGCGCGAGCGTCAACCCAGTGCCCGTGCGATAGAAGATGTTGAACTTAAACAGAAATTCCAGCAAATATTCACTGAGAATAAAGGCCGATATGGTAGTCCCCGCATTTTTAAAACATTACAAAAGCAAGGATACAATATCGGTAAAAAACGTGTTGAACGTTTGTACAATGCGCTTGGGTTGGTTGCTAGAGTGATGCGGGTAACTACACGCTCTGCGTTTTATAAGCGCTTTCTTACGACTGGTACAAACTTAAGACCTGATGGTGCAGTGCCATTGGCTAAAGATAAAGTATGGGTTGCCGATGTCACGTATTTGAAAGTGAAAGGCGTATGGCGTTATTTGTCGGTAATAATGGATTTATATTCACGGCGTATTATTAGCTGGAGTTTAGATAAAAATAGAACGATGGACGTCACGAAACGCACATTAGAAAATGCGGTTAAGAAACGAAAACCGTCCGGTGATTTGATGCTCCATACAGATAGAGGCGTAGAAT
>NZ_JACGVZ010000159.1:0-243 GCF_014077465.1 Colwellia sp. BRX10-4
CGAAGTGTTTGTAAAAGACTGACATATAAAGAATAACTTCACGCACTGTAATGAATTGAATAAGAAAACGCTTTTATATTTATGGCTCTAGCGAGCAACAGCTTTCAAGATTGTAACTTTTTTGTCTAGCGACAATAGCACTGTGGCACCACCTGATCCCATTCCGAACTCAGAAGTGAAACGCAGTAGCGCCGATGGTAGTGTGGGAGTTCCCATGTGAGAGTAGGACATTGCTAGGCTTCT
>NZ_JACGVZ010000114.1:0-377 GCF_014077465.1 Colwellia sp. BRX10-4
TAACGCCCATTTAAGGGGCAAAATAACGTTGGCTAAAATAAGTGAACGGAGTGAACAAAACAGCCAACTTTATTTTGTCCCGCTTGAAATTCTTGTTATGTTTTGAACACTACGACATACCGATCATCCAAGGCATGGCGACACCGAAAGTGACCGATAAAACTCCAAGTACAAATTTTATATGGTTCATTGAACTACATTTAGAGTACATATATATACCTGTAAAAAATGCAAACACCGACCAAATAACAGAGCCCTTGAAATATATGTAAATAGCACCTTGATTTACTGCGGTTGTATAACCAGGTCCAGCAATAAAATTTAAAAGAAGTGTAATAAGAACACCTAGAACAGGCAAGAAACCTAGCATAAATATT
>NZ_JACGVZ010000160.1:0-243 GCF_014077465.1 Colwellia sp. BRX10-4
GTTACAATCTTGAAAGCTGTTGCTCGCTAGAGCCATAAATATAAAAGCGTTTTCTTATTCAATTCATTACAGTGCGTGAAGTTATTCTTTATATGTCAGTCTTTTACAAACACTTCGCAGCAAAACTACTTGGGTGTTGTATGGTTAAGCCTCACGGGCAATTAGTATCAGTTAGCTCAAGACCTCGCAGTCCTTACACACCTGACCTATCAACGTTGTAGTCTCCAACGACCCTTTAGGGAG
>NZ_JACGVZ010000173.1:0-224 GCF_014077465.1 Colwellia sp. BRX10-4
TTTTGCTGCGAAGTGTTTGTAAAAGACTGACATATAAAGAATAACTTCACGCACTGTAATGAATTGAATAAGAAAACGCTTTTATATTTATGGCTCTAGCGAGCAACAGCTTTCAAGATTGTAACCTTTTTGTCTAGCGACAATAGCACTGTGGCACCACCTGATCCCATTCCGAACTCAGAAGTGAAACGCAGTAGCGCCGATGGTAGTGTGGGAGTTCCCAT
>NZ_JACGVZ010000105.1:0-481 GCF_014077465.1 Colwellia sp. BRX10-4
GTAGGGAGCCAATCTCTACTTTAAAAAGAATTATCCGATGCCCGGGTGGTGGAATTGGTAGACACAAGGGATTTAAAATCCCTCGCTCATAGAGTGTGACGGTTCAAGTCCGTCTCCGGGTACCATCTTTATACTGTACTTTCTGTCCAGTAATTTAAATAGTAGTAATTAAACCTGTATCAATAATGTAATTAATTTACTTAACATTTACAATGCAAATATTTTTATACAATAAATATAGCTAAGATGTTGTGATTTAGCGGCCAATAAAAGATGTAGCGTCTCGTTAGTTGTTTAAATTTAGTGTGTAGATAAGTTAAAGAGTTTAATTAGTTAAATCTCTTAGTAAGTTAAGAGTTAGTAGGGAGCCAATCTCTACTTTAAAAAGAATTATCCGATGCCCGGGTGGTGGAATTGGTAGACACAAGGGATTTAAAATCCCTCGCTCATAGAGTGTGACGGTTCAAGTCCGTCTCCGGGT
>NZ_JACGVZ010000103.1:0-513 GCF_014077465.1 Colwellia sp. BRX10-4
TAACGCCCCATTAAGAGGCTTTTAATTGTTGGTTAAAATGTGAAGCGAAGTGGAACCTAACCAACTGTTAAAAGTCCTGCTTGAATGGCTTGTTATATTCCCGATTACAACCTTAAGGTTAGCTTCGAATTTAACTCTTTTAATTTAACCTGACTGATTTTTAATGGAAAATCCTTAAAAGTCAATTTAATTTCCGCAATACGCGAAATCATATAAAGCGGTGATTTTGGCTTAACGAGAACCTCCATAATACTTAAATAAAGTTCTTCGTCTAGAGCTGTTTGAGATTCTATACCGCCATCAATATTTAATTTTTTTCGAAGGTAGAAAAGCATTTCTACCCTATCCATATTTAATTCTATAACAAACAGTTCAGCATTAGATTTTATTGCACTCACACTTTCTTCACAGCCCCCTTTAATGGCAGTGTGACTTTCAGACGCAATGCTACTGAATGATAAAATTGTGATAAAGAAAAGAAGATAATGCACTCATTCTCCAAGGGAATATAAC